>JBBRSX010000301.1:0-1507 GCA_038244925.1 Hyphomicrobiales bacterium | reverse complement strand
CGCGTCTTGCGTTCGTCAACAAGATGGATCGCACCGGCGCCGACTTCTTCAAGGTTGTGGAGCAGCTGAAGTCGCGCCTGGGCGCGTACGCCGTGCCGATGCAGGTGCCGATTGGCGCCGAGGAAGGCTTCGAGGGCGTTGTCGACCTGGTCAAGATGAAGGCGATCCATTGGGATACGGCACTGCAGGGCACTAATTTCGAATACCGCGACATTCCGGCGGCTCTGGCTGACACCTGCGCCGAGGCACGGCTCTTCATGGTCGAGGCCGCTGCCGAGGCGACCGAAGAGTTGATGGACAAGTACCTCAACGAAGGCGACCTGTCTGACGCAGAGATCATTGAAGGCATCCGTTTGCGCACGCTGCGCGTGGAAGTCATCCCCGTGTTGTGCGGCACCGCGTTCAAGAACAAGGGCGTGCAAGCCATGCTCGACGCGGTGATCCAGTTGCTGCCGTCGCCGGCCGATCGTCCTGCGGTCACTGGCATCGACGACAACGAGAAGGAAGACAGCCGCAAGGCGCTGGATTCCGAGCCGTTCTCGGCGTTGGCGTTCAAGATCATGACGGATCCTTTCGTGGGTTCGCTGACGTTCTTCCGTGTCTATTCGGGCACGCTGAAATCCGGCGACGCGGTCTACAACCCGATCAAATCCCGCAAGGAGCGCGTCGGTCGCATCCTGCAGATGCACGCCAACAACCGTGACGAAATCAAGGAAGTCTGGGCGGGCGATATCGCCGCTGCGGTCGGCCTGAAAGACGTCACGACCGGCGACACGTTGTGCGCGCAGGACCACATCATCACGCTGGAGCGCATGATCTTCCCGGAGCCCGTCATCTCGATGGCAGTGGAGCCCAAGACCAAGTCCGACCAGGAAAAGATGGGCGTCGCGCTCGGTCGCCTTGCGCAGGAGGACCCGTCGTTCCGCGTGCGCACCGATGAGGAATCCGGCCAGACCATCATCGCCGGCATGGGCGAGTTGCACCTGGACATCCTGGTCGACCGCATGAAGCGCGAGTTCAATGTCGAGGCCAACGTTGGCAAGCCGCAGGTCGCCTATCGCGAAACCATCCGCAAGGCGGTCAAGGCCGAAGGCAAGTTCGTGCGGCAGTCCGGCGGCAAGGGCCAGTTCGGACATGTGTGGCTCGAGATCGAGCCGCAGGAGCGTGGCGCCGGTTACACGTTCGAGAATTCGATCGTCGGCGGCACCGTGCCGAAGGAATACATCCCGGCCGTCGACAAAGGCATCCAGGAAGCCGTCGCCAATGGCCTGATGGCCGGATATCCGATCGTCGACGTCAAGGTGCGCCTGATCGACGGCTCGTATCACGAAGTTGACTCGTCGGAAATGGCGTTCAAGATCGCCGGCTCCATGGGTTTCAAGGAAGGCTTCCATCGCGCCAGCCCGGTGCTGCTGGAGCCGATCATGAAGGTCGAGATCGTGACGCCAGAGGATTACCTGGGTGACGTGATGGGCGACGTCAGTCGTCGTCGCGGCATCCTGCAAGG
>JBBRSX010000300.1:0-1549 GCA_038244925.1 Hyphomicrobiales bacterium | reverse complement strand
GGAAATACCCTTCTGCGTGCCGGCCACCTTGAAGTCCATGTCGCCCAGGTGATCTACGTCACCGAGGATGTCCGACAGCACGACGTAGACACTGCCTTCCTTGACCAGATCCATCGCGATGCCCGCGACGGGCGCCTTGATCGGCACGCCGGCATCCATCAGGGCCAGCGAACTACCGCAGACCGACGCCATCGACGAGGAGCCATTGGACTCGGTGATTTCCGACACGACGCGGATGGTGTACGGGAAGGATTCCATCGATGGCATGACCGCGAGCACGCCGCGCTTGGCCAGGCGCCCGTGACCGATTTCGCGGCGCTTCGGGCCCATCATGCGACCGGCTTCGCCGACCGAATACGGAGGAAAGTTGTAATGGAACAGGAAGTGATCCTTGTACTCACCGGACACGGCGTCGATCACCTGACCATCGCGCGCCGTGCCAAGCGTCACGGCGACAATCGCCTGCGTCTCACCACGGGTGAACAGTGACGAACCGTGGACGCGCGGCAGGATTCCGACGCGCGATGCGATCGGACGTACCGTGTCGAGCGCGCGGCCGTCGATGCGGATCTTGCTGCTGAGCACGGCGTTGCGCATGGTCTGGTATTCGAACTCGCCGAATTCCTTGGACAGGTCGCCCGCCTTCCAGCCATGGGCTTCGGCCTGGGGCGCAAGCGTTGCCATGACGTCTTTCTTCAACGCCGAGATGGCGTCCTTGCGCTCGAGCTTGTCGCGCACCGCGAATGCCTGAGTCAAACGATCGCCGATCGTGGTCTTCAGCGCGCCCAGCATGGCGTCGTCGCCGACAGGCGCCGACCAGGTCCACTTCGGCTTGCCGGCTTCGGCAACAAGTGCATTGATGGCTTGGATCGCGACCTGCATCTGCTGGTGGCCGAACATCACCGCGCCCAGCATCACGTCTTCGGACAATTCCTGCGCTTCGGATTCGACCATCAACACTGCAGAAGCGGTGCCGGCGACAACGAGCTCGAGCTGCGAATCGACCAGTTCGGTCTTCGACGGATTCAGCAGGTACTGGCCGTCCTTGTAGCCGACCTTGGCTGCGCCAATCGGACCGTCGAACGGTGCACCGGACAGCGACAGCGCGGCGGACGCACCCAGCAGGGCGAGGATGTCGCCGTCGACTTCCGGGTTCATCGACATCACCGTGGCGATGATCTGCACTTCATTGCGGAAACCGTCGGGGAACAGCGGGCGGATCGGGCGATCGATCAGGCGCGAGATCAGCGTTTCCTTTTCGGTCTGGCGACCTTCGCGTTTGAAGAAGCCACCCGGGATGCGGCCGCCGGCGTAGAACTTCTCCTGGTAATCAACCGTCAGCGGGAAGAAGTCCTGCCCTTCGCGCGCGGTCTTGTTGGCAACGGCGCTGACCAGCAGCACGGTGCCATCGCACGACACCATGACGGCGCCGCCGGCCTGGCGCGCAATCTCGCCGGTCTCGAGGGTGACTTCATGTTTGCCGTACTGGAAGCTCTTGGTGATTTTTGCCACGTTGGAATTCCTTGATGTCTTGCTTCGGTTGAACCGC
>JBBRSX010000299.1:0-1848 GCA_038244925.1 Hyphomicrobiales bacterium | reverse complement strand
GTGGTCAACGAGCGCGACGAACTTGGTGCCAATCTGGTGCCCGACTATCTGACCTCGGTCCGCCAAGGCGCCTTTTACGGATGGCCCTACAGCTATTGGGGTGCAAATCCCGATCGGCGGGTGCGGCCGTTCAAGGAAGACCTGGTGAAGCGCGCCGTTCGCCCGGATTACGCGCTTGGGTCTCACCGGGCACCGCTGGGACTGTCCTTCTCCGCCCCCGCCATGGGCGACCGGTTCGCCAACGGGGCATTCATCGGCCTGCACGGCAGCTGGAACCGTGAAACGCCGGTCGGCTACAAGGTCGTGTTCGTGCCCTTCCGTGGCGGGCGACCGGCGGGTGTGCCCATCGATTTCGTTACCGGCTTCCAGGCCGACGGCAAAACCTTCGGACGTCCTGTCGGGGTAACGGTCGATCCGCGCGGCGCGCTGATTGTTGCCGACGACTTGTCGAACACCGTCTGGCGGGTGACCCCGGTCCGAGCGCCCGCGCCAGCGCGCGGACGGCAGAGTTGATTGACCATCCTTTCCTGCGGACCACCAGTTGGCTGACAATAGCGGGACTCGCTGGGGCGGGGGCGTACGCGATTAGCGTCGACCGAGTTGAGGGCGCAGTTTTGCTGGGACTGGCAGTGGTCGGCGGCGGTGCCCTCCATTTTCAACGCGCTCTGCCCTCAGGGATCATGCTGCTCCTCATCGTGGGAGCGACCGTCAATGCTGCGGGCTACATCCTCGGACTTTGGCACGAACGAACATTGTTCGACGAGATCGTCCATGCTTTTACGACTTTTGCGGGCATGACAGCTTTGATCTGGATGGCCACGCGCGACGGGCGGATACTGAACAGAGCGAGCGCCCTCACTGTCGTCGGTTTCGCTCTTCTCGCAGGTTTTATTCTTGGTCTAATTTGGGAAGGTTTTGAATGGGTGATCGGGATCATCGGAAACCAGCGAGACACCCTCATCGACCTTGCTATGGATAGCCTCGGCGCGGTCACGGCGGGTCTTCTTTTCACTGGTGACCGGGCCCGGCGCGCGCCAGTCCGAAAGTGATATACTTGGACGGGCTCGACGTTCACGCTCAACTCACGAACTGCGGCATTGAAATTACAGGTAAGAACGCATGCTGATTCGCACCCGCTTGATCGAGCTGAGCGAGAATGTCCGGGGCAGTTACTGGTTTCTTCCGACCTTGCTCGCTTTTGCAGGGTTCGCATTGGGGCTTGCGTTGGTGCTGGTCGATGCTCGGCTGGGCGACGCCTGGCTTGGCCAATATGAGTGGTTTTACGGCAGTCGGCCGGAGGGTGCACGGTCGATGCTGTCGACCATTGCAGGCTCGACGATCACCGTGGCGGGCGTGGTATTCTCGATCACGCTGGCGGCGGTCACATACGCTTCAGGGCAGTTCGGGCCGCGCCTGCTCAGCAACTTCATGCGCGACCGCGGCAATCAGGCGTCACTCGGCGTTTTCATCGGCACCTATCTTTACTGCCTGGTCGTGTTGCGGACCATCCGAAGCGCCGAGGAAACCAGCGGCGATACAGGAGGAGTTGTGCGCGATGCCTTCGTTCCTCATCTCGCGATGTTCGGCGGCCTGGCGCTCGCGATCACTTCGACGGCAGTGCTGATCTACTTTGTGCACCATGTGACGAGCGGCATTCACATCAACAACGTCATAGCCCGGGTCGGCCGCGACCTGATCGCCCAGATTCGTCAGCGGAGCGACGAACACGATTCAGGGCGGCCCACCAGAACGCCGTCGCTTGCCGGCAACCCCAAACCCATCATTGCGACGAAGAACGGCTACATCGAGGCGATCGACTTTGATGCATTGCTGAAGATCGCTTCGCGG
>JBBRSX010000298.1:0-2117 GCA_038244925.1 Hyphomicrobiales bacterium | reverse complement strand
AGAGCTGGCTCCGCAAATTTGAACAGAGCGATAAGTGGAGTTTCTGCCTGACGGCGGGCAAGATTGTCCCGCGAATCAGGAGAGACGATGACGAGACGAGCACGCCGGAACCACACACCGGCTTTCAAGGCGAAGGTGGCGCTTGCCGCCGTCAAGGGCGATCGAACGCTGGCGCAACTGGCGGAGCATTTCGACGTCCATCCCAATCAGATCACGTCGTGGAAAGCGCTGCTTGAGGGTGGAGCCGCCGATGTGTTCGGCCCAGGGGGTGGCAATGCCGGGGCACTCCCTGCCATCGACGTGAAGTCGCTGCACGCCAAGATCGGAGAGCTGACACTGGAGAACGATTTTTTAGAGCGTTTCATTTTTTGATGGAAGCGTATCCGGCGTTGGCGAAGTAGTTGGCACATTCGTCGGACAGGACGGTGCCGACGAGATGACCGATGTGGTCGCAGGCTTCGTCGATCGTGCGTTTCTGAGCAATGCGCATCCAGTGCTTGATCTTGGCAAAGACCTGCTCGATCGGGTTGAGGTCGGGTGAGTAAGGCGGCAGGTACCACAGCCTGGCGCCGGCTTTTCGGATCATTTGACGTACGGTCGGCGACTTGTGGCTGCCGAGATTGTCCATGACAACGATGTCGCCCGGTTCGAGCACGCGGACGAGTTGCTGTTCGACATAGGCACGGAAGCTTTCGCCGTCGATCGGCCCGTCGAACACGCAAGGCGCAGTGAGCCGGTCGCAGCGCAGCGCGCCCAGGAAGGTCAATGTTCGCCAGTGACCGTGCGGTGCAAAGCCGCGAAGCCGCTCACCCTTTGGCCCCCAGCCGCGCAGCGGGGCCATGTTGGTCTTGATCCACGTCTCGTCGATGAACACAAGCCGGCTTGGATCCAGGCGATCCTGCCAGCTCCGCCAGCGCTGGCGCCGCCGCGCGACGTCGGCGCGGCCCTGCTCAAGGGCGAACAGTGTTTTTTTTGAAGCTCAGACCTTCGCGCCGCAGGAAGGTCCACACCGCGTGGTGAGAGACCTTCACGCCTCGTGTGGCGAGTTCGTCCTTCAGCCCGTGCAGCGTCAGATGGGGCGTCTGCTTGATCCGCTCCGCGATAAACGCTCGATGCGGGTCCAGAATCGGCTTGCGGTGTCCACCCATCTTGCCCGGTACCACCGAACCCGTCGCGCGATAGCGCTGGCGCCACTTCACAACGGACGACACCGCAACAGCGAACCGCGCTGCTACCGCATGGCAACTCTCGCCCGATTCCACCGCCGCCACGGCTCGTTCACGCAGATCATTCGAAAGAGGTCGGACCATTCGATGCTGGCCTCCGATCCAGCCCGCATCTTGAATCACAAACCGCCGCCCAGTGGAATCCCTATGATTCAATCGAGCAATGAACCGCTCTAGAAGGAGCGCTCACCAAGGCGGGATTGCTGAGCGCAAAGCGATGATCGACCGTGAGCACGATCTGTCGATCACCAGGCAGGCGGAAGTTTTGAAGATCAGCCGTGGCAGCGTCTACTACCTGTCGCGTCCAGTGCCTTCCGCCGACCTCGCGATCATGCAGCGTCTCGACCGGCTGCATCTGGAGTTTCCTTTCGCCGGTTCGCGAATGTTGAGAGGGCTGCTGGCTGCCGAGGGGAGCAAGATCGGCCGCCGGCATGTCAAGACGCTCATGCGGCGGATGGGGATAGAGGCGCTGTACCGCCGTCCGCGCACCACCAAATCCGAGCCCGGGCACAAGATCTATCCGTATCTGCTGCGCGGCATGGAGATCACGCGGCCGAACCAGGTCTGGGCCATGGACATTACCTACATCCCTATGGCGCGCGGCTTCGTTTATCTCGCCGTCGTGCTCGATTGGGCAACACGCCGGGTTTTGTCCTGGCGGTTGTCGATCACCATGCAAGCTGCCTTCTGCGTCGAGACGCTGGAGGATGCCCTGGCTCGTCACGGCAAGCCGGAAATCTTCAACACGGACCAAGGCTCGCAGTTCACCGGTGCGGCCTTCACCGGCCTGCTCGCCAGCAATGGCATCGCCATCAGCATGGACGGCAAGGGCGCCTGGCGCGACAACGTGTTCGTCGAGCGGCTGTGGCGCAGCGTCAAATACGAGGAGGT
>JBBRSX010000297.1:0-2135 GCA_038244925.1 Hyphomicrobiales bacterium | reverse complement strand
GCAATGATGTCTTCGGCGGCGACATGGTCGCCACGGCGGACGATCGGACGCTGGTGGATGTTGGTGTTTTGGTTCGAACGCTGATACTTGATCAGGTTGTAGATGTCCACACCGACTTCACCGGCCACGGTCTCGTTGTCGTTCACACGGATCACGATGCGATTCGTGTCCACGTAATCGACGCGACCGCCGCGGCGAGCTGCCACGACGGTGCCCGAGTCCTTGGCCGCCACGCGCTCAACGCCCGTGCCGACCAAAGCCTTTTCAGGACGCAACACCGGCACGGCCTGACGCTGCATATTCGCACCCATCAAGGCGCGGTTGGCATCGTCGTGCTCCAGGAAGGGCACCAGCGAGGCGGCGACCGACACGATCTGCGTCGGGGCCACGTCCATGTACTGGATGCGCTCCGGCGAGGTCAGCACCGACTCACCGTTTTCACGGGCCGACACCAGCTCATCAACCAATGCGCCTTCGCTCAGCGTGGCGTTGGCCTGGGCGATGACGTACTTGCCTTCTTCGATGGCCGACAGGTAGTCGATCTGGGTCGTCACCTTGCCATCGACGACGCGACGGTAAGGCGTTTCCAGGAAGCCATACTCGTTCAGCTGTGCGTACAAAGCCAAAGAGTTGATCAGGCCGATGTTCGGGCCTTCAGGCGTTTCAATCGGGCAGACACGGCCGTAATGGGTCGGGTGCACGTCGCGGACTTCAAAGCCAGCGCGCTCACGGGTCAAACCACCCGGGCCGAGGGCGGAAACACGACGCTTGTGCGTGATTTCCGACAACGGGTTGGTCTGGTCCATGAACTGCGACAGCTGCGAGGCACCGAAGAACTCTTTCAACGCGGCCGAGATCGGCTTGGAGTTGATCAAGTCATGCGGCATCAACGCTTCGGTCTCGGCCTGGCCCAGACGTTCCTTGACGGCCTTTTCAATACGCGCCAGACCCGAGCGGTACTGGTTTTCGGCCAGCTCGCCGACGCAACGCACCCGACGGTTGCCCAAGTGGTCGATGTCATCGACTTCGCCACGGCCATTGCGCAGTTCAACCAGAATCTTGACGACGTCGAGGATGTCCTCGTTCGACAAGTTCATATTGCCTTCGGGTGTGTCGCGGCCCACGCGGGCGTTGAACTTCATCCGACCCACGCGCGACAAGTCATACGTGTCGGCGCTGTAGAACAGGCGGTTGAACAGGGCTTCGACCGCATCTTCCGTCGGCGGCTCGCCGGGACGCATCATGCGGTAGATGGCCACGCGGGCGGCCAGCTGGTCGGCGGTTTCATCGGAGGCCAGGGTCTGGCTGATGTAAGCGCCTTCATCCAGCTCGTTCGTGAACAAGCACTGGATGTCCTTGATGCCGGCCTGGCGCAGCTTCTTCAGCAGCGCGTCGGTCAGCTCTTCGTTGGCCTTGGCGATGATCTCGCCGGTGTCGCCGTCGACCATGTTCTTGGCCAGCAGTCGACCCACCAGGAAGTCTTCTGGCACCGTCACGTGTTGCGTGCCGGATTGCTCCATGGCGCGCGTGTGGCGGGCGGTGATGCGCTTGTCTTTCTCGACGATGACGGTGCCCGACTTGTCGGTGATGTCAAAGCGAGCGACTTCGCCCTTCAGGCGGTCGGCGACGAATTCCATCTGCGCGCCGGCGTCCATCAGACGGAAATTGTCGAAGACGAAGAAGTGGGCGAGGATCTGCTCGGGATTCAGGCCGATGGCCTTGAGCAGGATCGTCACCGGCATCTTGCGACGGCGGTCAACGCGGAAGAACAGGATGTCCTTGGGGTCGAACTCGAAGTCGAGCCACGAACCACGGTAAGGAATGATCCGCGCCGAGAACAGCAGCTTGCCGGACGAGTGCGTCTTGCCCTTGTCGTGCTCGAAGAACACGCCGGGCGAACGGTGCAGCTGGCTGACGATGACACGCTCGGTGCCATTGACGATGAACGAGCCGTAGTCCGTCATGAGCGGAATTTCGCCCATGTAGACCTCTTGCTCCTTGATCTCCTTGACGACCTTGGCCGGAGCCGACTCGCGGTCATAGATGATCATCTGCAACTTCGCGCGCACGGCGGCGGCGAACGTGAGTCCCCGCTGCTGGCATTCCCGCACGTCGAACGGCGGCTTTGCGATGTT
>JBBRSX010000296.1:0-2238 GCA_038244925.1 Hyphomicrobiales bacterium | reverse complement strand
GACAAATTTGTATCGGTGGGCAAGATTATCGCGCATTTCAGATGCGCGATACTCTTGCCCTCGAACCAAGCGATTCGATGAGCCACCACAGCCCTTGCCCTGGGGCCAAGTTTAGCTCGCCGGTCTACGAAATCTCCGTGCGCTTCACACGACGGAAGCCGAAGACATGGTGAACCTCTCGGTAAAGTCGCGCAGTGCTTCGACGACGGCAGGCATCGGAAACATAAAATCAAGTACGACCGTAAGCTCCGCTTCAAAGCCGCTGACCAGGCTGTGCGCGGTGTCGCGAGAAGCGTTGGCTTCCTCGGAAACCCGGCGCGCGCGTATCAGCAAAGTGTATCCCGCTTCGGTAAGCTCGGGCCGGTACCGGGGGCGTTGCGTTGGCGGCGTCCCCTTTTTTAGGCGCTGGCCACCGAAGGTTTTGTTTCTGAGTGCCACGCCAGCGCCGCCAAACTGCGGGAGGCGGCGACCGCTCTCGTTCCTTGCAGGCCCAACCGCGGCGCAGCTAAGCAGCCGCTGATTTAATCAGCCAAGCGTTCAGGATTCACCTTCAAGGTCACAATAACGCCCTCCTCCGCCCAGTCATATTTGATCGAACCACGAAGCTGGCCGGCGACACTACGCTCGATGAGCTGGCGACCGTAGCCCCCCGGACCTTTCGGCGGCTTGACCGCTGGTCCGCCGCTTTCAGACCATATGATTGTTACCGCCTCATCATGTGCCGAGCACGACACGTCTAGAATACCGTCATCGACCGACAGCGCGCCGTATTTAAGCGAATTTGTCGCCAATTCGTGCACGACCAGCGCAAGGATGGTCGTGGCTGACTCAGCGACACGCATCCGTGGTACAGATACCCGGATCCGTCCGCTAAAGGCGCCTAGATCGTCATACGGGGCAAGCAGGACCGTCAGCAGGTCGCCAAGAAGCGCTGAGGCCGCCTCGGTCTGTCCGGGTACTGGACGAACCAGGTCGTGCGCTCGGCCCAAGGCCGTCAGCCTAAGCGTCAGTTCGCGCGCCATGTCGTCGGTTGTGTTGGTGGAGCGCGACGTGATCGCCGTTAGCCCGGATGCAATGGCGAGCAGATTCTTGACGCGGTGGCTCATTTCACCTGCAAGGAGCTCGCGACCCTCCTCGGCCTGCTTACGCCCCGTCACATCGATGAAGATGCCGAACATGATCCGGTGGACCATCCCCACATCGTGACCTTGGCCGCGCGCAGAAATCCATTTCAGCTCGTCGCCAACCATGATCCGGAAGTCGATCTCATAGGCTCCGACCATGGCGCGCGTCGCCATAAAAGCCGCACGGACCCGGTCTCGATCAGCCGGGTGAATATGAGCCGAGAGATCCTCGAATTGAACGTCGATCCCACGGGGGATGCCCCAGAGGTCGTACGCATGGTCGTCCATCGCGAGCGCGTCGGTGTCGACGTTCCACGACCACAGCGTCACTCCTGCCGCCTCGATCGCTCGAACCAAGTTTTTAGGCTCCCAGAGGAGCGGCTTCAAATTCTCGGCTGCGGTGGTCACTCATGTTCCCTAGTCTGCCTATGCCGAAGCGACAAATACGCAGCTTTTCGGGCGGGTAATTTCGATCTTCCCCCGTGCCAGGCGCGAGGAAGATTCACTTGATACCTCGACGCCCGACCCCGCACAATATGATTCCAAGGCAAATCAGGCGCTTTATGCCGAAGAGCTGCAAAAAAGATCGTATTAAGCGATGCGATCTGCCAATCAAAGTCGGGCGCGCATTACGCCGGCACAATCAACGTCATACTGGAGCAGAGACCTGGCTAAATCGGGCGAAAATTTGGGCAAACCCGCTCCCCGTCGGCGACGAATGGCGGCCAACGGCACCTCCGCATCCGATCGGCAAACCACACCCCAGTCGCTGGGCAGCGACGCGGCGGAAGGAGTGGGCGGTGCGTTCCCGATCGTCGGTATCGGCATGTCGGCGGGCGGGCTGGAGGTGGCGACGGCCTTCCTGACCGCGATGGCGCCCGACAGCGGCATGGGTTTCGTTATTGTCCAGCACCTCGATCCCACCCGCGAGAGCCTGCTCGCCGAACTGCTTGGCCGGGCAACGGCGATGGCCGTCGTGCAGATCGAGGACGGCATGCGCGTCGAGCCGAACCGCGTGCACATCATCGTTCCGGCCAAGACTTTGCTCATCCACGACGGCCTGTTGCAGCTGGTCGAGCCCGAGGAGCCGCGCGGCCAGCGTCATCCGATCGAT
>JBBRSX010000295.1:0-2239 GCA_038244925.1 Hyphomicrobiales bacterium | reverse complement strand
TTACGAGGCATGGCTCTTCGTTCCTACTACTTCTCGGCTCGGATGATCACTTGGGGGTCTTCGCGCCGTAGCGGCTGCGGCTCTGCTTGCGATTCTTCACGCCAGCGGCATCGAGTGCGCCGCGAATGACCTTGTACCGCACGCCCGGCAGGTCGCGAACGCGGCCACCGCGCACCAGCACGATGCTGTGCTCCTGCAGGTTGTGACCCTCACCCGGGATGTACGAAATGACTTCGCGCTGGTTGGTCAGGCGGACCTTGGCAACCTTGCGCAGCGCCGAGTTCGGCTTCTTCGGGGTGGTGGTATAGACCCGCGTGCAAACACCGCGCTTCTGCGGATTCTGTTCCATCGCAGGGACCTTGGACTTGGCCTTCTGCGGGTCGCGGCCCTTGCGGACCAGCTGGTTAATCGTCGGCATGAAGCCTTCACCTTTCGTTGCCGGGAATACCCGACGGTTACTTTTGCCCGACATCGCCAAAAACGGGCGAAATGCGCGAACTCCGGCGATCCTTGCGGTCACCGGCCTTCGCGTCGTCGAGCAATGTTCAGCTCTTGCCCGGCAAGGTGCGATGAGAATCGCTGAGCCCCGGCGGACAGGCGGCCCATTACGGGCGAACAGCCCCAAGGTCAACGGGGTGGAGCATCTTGCCCCACCCCGCCGCCGCCATTCAGCCGTTGGCTTTCCGGCCCCGGCCGATCTCCTGGATGAACTTGAACACCTCGGCGTTGAACGGCGCGCCCGGCATGTCACCCTGCCACTCGCCCATCTTCTCGTAGAAGTTGGTGACGCCCGACATCATCGCCGGACTCGCCACCTGGGTGAACGGCTTGAGCAATTCCTGCCACTCATCGAACAGCGCCTTGGCCTCCGTGCTGTCGGGGCCGAGCGGGATCGCCGCCGCGACGCGCTTGCCGAGTTCGGCCCATTTGGCGTTGTAATCGCCCTGGTCGAAACCCGGCGGCACATTCTTCATCCGCTCGGCGAATTCGGCCTTCTGATCGGGGGTGAAGTAACGGTCGGTCACCTTGTCCCATTGATCCTTGGTCATCATCAGTTCCTCGTTTGAAATGAGCGAGCAGAAGGTCGCTGCGTCGACGGGCTCGCCGCGGTCGATGCGTGACTTGACGGTCAGGAGTAGCGCGCGCGCTTCCTCCAGTTCGATGCGTTTCTCGTCGAGCGCGGCCAGCTGCGCGTCGATCAAGGCGCCGAGGTCGAGCTTTCGCCCCAACGTCAGCGCGCCGATCTGCGCCAGCGTCAGCCCGGCGCGTTTTAGCGCGACGATCTGGTTGATCCGCTCGAGCTCGCCCGGGCCAAATAGCCGCCGCCCGCTATACGTGCGAAGCGGCGACACCAGCCCCCGCGCCTCATAAAACCGAAGCGCGCGACTGGTCAGCCCGGTCAGGCGAACGACGTCGCGAATGTCGAGTGGCGAATCCATGGCGACGCTTGTACCGCTTGACGTTGGGTCAACTTCAAGCGGTTATTTCACTCAGTCGTCTTGCCGTCCCAGTGATCGCTTTTCTTGTTTGCCTCGGCATCGGCCTTGGTCTGGTGGACCGTCTTGTCCTTGTGATCAGGCGGGCCGTAGAGCGTGTAGAGCTTGAGCGGCTCGGTGCCGTCATTCTTGATGTTGTGGCGGGCACCGGCGGGCACAACCACCGCATAGCCATCGCTGATCTTGCTGTCCTTGCCGTCGATCGTGACCACGCCCGAGCCTGAATCGACGCGGAAAAACTGGTCGTTGTCGGGATGAACCTCGGCGCCGATTTCCTCGCCCGGTTTGAGCGTCATCAGCACCAACTGCAGATGCTTGCCGGTATAGAGCACGCGGCGGAAATCCGTGTTGCTCTTGGTCTGCTTCTCGATATCGTCGTGATAACCGTGCATCTGCCTATTCCTTTCAAGATATGAGTACAACGACGCGGCTGCCGCTTAGCTCCGCATCCCCGCGCCCGGCGGCAAGTCGCCTGCCCCACTTTGCGGGCGGATGAACATGCGCCGCACCATTGGCCAGCGGTCGGCGGCGTCGATTTCGATCGAATGAACCAGTTTCTCGACTTCGCCGGCGCTGATCTCGTCGTCGAAATCGACCGAGACCATCACCGTAATCTGGTCGGGCGAGCTGTGGACGGTGAGTACGTCGCCGACCCCGGTGACCCCGCGGCGGACCTCGATCATCTGTTTCAGGCCGTTGACGATCTCGATGTCGGCGCTTTCGCCGATCAGCAATTGCTTGCT
>JBBRSX010000294.1:0-2302 GCA_038244925.1 Hyphomicrobiales bacterium | reverse complement strand
CTCGTCGCCTGGCACGGTGAACCGCTCGGCCGGCTGACCCACGATGGATTCGAATGGCGCTGGAAGCCGGGGCGTCGAGCGGGACCGGCCCTGGTTCGCGAGACCACGCCGGGCAAGCTGCCGGCCTTCATTGAGTCGCTGCTGCCCGAGGGCTGGCTGGCGCAAGTTCTCCACGAACGCGATGAACGCGAGGCGCTCCGGCGCGGACGGCGATATATGTCGAACATCGTCATCGTCGAGGGCCGAGAGGAACTGGCGGCGCTGCCTGCCGACAGTCTCACGACAACACTGGCTGGACACATCGACGCCGGTCGCTTCACCGGCCGCTACGCCGGTCCGGCGCGCGGTGAGATCGAGGAGACCTTCGAGCAGAACCTGGCGCGCATCTTCGCGCGCGCGGAAACGCCGCGCCTGTCGGGTGTCCAGATCAAAGCGCCAATGAGCCTCATGCCTGATGGCGCCCTAGTTCCGGCCATCGATCAGCCGTTCACCCATATCCTCAAGCCCGCCGGCACGGCGGGCTTCGAGACGTTGCCGGTCGTCGAGTGGCTTTGTCTGGAGCTTGGCCGCTCGGCCGGGTTCGATGTGCCTGATGCCGCGCTGCTCGAAATGCCCGATGGCATGTCGCCCGCACTGGTCGTCGAGCGGTTCGACATTCGTCGCGGGCCAGCGGATCAGCGACGTCTGGCGATGGAGGATTTTTGCTCCATTCTGGACCTTCCCGCATCCGCCAAATACGACGGAACGATCGAGCGGATGGCGCGCGGGCTGCGACCGCTGTCGACCGATCCGGCTGGCGATCTCGATATCCTGTTTCGCCGCGCCGTATTCGCCTGGCTCATCGCCGATGGCGATATGCACCTCAAAAATCTCGCAGTGCTCAAAGTCGCCGAGGTGGATGCCAAGGCCTTCACGAGCGTACGCTTCGCGCCGCTCTACGATGCCGTCACCACGCGCGTCTTCCCGGGTTTGGGGGGCGATCGCATGGCGCTCAAGCTCAACGGCAAGGATGACCGTCTGACGCGTCAGGACTTCCTCGCACTGGCGCGAACAATTGGCGTATCCGCGGGAGATGCCGAGACTGCGATTGTGGACCTGACCGCGCGGGTCGCCGACCGGGCGCAGGAGCTTCAGCTACCCGCCTTTGCGGCCGAGACTGAGGCCGCCAAAACAGCGCACGACAAGGTAATCGCCTTGGTCGGGGAGCGTTGCACAGCACTTGCCGCTGAAGGCGACTGAGCGGCGCGACGTCACGGTTGAAGCCGGATTTGCAGGTCGGCGAGATCTTCTGCCGCCATGGTGGTTCCCATGAGGCTGTGAAGATACTCCAGCAGGTCTTCCTGACGTGGTTGGCCGAACGCGAGGCGATAGACGGTCAGGCTTCGTTTGAGCCACTCGAGTCTTTTCACCTCGCGGCTGAACGGGAGCATCGGCACGCGGCGTTCGACCTTCACCGGACCTTCGTAGATCCAGTAGGGAATGAGGTCAGAGTCATTCTCGGTCTCGGCGCGAGCTGCGTCGAACATGATCTGCCAGGGATCATCGTGATCTGTCTCACGCCCACGCACCACGTCGACCTGCCGATGCGCCAGATTGAGGCGGATGGCGTGACCCTTGAAGCGGTGGACACGCCCCTCGCGCTGCTCGAGATCGACGGGATTTCCGGGCAAGTTCCAGTGATAGAGCCGATAGCAATAAGGGTGAAAGTCGAGGCCTTCCTGTCCGACGGAGGTCGTGGCCAGCGCAAAGGGTCGGAACGGTGAGTTGAAGGCGTCGCGAACGCTGGAGAGGCGTGCGGCCCCGCCTTCCTCGTCCTTGTAGTCGGCCAGGCGCATGGCGAAGCGCCCGCGCATCTGGAACTTGTTGATCACCAGCTTCTTACCGTCGATCGTTGGATCCTCGACATCGATCTGCGAGGGGCGAATGGCCAACGCCTCCGAGATCGCCTTGCTGATCCCAGCGATACGATCGACGGCTGGCTTGGCGCCCAAGCCCGCGGCGTCGAGCAGATAGTGGACGTACTCGTCGAGAACGGCCTGAAGGTTATGCTCAACGCCGTAGGTGAGCACCTGGCGCCAATAGCGGTCATCGTCGTCCTTGCGGAGGAGGGCGACGGCGTCGTGCTGGTTGAAAAGCGTGCGGAAACCCCAGGAGATCTGGTTCGCCGCCTTCAGCAGTCGATGATCGTCCCAAGCGAGATCGGGCGCGATCCGGTGCAGGGCGCGCAGCGCACAGACTGCGGGGCTGCCGAGAGCGACATCCACCAAGAGGTCAATCAGCGTGTCCGGTACGGGTCCAAAGG
>JBBRSX010000293.1:0-2369 GCA_038244925.1 Hyphomicrobiales bacterium | reverse complement strand
CTGGCCGTCACACGGGCTGATGCGGCAAGGCTCCATCGGGGCCAGGCCGTTTTGTTGCGCGGACGGGATGCGCCCAATAGTAGCGGCACAGTCTATGTCACGGTGGCAGGCCGGCTTTTGGCCCTCGCCGAAATTGGCAATGGCGAACTCATCCCCAAGCGCGTGTTCAACCTGACCGGACTGACTGCCAGTTCCGGTCGCAACAACGAGAGAGTTTGACGATGTCGATTACCGCCGAACGCAAAGCGGAAGTCATCAAGACGAATGCCAACAAGGCCGGCGACACCGGCTCGCCCGAGGTCCAGGTTGCGATCCTGTCGGAACGCATCACCAACCTCACCGGACATTTCAAGTCGCACGTGAAGGATAATCATTCACGCCGCGGCCTTCTGAAAATGGTCGCAACACGCCGTTCGCTCCTCGACTATATCAAGAGGAAGGACGAGGCGCGTTACAAGGCGCTGCTTGAAAAGCACAATATTCGTCGTTGATCAGTTCACGCGCGCAAGGTTTTGCGCGCGTTTTCGCATGATCTTCCGCAAAGCCGGACTCCGAATTTTTTGGAGACGATCATGCGCAAGACGTTCAGCAGCAATCCGGCCGCTGGGCGGGGCAAGATGCCCGTGACTACCGAGAGGATGGACGCCATCCGAAATATAAAGACCATGGCAGGATCGCCGGACGCTGATCTCGCAATCGCGATCAGCGTCCCGCAATCTTGCGCATGGTCTTTGTGTTTTAGCGGCGCCGTTCTGTCGTGAAACCTATGAAAGAAGACCACTATGTTTAAATCTCATTCAGTCGAAATCGACTGGGGTGGACGTCCCCTCAGGCTTGAAACCGGCAAGATCGCCCGTCAGGCCGACGGCGCCGTGCTGGCGACCTATGGCGAGACCATCGTGCTCGCCACTGTCGTTGCCGCCAAGACCCCGCGTGAAGGCGTCGACTTCCTGCCGCTGACCGTCGACTACCAGGAAAAGACCTACGCCGCGGGCCGCATTCCCGGCGGCTATTTCAAGCGCGAAGGTCGCCCGACCGAAAAGGAGACCCTGGTCTCCCGCCTGATCGACCGGCCGATCCGTCCGCTGTTCGTCGATGGCTGGCGCAACGAGACTCAAGTCATCGTCACCGTGCTGTCGCACGACATGGAAAACGATCCCGATATCGTCGCCCTGGTTGCGGCGTCCGCCGCGCTGACGATTTCCGGCGCCCCGTTCAAGGGCCCGATCGGCGCCGCCCGCGTCGGCTTCGCCAATGACGAATACGTGCTCAACCCGACGCTCGACGAAATGGTCGATACCCAGCTCGACCTGGTCGTCGCCGGCACCGCCGACGCCGTGCTGATGGTGGAATCGGAAGCCAAGGAGCTCAACGAAGACATCATGCTCGGCGCCGTGATGTTCGGCCACCGTCACTTCCAGCCGGTGATCAAGGCGATCATCGAACTGGCCGAGAAGGCCGCCAAGGAGCCGCGCGACGTCAAGGTCGTCGACGAGAGCGCGCTCGAAAAGGAAATGCTCGGCCTGATCGAGCAGGAACTGCGCTCAGCCTACGCGATCCCGGTCAAGCAGGACCGCTACGCTGCGGTCGGCAAGTGCAAAGAAAAGGTGATGGCGCACTACTTCCCGGAAGGGCAGGAGCCGCAATACAACAAGCTGCGCATCGCCGGCGTGTTCAAGGAACTCGAATCCAAGATCGTTCGCTGGAACATCCTCGACACCGGCAAGCGCATCGACGGTCGCGATGCCAAGACCGTGCGCAACATCATCGCCGAAGTCGGCGTGCTGCCCCGCGCCCACGGCTCGGCGCTGTTCACCCGCGGTGAAACCCAGGCGATGGTGGTGACCACGCTCGGCACCGGCGAGGACGAGCAGTACATCGACGCGCTGTCGGGAACCTACAAAGAGACGTTCCTGCTGCACTACAACTTCCCTCCCTACTCGGTCGGTGAAACCGGTCGCCTCGGCGGCACCAAGCGCCGCGAGATCGGCCACGGCAAGCTGGCCTGGCGCGCGATCCACCCGGTCCTGCCGCCGCACCACGAATTCCCCTACACGGTGCGTGTGGTGTCCGAGATCACCGAATCCAACGGCTCGTCGTCGATGGCGTCGGTCTGCGGCGCCTCGCTGGCGCTGATGGACGCGGGCGTTCCCCTGAAGCGGCCGACCGCGGGTATCGCGATGGGCCTGATCCTGGAAGGTTCGCGCTTTGCAGTCCTGTCCGACATTCTCGGCGACGAGGATCATCTCGGCGACATGGACTTCAAGGTGGCCGGCACCGACCAGGGCATCACCTCGCTGCAGATGGACATCAAGATCGAGGGCATCACCGAGGAGATCATGAAGGTCGCCCTCGGCCAGGCCAAGGAT
>JBBRSX010000292.1:0-2607 GCA_038244925.1 Hyphomicrobiales bacterium | reverse complement strand
ATACAGGTTTGGCGGAAACACTCCGGCCTTCCCTGCGCAATGGCTTTACGGCTTATACGTGGTCGTCCTGGTGACCGGCTTTATTGCCACCATCGCTTGCGAGACAACTCCCGCCAACTTGACGCCAGCACCGGGGCGTCGGACCCTCACGACTTCACCGTACGCAGCAGCCCGTTCGTCTGGCGTGCTGCCGCGTCCACCGCGACCTGCCCCACGTCTGCGACGATGGCCAACGCCCCTCCAATGGGACAGGATGGCGAGAGTTGTAGAAATGATTTGCCCGACGCCACAACGGGAATATTTTTTCGAGAAGGGCTGGACATATTTTACGTGAAGGACTCGGCAACTTTTGGGTGATTTGCCCGTCGTGCCAATTTGTCGCACGCGCAGAAACACATTCGTCATTGCGAGCGAAACGAAGCAATCAATGGTGCCACTCGTTGAGGCATGGATTGCTTCGCTTCGCTAGCAATGACGGCAGGATTTGGATCAAAGGACGTGGATAGCCGGGTCATCCAGACGCGCTTCGCGCTTTTGCCCTGCCACGACGAATGGAGAGATCGAACGTCTGCTACAGCCCCGTAAACCCGGCCTTCACCGGATCATTGCTGCCATCGAGCTGGCGCAGATAGGTCAGGCCGCACACGGTGAGCCGGTGGGTATCCTTCTCGCCGGCTTCCACCAGCGTGTTCAGATAGTCCGTCACCTTGGCGCGCGCCTCAGCGCTGGCGGCGGCGGTGCGGTTCAAGAGCAGATCGTAGGTCTGCATGATGCGGTCGATGGCGGCTTCCATGGTGCTCTCCTGAAGGTGATGCGGTCAGGCCGGGACTCTGGTTTGGATTTCGATGGTTTTGAATTTGGCGGCTTCGAATTTGGCGATCGCCCTGTTTGCAAGCCTGATCCGGTTGAATTCGCCGCGCTGAAACAGCGTGACGATGATTTCAAGCAGGCGCTCGTCGGTGGCAAAGGTGTCGGGAATAACACCGGATTTGCGGAGATAATTCGAGGCGATGGCATAGGCATCGCCGACCGTTTCGACATTCATGACCTGCAATCCGCGCTCGACCAACATGCCCTCACCCATTTCGTGATGGGCTGACAATGCGCGGGTTCCGAGATGGTTCCACGTCGGAAAGCGGGTTTTTCGTCTTGGCGAAACCGGCTTTTTCTGCTCCTCACCCCGGAATCGGCAGCTCGGTTTCGGGGTCGAAGAAATGCAGGCGGCCGGGTTGCGCCGAAAGGCGGACCTGATCGCCGCGCGCCACCCTGCTCTCGGCGTCGACGCGGGCGGCGGTGACGCTGGTGGCGCCTACTCTGGTTTCGAGCAAGATCTCGGAGCCAAGCTGCTCGACGACTTCGACGCGAGCATCGAAGCCAAGTCCCGTAGCGCCCTCGCCGAGCACGAGATGTTCGGGCCGTATCCCCAATATCACCTGCCGGCCATTGTACGCCGCGAGCGCTGACGCGTCGGGCCCGCTCACCAACAGCTTGAAGCCGCCCTCGCCTTCGACCGCCGTGCTGCCGGCTTCGCCGCCTTCGCTGCGCACGGTTACGCCGATAAAATTCATCGCGGGCGCGCCGATGAAGCCGGCGACGAACTTGTTGGCGGGTTTGCCGTAGACCTGCAGCGGCGTGCCGATCTGCTGCACCCGGCCATCGCGCATGATCACGACGCGATCGCCCAACGTCATGGCCTCGACCTGGTCGTGGGTGACGAAGACCGAGGTGGTCGGAATCTCCGCATGCAGGCGCTTGATTTCGATCCGCATCTGGGCACGCAGCTTGGCATCGAGGTTCGACAGCGGCTCGTCGAACAGAAACACCTGCGGATTGCGCACGATGCATCGTCCCAGCGCGACACGCTGCTGCTGGCCGCCGGACAATTGCTTCGGCTTGCGCTGCAAAAGCTCATGCAAGCCGAGCATGGCCGCGGCGCGGTCGATCGCGGCCTTGATGTCGGCCTCCGGGGTCTTCTTGTTGCGCAGCCCGAAGGCGAGATTGTCGTAGACGCTCATGTGCTGGTAGAGCGCGTAGTTCTGGAACACCATGGCGACGTCGCGGTCGCGCGGCGGCAGATGGTTGACCACCTGCCCGCCGATCCGGATATCGCCGCTGGAGATGTCTTCCAGTCCGGCGATCATCCGCAGCGTCGTCGACTTGCCGCAGCCGGACGGGCCGACCAGCGCGACAAACTCCTTGTCGGCAATCTCCAGATCGACATCCTTCACCGCGTGGAACAGCGAGCCATAATGCTTGTTGAGCTTGCTGAGTGAGATCGCTGCCATTGCCCCGCCGTTTCACTGGTGCGTGTTCAAAGAAAGCCCGCCGTGACTGGCACGGCGGGCTTCACACTTCTGATTATTGCGCGGCCTTGCTGACCAGCGGCGCTCCGTCGGCCAGCACCTTGGCGATATCCTCGCGCTTGCCGGTGACGGCCTTGGTCACGGTGTCGTTGAACGCCTTGTGCACGGCAGGCCATTGCGGGAAATAATAGGCGCCACGGACCTTGTCCGGGGAATCCAGCACCGACTCCTTCAACAGCTTCATGAAGGAATCTTCCGCCGCGATCTTCGGCCAGAACGTGGTGTTGGGCGGCGGCGCGCCGGT
>JBBRSX010000291.1:0-2662 GCA_038244925.1 Hyphomicrobiales bacterium | reverse complement strand
TCAGCATCGCATGGAGGCTGTCGCACCAACTTGTTGCCGTGCCGGGTGCAAGGTCGACGCCGATAACCGCAAAATCCTGCGGCAGGACGCCGGTACGCGCCAGATTATAAAGTGCGGGCACCATCAGGCGCTTTGTCATGTCGCCGCCGGCACCGAAGATAACGATCGCACAGGGATCGCCGATCACAGCATGCGGAGCGGGTGTCGACGTTGTTGTCGGGCTCATCCGGCGGCCAATTGCTGCCGCGCTGCGGCCAGCACATGCTCTGCCGTGAAACCGAATTCGAGCATCAGGTCGCCGATGGGTGCAGACGCCCCGAAACTCCGCATGGCGATGATCGTGCCCGAGGCACCGGCGTAGCGATCCCAGCCAAGCGGCGATGCAGCCTCGACGGACACGCGCGCGGTGACGGCGGGCGGCAGGACGGAGTCACGATAGCCTTGGGCCTGCGCCTCGAACAATGCCCAGCACGGCATGCTGACCACGCGCACTGCATGGCCTTCTGTGCTGAGCGTCTCGTACGCGGCGATGCACAAAGCGATTTCGCTGCCCGTGGCGATCAGGATCAACGCCGGGGTCGCATCGACGTGTCCGGCAAGTATGTAGGCACCGCGCGCCGCGCCAGCCGCATCGGCGTAGTGACTGCGATCAAGGGTTGGCACTGCTTGGCGAGTAAGCAGGAGGCACGAAGGTTGGCGCAGCCCAACAATGATCCGCCAGCAAGCAACAACCTCGTTGGCGTCGGCGGGCCGGAAGGTCAGCAGGCCAGGCATACTGCGCAGCGCCGCCAATTGTTCGACAGGCTGATGGGTCGGCCCGTCCTGGCCAACCCCGATCGAATCATGCGTCAAAATGTAGATGACCGGCAGCGCCATCAACGCGGCGAGCCGGATTGCCGGCTTCATATAATCGGAAAAGACCAGATATGTGGCGCCGTAGGGGCGCAGACCCGAAAGGGCGAGCCCATTGACGATGGCGCCCATCGCATGTTCGCGGATGCCGAAGTGCAGGTTGCGCCCGCCGGGGCTCGGCGCCTCCAGGTCGCCAGCGCCGACAAAATCAAGCCGGGTCTTGGTTGATGGCGCGAGATCGGCAGCACCGCCGAGAAGCGCCCGATAACGCTGCGCGATCGTGTTGAGCACGGATGCGGAGGCCTCGCGGGTGGCGAGCCCCTTTTTATCGGCCGGGAATGCCGGGAGATCGCCGGCAACATCGGCGGGTGGCGTGCCGGCGAGGATCAGGTCGAGCGCCGCGGAATCGTCGGGATGGGCGATCCGATAGGCTTCCCGCAGATCGCGCCAGGCCGCGTTGATGGCCGCGCCGCGCGCGCCGATGCCGGCGTGATAATGCGCCTGTACACCTTCCGGCACGCGAAACGCCGCGTCCTCGGGCCATCCATAGTGGCGCTTGGCAAGGCGGATTTCCTCAGCTCCGAGCGGGTCGCCATGGGCGGCGCTTGTGTCCTGTTTGTGCGGTGCGCCATAGCCGATGTGGCTGTCGACGATAATCAGCGTCGGCACGTCGGACCGGGCGCGAAAGCCGGTAAAGGCTGCGGCAAGACGATCGGTGTCGTTGGCATCGCCGACCTGCTCAACGTTCCAGCCATAGGCAAGGAAGCGCGCCGCTACGTCCTCGGTAAAGGCCAGGTCGGTATGGCCCTCGATCGTGACGCGGTTGCGGTCGTAGATCCAGCACAGGTTGCCGAGCATCAAATGGCCGGCCATGGCCGCGGCCTCGCTGCTCACGCCCTCCATCAAGTCACCGTCGCCGCAGAACGCATAGACGTCATTGTCGAACAGCGCGAAGCCGGGACGATTGAAGCGCGCGCCAAGCCAGCGACTGGCGATCGCCATGCCGACGCTGTTGCCACAACCCTGGCCAAGTGGTCCGGTCGTAGTCTCCACGCCCGGCGTCAGCCCGTGCTCGGGATGGCCAGGGCATCGGCTGCCGAGGCTGCGGAATGCCTTGATATCGCCAAGGTCCAATGGTTTTTGGTGCTGGTTGCGGACGCTGGCGAGGAACAGCACCGCATACAGCATGATCGAGGCATGGCCGTTCGACAGCACGAAGCGGTCACGGTTCGGCCATTCGCTGTCCGCCGGATCGAAGCGCAGGAATTTCTGCCACAGTGTGTGGATGACTGGCGCCAATGCCATCGGCGTGCCCGGATGGCCGGAATTGGCGTTCTCGACCGCATCCATCGAAAGCGTTCTGATCGTGTCGATGCACAATTGATCGATTTTTACATCGGCCATGGCGGGCTCCCTGTCGAAATCAGGCGGGTTCGACAACGCGCTTGCCATCGTAATATCCGTGGAAGGCATATTCATAGGCTCGGTCGATTGCCTGCGATCCGTCATAGGCCGGACTGCCCTTCAACTTGTCCTTGCTGATATCGAGATTGACCAACCGCGCCGGCCAGTCGGTCGAAACGATCGACCTCGGCGAAACTAGGACATGCTTGCCCGGCCACCAGTTGCGCGTATCGGCCTCGATATAGTGGATGCTCCAATCGGCATCCTCGATCAAGAAGTCGGCGACATGGCCGATTTCGCCATCGGTCGCGTGCAGGCCATAGCCCGTGACTTCGCGGACGCTGCGCAGGCAGGGGTCGCCCTTCTGATCACGGTCCGCTTCGGCTTTTGCCTCGTCGAAACCGGG
>JBBRSX010000290.1:0-2786 GCA_038244925.1 Hyphomicrobiales bacterium | reverse complement strand
CGCCAAAGTGCTGGCCGGCGGCGCCGATCACGGGCTGGTCGCGGAACTGAAACGCCACTTCAAGACGGTCAAGCACGCCAAACCGCCGGCGAGCCGCAAGGGCTCAAGCGAATGGTATGTGATTGCGCAGGGGTTCAAGGGTAGGGCCGAGGAACCGTCCGCCGACTAGCGGTAGCGCGAATGTTCACGAATGTTCACACTGGCCATGAGCGGCCGGCGAGGCGACGGCCAACCCCCAATCGGGGGGTCATCAACTTCAGAATCAACTTTGACCCGCGAAAGAGTTGTTCATGGAGTGCCGGGCGCGGAAACACGCGCCCCGGCGGAGGCGAAAAGGCCGGATCGACAATTGCAAAGAGCCCTCCCACGAGTCGCGAGAGCGGCCTTCCAAGCAGGCAAAATCCAACATTGAAAGCATTTTCTAGTGGGAGGCCACGCGAGAAGCCGCTGGTGTCCGTTTTGAGTGGAAAGCGGACACCTTGGGCTAACCGTTCAGAGCGGCCCATTTATGAGATGGTGACACTCTTCCGCAGCGAGGCCGCGACAGCGTATGTCAGGGTTTCCTGCGAGAAGGGCTTATTAATTACGGGATGCTCGGAAATCTGCTCTTTTGTTGAAGCGCCACTGGCAGTTATGAAAATTACTGGAATCGACTGATCCTTCCGAAGGCTGCGCACAGCTTCGATTCCGCATCCTGGCTCTAGGCGAACGTCAGCAGTAACGAGATCCGGGCGTTGAGTTGCGGCTGCTGCAATGGCCGCCTTTTCGGACGACGCGAAAGAAAATGAATCGAAGCCGCAATCTTTTAGTACATACTCGATAAGAATCGCGACGAGCCAGTCATCTTCAATTATTAGGGCGTGCATCTCATTTCCCGGTTCTGAGCAGGGCCCGAATCAGGAACGAGGTTCTTAAAGATTCCCATCTCACGATCGTTCGATCTGACAACGAGTGTGCGAATTAATATCCGGCTTGTCTTCGACGATATCGAAAGCTGCGCAGTTTGCCCAATATCGAGCGATTTGTACATCACCCGTGCTGAAGTCAAGGATGACGCCTGATCGGTTATTGGCCCCATCCTTAACAAATCCTCTCGGCGGATCATGCATTTTTACTGACCTAGAATCATTCAAAGTGCATCTTGCGAACGCTTTTCTACCTTTAGAGTTGCCTCGTATTGCGATTTGATTGAACCATTCCGGATGTATTAGTGTGTCAGCAGCAGCTAATGTCCGCATTG
This sequence comes from Hyphomicrobiales bacterium, assembly GCA_038244925.1. Lineage (GTDB taxonomy): Bacteria > Pseudomonadota > Alphaproteobacteria > Rhizobiales > Xanthobacteraceae > Bradyrhizobium. The sequence continues at coordinate 1,546 of JBBRSX010000290.1, read as the reverse complement.
GGTCGAAAACGGACGTTAGGCTTTTCGGCGTCAGCTGTGTTGTTGATTACCGGAAACGAGCACGAACCAATTGGCCGCATTTCGCGGTGCCCATGTCCAGCCCTCGTGATTCATTCCGATGTCCGCAGCCGCCTGAAACGGAGCGGGTATTCGCTTTTCAATCCACTCTCTTGACGGAGTCATAACTTCCCAAGCCACCAGTCTGTAGGCGAAAAATCGACACCCGGACCTGCGAACATGGGTTTCAAATGACGATGCGTGTCGGTTCTATCGATGGCCCCGCAGGAGGAGGCGCGGCTGGCGGTGCTCGGCTGTCACAAATTGCTCGAGCCCGGCGACGGCCCGGCGCTGATCTTCGACATTGGCGGCGGATCGACCGAACTGGTGCTGGTCGAGCCGGGCGAGGAGAGCCCGCGGATCGTCGCCTGGTGGTCGGCGCCGTGGGGGGTGGTGTCGCTGACCGAGAGCGAGGGCCGCGCGGCGATCGACGGCAAGGACCGACTGGCGGCCTATGCGCGGATGAAGGCGCGCGCCACCGACAGTTTCTCGCGCTTTGCCGAAATGCTGCCGAGCGACGCGCCGGGCATTCGCCTGCTCGGCACCAGCGGGACGGTGACCACGCTGGCGAGTGTTCACCTGGCTTTGCCCAGCTACGACCGCCGCGCGGTTGACGGGCTGCACGTGCCGATCGGCGACATGCGGCGCATTTCGACGATGATCGCCGAATTGGACTTTGGCGGGCGATCCAATTTGCCGTGCATCGGCGCCGAGCGCGCCGACCTGGTGGTCGCGGGCTGCGCCATCCTGGAGGCGATCATCGATATCTGGCCAGCGGAGAATCTTGGCGTCGCCGATCGCGGTATCCGTGAGGGCATCTTGCGATCTTTGATGGCGCGCGACGGGCACGTCCTGTGACCCGCCTCAAGACCGCCAAGGGCCGCACCGCAAGCTCGACCCGCTGGCTCGAACGCCAGCTCAACGATCCCTATGTCAAGCGCGCCAAGGCCGACGGCTACCGCAGCCGAGCGGCGTATAAATTGCTCGAGCTGGACGAGAAGTTCGGGCTGCTCCGCGGCGTGACCGCAGTGGTCGACCTCGGCATCGCACCGGGCGGGTGGAGCCAGGTGGTGCGACGCAAGGTCCCGCGAGCGGCCATCGCCGGGATCGATTTGCTCCCGACCGACCCGATCGACGGAGTCGTCATCCTTGAAATGGATTTCATGGCCGATGACGCGCCAGCGAAACTGCGAGAAGCGCTTGGCGGTGCCGAGCCCGACCTGATCCTGTCCGACATGGCGGCAAACACCGTCGGCCACGCGCAGACCGACCATTTACGCACCATGGGGCTGGTCGAAACGGGCCTCGAATTCGCGGTCGAGATATTGAAGCCCGGCGGCACCTTCATCGCCAAAGTGCTGGCCGGCGGCGCCGATCACGGGCTGGTCGCGGAACTGAAACGCCACTTCAAGACGGTCAAGCACGCCAAACCGCCGGCGAGCCGCAAGGGCTCAAGCGAATGGTATGTGATTGCGCAGGGGTTCAAGGG
>JBBRSX010000289.1:0-2815 GCA_038244925.1 Hyphomicrobiales bacterium | reverse complement strand
GTCAGCGCCATCGGTCGGCGGCTCGCCGGGAAATAGTCGCAGACAATCGAGTTGCACGAAGGCGTACCGCCCGCCTCGCCGATCCCGACGCCGATCCGCGCAAGCAGCAACTGGACATAGCCCTGCGACAATCCGCACAACGTCGTCATGGCCGACCATATCGTGATCGACGCCGCGAGCAGGTTCCGGCGACTGTATCGATCGGCGACCCAGGAAAGCGGAATGCCAATCGTCACATAGAACAAGGCGAGCGAGACCCCGGTCAGGAAAGCAACGCCGCTATCGGTCAATTTCAACTCGAGCCTGATCTGCTCGAGTACCGTCGACATGACATATCTGTCGGCGATGTTGATCGTGTAGGCGAACATCATGATGACAAGGACGTACCAGCGAAGCGAAACCGATGGTCCCGCTTCGGCATTGATCGGTGCTGCCGCAGTTGCCATTATTCTTCCCTAAGCCGTTGCAAGATCTGGCCCCAGCACGGCACGGAGCCGGTCCAGATGGGGTGAGAAATTCTCCCATTGATCCACGCCACTCTTGAAGAGGGGCTGTCGAACCTGTTCCGAACTCGCAGTGCGGACGGCACGGTCATTTTCGTGAAACCGTAAACACGCGTCCTCAAAAGGCAGGCCGCAATAGTCAAGCAGGCGCCGGACCTGTGTCTCAAGATCGGCGACCACGTCTTCATATCGGACCTGCAAGACCTTGCCGGGAACGACCGCATCCCAATGATCCATTAAACGTACATAGTCGCTGTAGTAATGGCCGATTTCTTCCAGGCCATAGGTAAACTCCTGCCCTTCGGCAAACAACTGTTTGAAACCGCTGAAGCAGCATGCCATCGCACCGCGCCGCGCATCGATGATCTTGGCATTCGGAAGGATCATGTGGATCAGCCCGATATGGCGGAAGTTGTTCGGCATCTTGTCGATGAAGAATGGCGTGCCCGATTTTCGGTGGATCTTGGTATCGCGAATATACGCAGCGCCAAATTGCACCAGCTCGTCGGGCGTCAGTTCGCCAAGATTGCCGGGATAGCGGGCTTCCTCGTCGATACGACGCCGGCCATCGAGACGGTGGGCGAGTGCCAGGATATTTGGCAGCTCCATCGTCCCTTCGACCTGCGAATGCGACGCCAGAATCTGTTCGAGCAAGGTCGATCCTGCACGCGGCAATCCGACGATGAAAATCGGGTCCGCAGCCGGACATCCCGTGCTCGCCTTGTCGGCGAACAGGGCGGGCGTGCAATGATCGATCTGCATTTGCATCTCGCCGGTGATCCGATGCCAGTCGTACCGGGTTTCTTCGCGCTTCAGCCGATTGCCACGGTCATAGTATTCGAAGGCCGCCGCATAGTCGCGCGCGTCCTCCAAAGCCTTCCCCAACGCGAAGCAGAGGTGGTACCGGTCGACTAGTCCGGTTGCGGCCGCTGCCTCGGTCGAGCGCATCTGGTCGATCTCGCTGTCGTCGAAGCGGTAGGTCTTGAGGTTGGCCAGGCTCCAGTAGGCGTCGCCGAAATCGGGCTTGCTGGCATAGGCGCGGCGATAGGCTTTGACCGCCTCCTCCTGATCGCCGACGGTCTTCAGGGCATGCCCGATGGTCAGGTTCAAATTCGGGTTGTTGGGCATTTCCGCAAGCATGGTCCGGTACACGCCCAATGCCGTATCGAAATTGCCGACCGACAGATTCTCGTTCGCATAAAGCAGTTCGAGCTGCGGGTTGCCGGGTTCCTTGTCGCGCAGGATTGCAGCCTCCTTCAGCGCGGCGTCGAACTTCTGCCGCTTGTGGAGCACTTCGACAAAGTCGAAATGTATGCTGACATTGCCGGGTTCGAGCAGGTGCGCGGATTCAAGCAGGAATTCGGCCTCGTCGAGCGCGCTGAATTTCGTGCCGATCTCGGCAAGCAGCCGCATGCCTTCGACATGATGGCCGTTGCGCTGCAGAAACGCCCTGCAGATCTGCTCGGCCTTCAGCAATCGTCCTTCGCGTATGAAGCTTGCAACCGACAGCAACTCCGGAGGCAGGGCCGTCAAATACGCAGCTTGGGACCGGGCAAATGCTGCGGGTCCGGTTTGACCTTTTGCCTGCTGCAGCTCGGCGATCATGTCCCAGCTGCTCGCCAGCGCGCCGTTATGCGTCACCGCGGCCTGATATGCGGTCATTGCTTCGTCTGTCCGACCCATGTCGCGCAAGCAATGGCCGCGTTCCTGGTGGGCGCGGCCATACGCCGGATCGCGGTCGATCAGCTGTGAAACGACGCGCAATGCCTCGGCCAGATTGCCGCGATAGCGTTCGGCGACGGCAAGCGTGTAGCAGGCATCGCTATTGTCGGGAGCGGCCTGCAGCGCGTCGCGCAATGCCGCGACGGCAGCTGGCAGCCGTCCGGCTTGCAACAGCGATCGTGCGCGACCGATCAGATCGTCGACATCGACAGATGCCGGCATAACGCGCGTCATTACCTGGCCTTCCGGAGTCGGACGTCCGGCGAATTTGTTACTCACGAGCGAGAGACTGGCATATGTCAGCGGACTTGTCCCGATGGATTTAGCGGCCCGATCGTTGACGATGCCGGTCGAGCGCCCACCCGATCGGATGGGCGCTCGCAAGCCAATCACATCTTGAACGAAACGCGCATCCCGATCGTCCTCGGGCGTGAGGTGGTGATGCGCAACTCGCCGTCATTGCCGCTCTTGTACAGCTCCGGACGCGCATCGCTCAAATTTTCGCCGAAGATCTCGATGCCCCAATTGTCCTTGTTGACGCCGATTGCCGCACTGAACGTGTTGTACGATGCCTGGGGCAGGGCTCCCCT
>JBBRSX010000288.1:0-2824 GCA_038244925.1 Hyphomicrobiales bacterium | reverse complement strand
TTCACTTGTCAAACAGCCCGGGATCCGAAGAACCCATCCTTCCACTTCTGGAAGGCTCCGGAAGACCTCATCGGACGACAAATAACAACCGATTGTTATCGGCTGTTTGAGTCACTCACCGTAATGAGGAGCTTCACGGGCGCGAACAGATGCCTTGGCCTCAGAGCCAATGCATCACCGCGCTCAGTGGCCGGGTTATAGGCCCCCCCGCTCAGGGTTGTCAACGGCCATCGTCAACAAATTGTCGCATCATGTGGAAGAAATTTTCGGCGCCACGAAGCCCCGGTATTTAGGGCCTTTGCGCCGCACTTGAGCCACATTCCTGCGACGTTCTCACTCTAAGGTAAGCATCGAAGCACCGGATGCCAGTGGGGGCTGCCGGTGCTGATCTACCTGGGACAGGCGATTTTCAATGAACCCGTCGCCTTCCCTATACGGACGAGAACTTCGAGAGATCTGCACACCATTGACGTTCGAGACTCCGGTCGGTCTTCTGCTGGCCTCTGATTCCCGAATATTTTATGCGTGCGGCACGTCATGCTCCGGGATCGCCCCTTAAGTAAGGGCGAATAATGCGGTTCTGGATCTGGCGAATGTTGATGGAATTTTGGGGGGACACAGGGTTGAGCCAGAAGGCGCCACGCGGGAGCGGCTACGGACGCGAGACCGGGATCATCGATCTCGGTCACGAGCCGCCGCTATCCGTCGACGGCTCCGAGGCCGCGGTGATCGATCGCCGCCGTGTCTCCGTACAATGGTTTAGCGGCACTATCCTGACTGGCCTGTGCGGCGCGGCTCTGATCGGCGGCGCCGTTTTTGCGTCGCTCGACGGCGAAATGACCTTCGCCAAGGTCCCGGAACGGGTCGAAGGCGCCCTGCGCGGCGCATTCGGCGCCAATGATCGCACCGCCAGCCTGCACAAGAGCGACCGACTGCCGCCGCCCAATGAATCCAGCGCTTCGCGCAACGTGGTGCGGGTCTCCACCGTCACCCGCGTCGGCAATCGCGATGTGATGCGGGTGCGGCCGTTCATCCGGATCTCCGGCAACCTGTCGATGACGACCAGCGACCTTTCTTCCAAGATCCCGCCATTCAATGCCCAGCGCATGCTGACCGATGTCGGCTCCGCCTCCCCGGCCGCGGCCGAAGATCCGAACAATCCCGAGGCGGTCGAGCCCGATGCCGAGGTGTCGTTTGTTACCAAGGACCTCGCCACAGTGCTGCCGAAGGCGAAACTGGCGGCGGTGGTCGCGCTCGATGAAGTATTGATGCGGGTGCGGGACGCCGCCAACTGGCGCGGCGCCGGCGGGGTCCGCTACACCGCGCTCGCCAACGCCACGGCGGATGCCAGCGGCACCCAATCCGACCTCAAGCTGGCCTATGCCACCGAAGGCAACGTCTCCGATCCCTATGCAGGCTTTGAGACCCGTGTGGTGCCGGAAAACGTCACGCTATTACCCAAGACCAAGGAACAGATCACCGGCGGCAACCCGTCCGGCGAACGCGTTCATGTCGTCAAGAAGGGCGACAGCCTCGGCTCGATCCTGCGCGATCTGGGCGCGACACCGGACGAAGCCAAGGCGATCGCGGCTGTCCTCGGCGCCCGTGGCCGCGATGGCGGCCTGAAGGAAGGCGCGAAACTTCGCATCCTGATGGCACCGGCCAGCCCCGCGCCGGGAGCGAGGCTGCAGCCCTACCGCGTGATCGTCGCCAACGACACCACCATCGAAGCTGTGGCCGCGCTGTCCGACATCGGCAAATACGTCGCCGTCGACGTGCAGAGCATGAACAATGTCGCCGAGGCCGTCGACAGCAAGGACGATGACGACGACGATGATGGTACCGGCGTCCGGCTCTATCAAAGCATCTACGAGACCGCGCTGCGCAACAAGGTGCCGGCCAACGTCGTCGAGGACATGATCCGGATCTACTCCTACGACGTCGATTTCCAGCGCAAGGTGCAGCCCGGTGACTCCTTCGACGTGTTCTATGCCGGCGAAGATGAAGGCGCGACGATCACGGAAAAGACCGAGGTGCTGTTCGCAGCCCTCACCGTCGGCGGCGAAACCAAGAAATACTACCGGTTCCAGACCCCTGACGATTCCGTGGTCGACTACTACGACGAGACCGGCAAGAGCGCGAAGAAGTTCCTGGTCCGCAAACCCGTCAACAACGCCATCATGCGCTCCGGCTTCGGCGGACGCCGACATCCGATCCTCGGCTACACAAAAATGCACACCGGCGTCGACTGGGCCACGCCCTATGGCACGCCGATTTTCGCCTCCGGCAACGGCGTGCTCGAGAAGGTCGGCCCCGAAGGCGGCTACGGCAAATATATCCGTATCAAGCACAACAATGGCTACGAGACCGCTTACGGCCATATGTCGGCCTTCGCCAAGGGCATGGAACCCGGCAAGCGGGTACGGCAGGGCCAGGTGATCGGCTTCGTCGGATCGACCGGCCAATCGACCGGCCCGCACGTGCACTATGAAATTCTCGTCAACGGCCGCTTCGTCGACCCGCTGCGCGTCAAGCTGCCGCGCGGCCGCTCGCTCGAAGGGCCGGTGATGGCAGGCTTCGAGAAAGAGCGCGATCGTCTCGATGTCCAGATGACCAATCGCGGCAACGCCGCACGCGTCTCCGATGCCGCGGGGACCGCCGGCGCACCGACAGTGCGTCAGGTCAGCAATCGCTGATCCCGAGGTCAGCAATCGCTGATCCCGAGGTCAGCAATCGCTGATCCCGAGGTCAGCAATCGCTGATCCCGAGGTCAGCAATCGCTGATCCCGAGGTCAGCAATCGCTGATCCCAAGGTCAGCAATCG
>JBBRSX010000287.1:0-2952 GCA_038244925.1 Hyphomicrobiales bacterium | reverse complement strand
TTTTTGCGTGTGAATGTCGCGCACGATGCTCAGTATGCCGTCGGCATTGCCATCTTCATCGACGATCAGCCTGGCGTGGGTTTCATGCCAGCGCCGCTCGCCCGATGCGGTAATCGCCAAATATTCGAAACGGTTGGTCTTACCGCCCATTTCCAGCGAACGAAAATGCGCGGCCGCTGCCTCGGCAAGATGGTCGGGGTCAATTAACGTCGAACAATTGCGTCCAATCAATTGCGCTTGATCGTACCCAAGCTGGCGGCATGACGGCGAGGCGTAACGGATCGTGCCATCGACCTTGAGACTCAAGATCAGATCGGTCGAATGCTCTGCAATCATCCGATAGCCAGTCTCGCTTTCGCGCAATTGCCGATGCAATCGCGACCGGTTTTCGAGGTCCGCAGTGACCGGCAAAAGCGTTAACACGATCGTTGCGAGATAGAATTGAAAGAATTCGATCTGTTGGCCGAATGTCGCGTCGGTCAACTGGATGGGCCCATACCCGGAGGCCGTGGCGACACCGCCGACGACTGCGAGCATGGCGATGGACAATGCCACGCCGCCGCGCCCGATGCGAAACGCGACCAGAATCATCGGAAAAATTGGCAAGAATAGCAGGGGGCCGCTGTGCCGGGTGAAAACATAGCTGGTGATGATCAAGGCCAGCGCCAAGAGCCCTACGGCCTCGATCTTGTTACGGCGACCAAGGTCACGAAGCATTTCTTTGCGATGTTTTCTGGTCAGCAGCAACGCGATCGGAGTGAAGGTGAGGTTGCCGAGCGCGTGTCCGACCGCAAAAGTAACGAATGTCTTAGCGATTGGCAGGCCAACAAAGGACAGGATAGCGGCCGCCAGGCCGCCCGCCACGATCGGCGCCACGACGCCAACTGCAACAACAAATTGCAATAGCCAGGCCAGCGAGCCGAGTGGCCGCCGGGGACCAGCGAGCCGGCGGAACAAGCTCGCGGCGATCACGGCTTCGCCTATGTTGATCGCTCCAAGCGGTAGCGCCACCGTCCAGCCGAGCCCCAGCCATCCCGTCACAATGACACTCGCGACGCCGCACGCGATGATCGGCAAGGTCCAGCGGCGCTTCGGTCTGGACATCAGATCGGCGGCCAGGATTGACGTCGCGAACCACAAATAGGCGATCCCGCCGTCAAAGCGCGTGAGTGCAACCACCCCGGCTGCGGCGACGAAGTAGAGACAGCCAAGCAAGAGGGCCGGAAAGAAGCGCTGGACATCCATCGCCGCACATTATCGGCGACGCCGTTATTGGGGACTTGCTACACCGTCCGTTTCGGACTGGACTTGCAACTTGCCTGTTATCCGACAGGCGACGGATATTCCCATTTCCACGGGAAGCCGGTTGGCCCGAGCAACGTTTCGATGATCGTCGGAAATGCCCTCTCCGCACGGACGTCGTTGGACAGGATCACCACGCAGCGCCGCTTCGCCTCGACGCAGACCATCGTGTTGGCGGTGATGTCGTCATGCCCGCCTTTCATCAGCCCGGGTCCCTGCGGCCCGGTGAAGCTGACCACGCCGAGCCCCGCCGCGAGACCCGGCCAGCGCTGGTTCGTCGGCGCTTCGGGGAGCAACGTCGGGAACTGCTGGCGTGAGGTGATCGCCAGTTGTGGCGTTGAATAGACCCTGCGCGTGGCTGGCTTGAGTCCCCACCCGCGAACCATCGCCGCGGCGAACTTGGCCATGTCGGCGATGTTGGTGTCCATCGACCCCGCGGCGCGCACGTGACTTCGCTCATCATGCTGCTCGGGTTTGCCGTCGGCGTTCCACCCATCGGCGAGGTTGGTCGCGAAGTCGGGCCGCCACTGCAAACTCGTGCGCTTCATCCCCAGTGGTTCGAAGATCCGCCTGGTCACCTCCGCGCCGAGATCGAGCCCGAGCCCCTTCTCCAGCGCGAACTGAAGCAGGATGATCCCCTCGCCCGAATAAGCGTAACGACTGCCGGGATCGAAGTGGAACTTGAGTTTGCGATCAGGCTCGATGAACGCGAAATTGGCGAAGCCGGTACTATGAGTCAGAATGTGGCGCGGGGTGATCGCCTTCCACCGCTCATCCCCGGCAAGATCGCCCCAATTGCCGTAGGCGTCGAGATTGCCATAATCGGGAAGTGGTTTGGGCAGCAGCGCCGCGATCGGCCGATCAAGCTTGAGCCGCCCCTGGTCGACCAGCATCAACGCATAATAGCCGAACACCGCCTTGGTCAGCGACGCGCCATACATGACGGTGTCAGTGGTCAGCGGGTCGCCCTTGGCATTGCGGTCCCCGAACGCCTGGACGGAAACGACCTTGCCGCGATCGACGATTGCGATCGCCAGCCCCTTGGCGCCCGACGAAGCCATCGCCTGCTCCCCCAGCCGCGCCACCCGAGCCTCCGTCGGGACGCTCGCCGCCGGACTCGCCCCGGCGATCGAAATCCCCGCCATCAATGCCGCAATCCGCATCCGCTTGCTCCCATCAGGGCTGGCCATGATGCTCTCACGACACTATCGGGCTGGCAACTCCCTCCCCTTCCCGGAACATCATGTCATGGGTTTCAAATGCGGTATCGTCGGCCTGCCGAATGTCGGCAAGTCGACCCTGTTCAATGCGCTGACCGAGACTCAGGCGGCGCAGGCGGCCAATTATCCGTTCTGCACGATCGAGCCCAACGTGGGGCAGGTGTCGGTCCCCGACCCTCGGCTCGACACGCTGGCGAAGATCGCCGGATCGGCCAAGATCATCCCGACCCAGCTCGCCTTCGTCGACATCGCGGGGCTGGTAAAGGGCGCGAGCCAAGGCGAAGGCCTCGGCAACCAGTTCCTCGGCAACATCCGCGAGGTCGACGCGATCGTCCACGTGCTGCGCTGCTTCGAGAATGACGACATCCAGCATGTCGCCAACAAGGTCGATCCGATCGCCGACGCCGAAGTGGTCGAGACCGAATTGCTG
>JBBRSX010000286.1:0-2983 GCA_038244925.1 Hyphomicrobiales bacterium | reverse complement strand
CGATACGGGTGGCGTCGATCTGGTCGATCACGCCGGTCCGGCGCGCCGCGATCGCGGCTCCCGAGTCGCGTGCGACCACGCCTTCCATGCCGGTGCCGACGAACGGCGCCTCGGCGCGAACCAGCGGCACCGCCTGGCGCTGCATGTTCGAGCCCATCAGCGCGCGGTTGGCGTCGTCGTTCTCGAGGAACGGGATCAGGGCTGCGGCCACCGAAACCAGCTGCTTCGGCGACACGTCCATGTAGTCGACCTTGTCCGGCGTGATCGGCAGCACTTCGCCGGCATGACGACAGACGATCAGGTCTTCGGTGAAGCGGCCCTTGGCGTCGAGCGGCACGTTGGCCTGCGCCACGCGATAGCGGCCCTCTTCCATCGCCGAGAGATACACGACCTCGTCGGTGACGCGGCCGTCCTTGACCTTGCGATAGGGCGTTTCGACGAACCCGTATTTGTTGACGCGCGCGAACGTCGCCAGCGAGTTGATCAGGCCGATGTTCGGGCCTTCCGGCGTTTCGATCGGGCAGATGCGGCCGTAATGGGTCGGATGCACGTCGCGCACTTCGAAGCCGGCGCGCTCGCGGGTCAGACCGCCCGGTCCAAGCGCCGAGAGACGGCGCTTGTGGGTGATCTCCGACAGCGGGTTGGTCTGGTCCATGAACTGCGACAGCTGCGACGAGCCGAAGAACTCGCGCACGGCGGCGGCCGCCGGCTTGGCGTTGATCAGGTCCTGCGGCATCACGGTGTCGATATCGACGCTGGACATGCGCTCCTTGATCGCGCGCTCCATGCGCAGCAGGCCGATGCGGTACTGGTTTTCCATCAGTTCGCCGACCGAACGCACCCGGCGGTTGCCGAGATGGTCGATGTCGTCGATCTCGCCCTTGCCGTCGCGCAAGTCGACCAGCGTCTTGATGACGGCCAGGATGTCTTCCTTGCGCAGCGTGCGGTGGGTGTCGGGCGCGTCGAGTTCGAGGCGCATGTTCATCTTGACGCGGCCGACCGCGGACAGGTCGTAGCGCTCACTGTCGAAGAACAGCGACTGGAACATGGTCTGCGCCGAGTCGACGGTCGGCGGCTCGCCGGGACGCATCACGCGGTAGATGTCGAACAGCGCGTCTTCACGCGTCATGTTCTTGTCGGCATGCAGCGTGTTGCGGATGTAGGCACCGACATTGACGTGGTCGATGTCGAGCAGCGGCAGTTCCTTGTAGCCCTGCTCGTTGAGCGCCTTCAGCGACTTCTCGGTGAGCTCCTCGCCGGCTTCGGCGTAGATTTCACCGGTCTTCGGGTTGACGAGGTCCTCGGCCAGGTAGTTGCCGACCAACTCTTCGTCGGTCAGCCGCAGCGCCTTGAGGCCCTTTTCCTGCATCTGACGGGCACCGCGCACGGTGAGCTTCTTGCCGGCTTCGAGCACGACCTTGCCGGTGTCGGCGTCGATCAGGTCGTTGACGGTCGAGTAGCCGCGGAAACGGTTGGCGTCGAACGGCACGCGCCAGCCTTCCTTGCCGCGCTTGTAGCTGATCTTCTTGTAGAACGTGGACAGGATGGTCTCGCCGTCGAGACCGAGCGCGTACATCAGCGAGGTCACGGGAATCTTGCGGCGGCGATCGATGCGCGCGAACACGATGTCCTTGGCGTCGAACTCGATGTCGAGCCAGGAACCGCGATACGGAATCACGCGCGCGGCAAACAGCAGCTTGCCGGACGAATGGGTCTTGCCCTTGTCGTGGTCGAAGAACACGCCGGGCGAACGGTGCATCTGCGAGACGATGACGCGCTCGGTGCCGTTGACGACGAAGGTGCCGTTCATGGTCATGAGCGGGATATCGCCCATGTAAACGTCCTGCTCCTTGATGTCCTTGACCGACTTGGCGCCGGTTTCCTCATCGATATCGAACACGATCAGGCGCAGCGTCACCTTCAGCGGCGCGGCATAAGTCATGCCGCGCTGGCGGCACTCGTCGACGTCATATTTCGGCGGCTCGAATTCGTAGCGGACGAATTCCAGCATCGAGGTTCCCGAGAAGTCCGAGATCGGGAACACCGAACGGAACACCGCCTGCAGGCCCTCGTCCAGCCGGCCGCCGGGGGGTTCGTCGACCATCAGGAACTGGTCGTAGGACGCCTTCTGAACCTCGATGAGGTTCGGCATCTCGGCGACTTCCTTGATGTGTCCGAAGAACTTGCGAATGCGTTTGCGACCGGTGAATGTCTGCTGCGCCATCGTGGCCTCTCATTTTCGCCGCCCTGATGGGCGAACCATCCGAAGCGCGACTGCCGCCGCCCCCGGGTTGAATTTCGAATCGCTCAAAAGGAACAAAGCCCAATTTCAGGAATTAACTCCTGAATCCGCTCTCTAGACCTTCAAAACGCAAAACGACGCGCGGGGCGCATGCCTGCACCCGCCCGTCACAACTTGCCGCTTCACGGACTGAAAAAGCCCGAAATTTGACTGTCTCCCAACGGCTTACGTCAAGGACCCTGCCGTCCCCACCGCCTACCGCATTTTCCTGCTGCCGCCCCGATATGGGATGGTAATCGTGGAGATTCGAGGGGCTAACCCCGCGAATCCCCACACATTTTTGTGTATGCTATGCTTTGGGTTACCCCATTGCACCAACTTTGGACAGATCCCGCCATCTCCGTCTTGGCCGGGCAAAAGCGCGAAGCGCGTCTTTGCACCCATATGTCCCGGCCATCCACGTCCCTGGCAGATCCCCGGATCGCACTCGGCTTGCGCCTCGCTTGTCCGGGGATGGACTTGAAGCAAGCTTCGCTTACTTCAACTCCACCTTGGCGCCGGCCTTTTCGAGCTGGGCCTTGAGCTTCTCGGCTTCGTCCTTGTTCACGCCTTCCTTGACAGCCTTGGGCGCGCCTTCGACGAGGTCCTTGGCTTCCTTGAGGCCCAGGCCGGTGATGGCGCGGACTTCCTTGATGACTTCGATCTTCTTGTCGCCGGCGGCGGAAAGCATGACCGTGAACT
>JBBRSX010000285.1:0-3000 GCA_038244925.1 Hyphomicrobiales bacterium | reverse complement strand
GGCGCACCGGCTTCGGCAAAACCCGACGGAATCAGCACGGCGCCTGGAATTTTCTTCTCGCCGCATTCGATCAACGCGCCGGCGACGAATTTTGCCGGAATCGCGAACACCGCGGTGTCGATCACCCCCGGCACGTCCTTGACGCTCTTGTAGGCCTTGTAGCCGAGGATTTCCGCGGCCTTCGGGTGGATCGGATAGATCTCGCCTTTATAACCGCCGTTGATCAGGTTCTTCATCACGGAGTTGCCGATCTTGCCGTCCTCGGCGGAGGCGCCGATCACGGCGACGCCCACAGGCTCCATGATGCGCTTCATCGCGGCGACGATTTCTTCGGTCGGGCGCGGCGCCGGGCGCGGCTTGTAGTCGAAGTCGACGACGATGCGCACGTCGGCTGCAATCGCGTCCTTCTTGGTGGCGAATACCGGGTTGAGATCGAGCTCGATGATTTCGGGGAAGTCGCTGACGAGCTGCGACACCTTGACGATGACGTCGGCCAGCGCGTCGCGGTTGACCGGATCGCCGCCGCGCACGCCCTTCAGCATGTCATGGGCCTGGATGCCGTCGAGCATCGACAGCGCATCGGCCTTGGTCGCGGGCGCGAGACGGAAGGTGATGTCCTTCAGCACCTCGACCAGCACGCCGCCGAGGCCGAATGCGACGAGCTTGCCGAACGATCCGTCGGTGATGGAACCGACGATGACTTCAGTTCCGGCGGCCAGCATCTGCTGCACCTGGATGCCTTCGATCTTGGCGTCGGCCTTGTACTTCCTGGCATTGGCCAGAATGACGTCGTAGTTCTTTTCGGCGTCGGCCGCGGTCTTGACGCCGACGATCACGCCGCCGGCCTCGGTCTTGTGCAGGATGTCCGGCGAGACGATCTTCATCACCACCGGAAAGCCCATGTCGGCGGCCAGCTTGGCGGCCTCGGCGGCGGACTTGGCCACCCCCTCCTTCGGAACCGGAATGCCGTAGGCATCGCAGACCAGTTTGCCTTCAGGGGCCGTCAGGCTGGTGCGCTTGTCCGCTTTGACCGCATCGAGAACTTTGCGGACCGCATCTTTGGAATTCGACATTGGCTTCCTCCTGGGGCACTATTTTATGGCATTTGGTATGCCAGCAGAGCTATTGTCAAGCTGCATGATCTTGTGGAAACGCTGAAAATAAGGCCACCTTGACATTCTGGTATTTGGTATGCCAAAAATCTAGCGGTAATCTTCTGCTACAAGACGTCTCCCACTGGATGGAGACGAATCGTGACCGTACGCAAACAACCGAAGGCGCCGCCAGTTATGGCTGAGGCAGATATCGCGATCGTTCGGATTGCGCCTGAGACGAGCTTCAAGAACAAGGCCTATGAAGCCTTGAAGGAAGCTATTCTCAAGATGGATATCTATGCGACGCCCGAGCAGGTGATGCTCGACGAGCGCGCTTTGTCCGAGCGCCTCGGCGTCAGCCGCACGCCCATTCGCGAAGCCATCGCGATGCTGGAGCAGGACGGCTTCGTCAAAACCGTGCCGCGCCGCGGCATCGTCGTGGTCCGCCGCACCAAGACCGAGATCGTCGACATGATCCGCGCCTGGGCCGCGCTCGAGAGCATGGCCGCCCGCCTGATCACGACCACCGCGCGCAAGAAAGACATCACGGCGCTGCGCGATTTCTTCAAGGATTTCGGCAAGGACCGCCTGCCGCAGGACCACGTCGAGGAATACTCCAAGGCCAATATCGCCTTCCACCAGGCGCTGATCTCGCTGTCGGAATCGCCTGTTCTGGTCGACATGACCAACGACATCCTGCTGCACGTGCGTGGCTACCGGCAACTGACCATCGGACGGACGGATCGCACCGCGACCTCCCTGCCCGAGCATATGGGCATGATCGAAGCGCTCGAAGCGCGCGATACCGAACTCGCCGAGAAGCGCGCACGCGACCATACGCTGGGCCTTGCCGCCTATGTCGAGGCGCACGGGCAAGAACTGTTCACGTAGAGAGCGGTTCACTCAAGACGCGCATCAGAAGACGAGCAAATTCGTCCGAACCGGAACGATCAGGGAGAGATACCGATGCTGAATGCCGCGACCAAGACCGAAGCACCGGGCTCCGAGCAAGAGCTTACGGACGGCTTTCACCTCGTCATCGATGCGCTGAAGCTGAACGGCATCAACACCATCTATGGCGTGCCGGGCATCCCGATCACCGATCTCGGCCGCATGATGCAGGCTTCCGGCATTCGCGTACTGTCGTTCCGTCACGAGCAGAACGCCGGCTACGCCGCTTCCATCGCCGGCTATCTGACCAAAAAACCCGGGGTCTGCCTCACGGTTTCGGCGCCCGGCTTCCTCAACGGCCTGACCGCGCTGGCGCATGCCACCACCAACTGCTTCCCGATGATCCTGATCTCGGGCTCATCCGAACGCGAAATCGTCGACCTGCAGCAGGGCGACTACGAGGAAATGGACCAGCTCGCGATCGCCAAACCGCTGTGCAAGGCCGCGTTCCGCGTCCTGCATGCCGCCGACATCGGCATTGGCCTGGCACGCGCGATCCGCGCTGCGGTCTCAGGGCGCCCGGGCGGCGTCTATCTCGACCTGCCGGCCAAACTATTCGGCCAGGTGATGGACGCGGCAGCCGGCGCCAAGTCGCTGGTCAAGGTGATCGACGCCGCACCGGCGCAGATCCCTGCCCCGTCGTCGGTCAAGCGCGCGCTCGACGTGCTGAAGGCTGCAAAACGTCCGCTCATCATTCTCGGCAAGGGCGCGGCATACGCGCAGGCCGATGAAGATATTCGCAAGTTCGTCGAAAAGAGCGGCGTGCCGTTCCTGCAGATGAGCATGGCCAAGGGCCTGCTGCCGGACACCCATCCGCAGTCGGCCGGTGCCGCGCGCTCCACCGTGCTGAAAGACGCCGACGTCGTCATGCTGATCGGCGCCCGCCTCAACTGGCTGCTGTCGCACGGCAAGGGCAAGACCTGGGGCGATGCGCCCAAAAAATTCATTCAGATCG
>JBBRSX010000284.1:0-3042 GCA_038244925.1 Hyphomicrobiales bacterium | reverse complement strand
GATGGTCCACCTCTCTGACGCGCTCGCAGTCAGATTCCATGAGGGCATGAGCAAGGCGAACACCTACAGTCACGACAATCCGGCTGCCGCCACCGTCGCGGTTCCCAATCCCACCGAGTTCGAAAGCGATCTCGCGTCAATCGAGAAACTCATTGGCGACCTGAAGATGGAGAGTAAGCGGTGTTCCTAGGCCACGGCTTTGAGTTCTTGCTTTCTATAGGCCCACGGCAGCAACTGATCGATATCGCGGTTGGGGTGACCATTGACGATGCGCGTGAGGGCGTCGGTCAGATACGCGAGCGGGTCGATATCGTTCAACTTGCAGGTCTCGATCAGGGACGCGACGGTGGCCCAATGCTCGGCGCCTCCGTCGGAACCCGCGAACAACGCGTTCTTCCGGTTGAGCGCGATCGGGCGGATGGAGCGCTCGACGGTGTTGTTGTCGAGTTCGATGCGGCCGTCATCGATGAAGCGCGTCAGGCCCTCCCAGCGCGACAGGGCGTAGCGGATGGCCGTGGCAAGTTTGCTTTTCTGGCTGATCAAGCCGAGTTTTGCGCGCAACCACGGCTCGAGCGCGGCGATCAGGGGACGGCTTTTTAGCGAGCGAACTGTTCGGCGCTCCTCGGGACTTCGACCGCGGACGTCTTTCTCGACGGCGTAGAGCCCGGCAATACGTTCGAGTGCTTCGCTGGCGATCGGTGCCGGACCAGATACGGCGAGCTCATAGAAGCCACGCCGAACGTGCGACCAGCAGAATGCAAGGCGGACATCGCCTCGGTCGGCGAGCTTGCGATAGCCGGCATAACCGTCCACCTGCAGAATACCCTTGAAGCCCTCCAGATGGGTCATTGGCCGCTCAGATTTGCGATCGGGCGCGTAGACATACACGACGCCAGGTGGATCACGGCCGCCCCATGGCCGGTCGTCAGCGGCATAGGCCCAAAGCTGACCGGTCTTGGTGCACCCCCGGCCAGGATCGAGCACCGGCGCCGTCGTCTCGTCCGCAAACAGGCGGGGGCGCTCCTTCAGCCTCACCAGCAGCCGCTCCTGCAGCGGACGCAGGTGCCAGGCAGCGTGGCCGACCCAGTCGGCCAGCGTGGATCGATCCAGCTCGATACCTTGCCGGGCGTAGATCTGAGCCTGGCGATACAGCGGCAGGTGGTCGGCATATTTCGACACCAGGACCTGGGCGATGGTGGCTTCCGTCGGCATGCCGCCTTCGATCAGTCGCGCGGGCGCCTGTGCCTGCACGACACCATCTTCGCAACGCCGGCAGGCGTATTTCGGGCGGCGGGTGACGAGCACCCGGAACTGCGCCGGCACGATGTCCAGCCGTTCGCTTTTGTCCTCGCCGATCCGATGCAACTCGCCCCGGCAGCACGGACAGGTCTTGTCCTCGATATCGACGACGATCTCGACCCGTGGCAAATGCGCCGGCAACGAGCCGCGGTTGGTGCGTCGCTTCTCGGCCCGCGCGGCTCGCTCAGTCGGAGCCGACTGATCTGCTATCGCCTCGCTCGCCGCCGTTTGCTCGACGTCTTCGAGGCCGAGCAGCATTTGATCTTCGGGCAGCGTCTCGGCCCTGCGGCCAAAACGATGCCGCTGCAATTCCTGGATGATCTGGCGCAGCCGCTCACTCTCGCACTGCTCGGCGAGCAGCATCGCTTTCAGCGTCTCGAGATCGTCGGGTAATGCGTCGCCGGGCATGACCAAATCAGATCAGATTCGGCGGCATTTTGCGACGATCTCGATGCCGCTGATTCACTTCGCCGCAGGCATAATAATCAACCGGGATGCGTCGGCGTCACCGTCTCTCGCGCCTCATGAACGCGCCGCCAGTCCAGCCCTTCCAGCAACGCCGATAATTGCGCCGCGGATAGACGTATGACGCCATCCTCAATCTTCGGCCAGCGGAAGATGCCGTCCTCCAGCCGTTTAGCGAACAGACAAAGTCCCGTGCCATCCCAGAATACTAGTTTGATCCGGTCTGCACGCTTCGCCCGGAACACGTACACCGCCCCGGAGAAGGGATCCGCCGCCATCGTCTCGCGCACCAGCGATGCCAGTCCCTCAGCGCCTTTGCGGAAGTCGACAGGCTTGGTCGCCACCATGACGCGAACCGCGCCCGTCGGGCCGATCATGCTCTGGCTTTCAACGTACGCAGCACCGCCCTCACGGTCTTTGCCTCCGCACCGCGGCCAACCCGGACCGTCACGCCGTCGATCTCGACCTCGATCATTCCGGCACCGGGCTCAACCTGGCCCCGCAGCACTTTGCGTTGGCGACGCACGGACGGAGACGGTGCTCCGTCACGCACGGACGGAGACGGTGCTCCGTCCAGGACTGCCGGAACGAACTGCAGCTCTTCAGCATGCGAAAGCGCGGTCTGGGACGCTTGCAATTCCCGCCGCCAGCCAAATAATTGCTGCGGCGAAAGTCCGTGCCGTCGCGCTACGGCAGAGACAGACTCGCCGCTCGCTACGATCTCAGCGACAATCCGTCCCTTGTCCTCGTCGCTCCACGTTCGCCGACGACCCGCACCGGTGAAAACCTCAAGCCGATGAACCGGCTTAGTGATAGCATTATCCACTGTGTCCATTCTAAGCCCAACGGTTATCAGAACCATCAGACTCGCAGATCAGGACATCTTCAGGAAGGTGACCGCGGAACACCGCTTACGGTGTAAAGCTGTTCCTGATGCCAACACCGGGAATGCGGTTAGTATCGCGGTCGTTGTGAATATAAATAACTGTCGATGAGATGCAATTTTCTACGCAGTATATTGTTCGACGGTGAAAGGGGACCCGCCGGGGCCACCGCCTGCCTATTAAAGGGCGGTGCCGCTGGACCAGAACTTGGGCTGACTGATTTTCTGCGAAAAATACCTACCCAAACCCAACTTGGGCATTTTCCATCAGCCGCGAGCCGCCAGGGATGTGGCCGTGAGACACGTCACGCCGCAGGATCATGGACTCGAGGATGCACTCGATCACCAGCTCATCGAGCTAGCCAAACCCGCTTTGGAGCGCGGAGAGCCTGTCG
>JBBRSX010000283.1:0-3057 GCA_038244925.1 Hyphomicrobiales bacterium | reverse complement strand
TCGACGTGATAGTTGTCGACACGCTTGAGCATCTGATAGGTAAGGAATCCCGCGGCCAGCGCCAACACCAGGGCGCCACCCACTTCCTTGAGCAGCAGTCCCACCGCACCGACCCCGATCGAGAGCGGTGCCACGGCGCCACTACCGGCCGCTCCGTCGAAGCCGGAGAGCTGCAGGAGAATAAGGAAGACGGAGACACCCAGCCCGTCATTGAACAGAGACTCGCCGACCACCTGCACCTCGAGTTGCCGAGGCGCGCCGACGGACCTCATGATTCCGAGCACGGCGATGGGGTCGGTCGGGGAGATCAGGGCGCCGAATAGCAGCGCATGTACCAAAGGGATGCCCAGGCCCAGCCAGCCGAGGACCAGCCACGTCGCAGCGCCGACGATGAAGGTGGAGGCGAGCGTCCCGAAAATGGCGAGCGAGGAGACGGTCAGCCATTCACGGCCCAGGTCATCGAGGTTCACGTTGATGGCGCCAGCGAACAGCAGAAAAGCGAGCATGCCGTGCAGCACGATCTGGTTGAAGTCGATCCGCGAGATCATTGCCGTAGTCTGCTCGCGGAAGCCTCCGGCGTAGGGCCCCACCAGCACGAGTGCAAGCGAGGCGACCAGAGCTACCAGCATGACGCCGACTGTCGTCGGCAGCTTGATGTAGCGGTAGTTGACGTAGCTCGAGACGGCCGCGAGCGAGATGAGGAGACTGACCATGGAAAAGAATCTCAATCTGTTGGACTCCAGCTCCAGTTCTGGATCTCCGGCATATCCTGCCCGTATTTGTTGATGTATTGCTTGTGCTCGGTCAACTTGTCCTTGAGCTGCTGCTTCAAGTAGACGCCCTTCGCGCCGGTCCGCGGCAGGCGGTCGATGGTGTCCATCACGAGGTGGAAGCGGTCCAGGTCATTCAGCACGGTCATGTCGAAGGGCGTGGTGATCGTGCCCTCTTTCTTGTAGCCACGGACGTGGATGTTGTCGTGGTTGCTGCGGCGATAAGTCAGACGGTGGATCAACCAGGGGTAGCCATGGAAGGCGAAGATGAGCGGCTTGTCCTTGGTGAAGATCTCGTCGAAATCCCTGTCGCTCAACCCGTACGGGTGCTCGCTTTGCGGTTGCAGTTTCATCACGTCGATGACGCTCACCCCCCGGATTCTCAGCTCGGGCAGACGCTAGCGCAGGATGAAGTCTTTTTGTGATTAAATACTACTCCACATCGCCAACCCTCACCAACTGTTTGCCTGTATTATCGCCATCGAACAAACCCAAAAACGCATTGGGGGTGTTCTCGAAACCTTCAACGATATTTTCGGCATATTTCAGCTTGCCCTCGCTAAGCCATTGCGTGAGTTGCTCGCGGCCCTCGGCGAAATCGGCGGAAAAATCACTGACGATGAAGCCTTCCATGCGCGCGCTGTTAGTCAGCAAAAGCGGTTGCGGGCGCGGGCCTTCGTCGGGCTTTTCGAGATTGTAAAGCGCAATCTGCCCGCAAATCGAAATGCGCGCGCCGTGATTAATCAAACGCAAAACCGCATCCGAGATTTCGCCGCCGACGTTGTCGAAATAAACGTCAACGCCATGGGGACACGCCTCTTTCAGCGATGCAGCCACGTCGTCGGTCCTGTAGTTGATCGTCGCGTTGAAACCCAACTCATCGCGCAGATAATCCTGCTTTTCGGGCGTACCCACGATGCCGATGACGCGGCACCCTTTGATTTTTGCGATTTGCCCGACGGCGCTGCCGACAGCGCCCGCCGCACCCGAAACCACGACGGTTTCACCCTCTTTTGGGTCGGCGATTTTCAATAATCCGAAATAGGCGGTTAAACCGGTCATTCCCAAAACGCCTAATGCCGTCGAAATCGGTGCGCGGTCGGGATCAATTCTGAGCAACTCTTCGCCGGGCGCGACGGCATAAAGTTGCCACAGCAGACGGCCCATCACAATGTCGCCTTTTTTCAGCCCGTCGAATTTCGATTCGACGACCTGGCCGACGTTGGCGCCGCCCATCGTTTCGTTCAATTTGAACGGCGGCGTGTACGATTTGCGGTCGCTCATGCGGCCCCGCATATAGGGATCGACCGACAGATAGAGGGCGCGCACCAACACTTCGCCGTCCTTGGGCGTCGGCGTGGCTGCATCCACGATCTCGAAATTGTCCGCTGTCGGCGTACCCTGTGGGCGGCTGACCAAACGAATTTGCTTGTTTTGTTCCATGATTTTACTTCCAGTACATGGTTGATCAAAGTTCAAGCGATTTTTGCGCCATCCAGACGGACCTTAGCTGGGCTATTCGACCAGTTTGCCAGCAGTGGAGACATCGCGCATCAGAGCGGCGATCTCGTCCGGGATCGGTGGGATCGTCTCGCGATCGATGCGGCCGGGACCGGACCAGACGAGGTTGATCTGCAGCGACTCGTCGATCGCGGGATAGTCGGAGCGGTTGTGGCAGCCGCGAGTCTCCCGGCGTTCCAGGGCGGCCTCGAGCGTCGCACGCGCCGCCAGCGCAGACGCCTTAAGGTCAAAGGCGTGAGCGAGGTCGTGGAACCCAGCGAGGTCGGGGTGCACGCCCACGTGCGGGATCCGCGCTTCGATCGCCTCCAACTCGGCCAGGCCCGCGAGCAGGCCGTCGCCGCTACGCACGACTCCGGCACGCTCGGTCATGATGTCGCGGATCGCGCGCTGCAACCAGCGGACGTTCTCCGGACCGTCGGCGGCGAGCAGCTCGTCGACCTCGGCGCGCGCCTCAGCCAGGGCGCTCGCGGACCGTTGCTGCGCCGCGAGTTGCGCCGAGTACGCCGCCGCTGCCTCGCCAACGATGCGTCCGAACACGAGCAGTTCGATGAGGGAGTTGCCGCCGAGGCGGTTGGCTCCATGGAGACCGCTCGACGCTTCACCGATGGCGAAGAGGCCCTCCACGTCCGTGCCGTGGTCCTCCGGGCGCACCCAGACCCCACCCATTGAGTAGTGCGCGGTCGGCGCGACCTCGATCGGGGTCGTGGTGATGTCGAGCAGCTGCAACTCCATCAGTGTCTGGTAGAGCCGGGGCAGGCGCTCCATG
>JBBRSX010000282.1:0-3071 GCA_038244925.1 Hyphomicrobiales bacterium | reverse complement strand
GATGGTTCGCGGCGTCGTCAACCTGCCGAACGGCACCGGCCGCACGCTGCGCGTCGGTGTGTTCGCCCGTGGCGCCAAGGCGGATGAAGCCAGGGCCGCAGGCGCTGACGTCGTCGGCGCCGAAGACCTGGTCGAGAAGGTGCAGGGCGGTACGATCGATTTCGATCGTTGTATCGCCACCCCCGACATGATGCCGCTGGTCGGCCGCCTCGGTAAGGTGCTCGGCCCGCGCGGCATGATGCCGAACCCGAAGATCGGCACCGTGACCATGGACGTCACCACCGCCGTGAAGGGCGCCAAGGGCGGCTCGGTCGAGTTCCGCGTCGAGAAGGCCGGCATCGTGCAGGCCGGTATCGGCAAGGCCTCGTTCACCGAAGAAAAGCTGGTCCAGAACGTCAAGGCGCTCGCGGACGCGGTTTCAAAGGCGAAGCCGGCCGGTTCCAAGGGCACCTACATCCAGCGCGTGGCGGTCTCCTCCACCATGGGTCCGGGCGTCAAGGTCGAGCCGGGCACGATCCTCGGCTAACGCCGTTGCCGACCTTTCGGCTAACGAGCTTGCGTTACGCATGAATAAAGAGGGCGGAATCGGGAAACCGGTTCCGCCCTTTGCGTTTGGCGGCGCTTCGCGTAATCGTCGCCGTGCCGGAATTAGCAAGAAAGAACAACAATGCCCGACAAGGTGCTGGTCTATTCGCGTTTCCCAAAAGCCCAGATGATCCGGTTCGGTGAACGCTTCGAACTGATGGATACCGCGGGCAAGCGGCCCAGCGAAGTGTTCTCCGCCGAGCAACTCTCCGGCATTCGCGCGGTCCTGACTGCCGGCGGAACGCCATTCAACGCCGATACCATGGACCTGATGCCGAAACTCGGGACCATCGTCTGCTATGGCACCGGCTATGATGGCGTTGACCTTTCGGCGGCGGCAAAGCGCGGAATTGCGGTGGGCCACAGCCCGGGGGCCAACGCTGCTTCCGTGGCCGACATCGCCGTCACGCTGATGCTGGCGACCACGCGGCGCCTCCTGGTCGCCGATGGTTACGTGCGGGACGGAAGCTGGGCCGGCGCAAAACCGTCGCCGATGATGCGTCCGCAGGCCGGCATGCTCGGCCGCAAAATCGGCGTCTACGGCATGGGCGAGATCGGCCGCAAGATCGCCGCGCGCGTCGCCGCTTTCGAGACGGAAGTCGGCTATTTCAGCCGCAGCAAGCACGACGTGCCGTACCAGTATTTTCCGACGTTGGAGGCGCTGGCGGAATGGTGCAGCGTGCTGATGATAGCGGTGCGGGCAGGGGCGGATACCACGCACGCGGTCGATGCCGGTATCCTGAAGAAGCTCGGCAAAGACGGCTTTGTCGTCAACATCTCGCGCGGCTCGGTCATCGACGAGCCGGCGCTGCTGGCGGCGCTGACCGACCAGACCATCGCCGGTGCCGGGCTCGACGTCTACGCGCGGGAACCGCACGCGCCGGATGCGCTGACCGCGCTCCCGAACGTGGTGCTGTCGCCCCATATCGGCGGCCATACGCTGGAATCGCATGTCGCGATGCAGGATTGCGTGATTGCCAACTTCGAGGCGTATTTCGCCGGCAGGCCGCTGCCATACGAGGTCAAAGGCGGTTGACCCGGTATTTTGGGTCAGCGGTACCCAGGTCCGGACGATCTGGTGTGAATTTTGCTCTTTAGATTTCGATAAGACTTGGCAACGCCCCCAAGACTCGGTAGATAACCGCTTCCGGGCGTGCTGGCCGTTGCTGGCACGTCTGTGCTCGCATTCCGAAAACCCGATACGGTAGGAGATCATTCCTTTCAAGACGTCCAGCTCGGATTGCTCGAAAGGAAGAGAACTCGTCGTCTTGGTGGAATGAGAGCAGGGGCTTTCCGCTCGCGGATCGCCTCGATCCTGTCCAAGACTGCAGGCGCCCGCGTAAAACGAAAGTTTTTCAACGGCTTAATCGCATGGCCTGCATAGACGGGTGAAGACCGAATTTCGCTTTGCGTCGCTTCCTGCGGCGTATGGGCTTGTTTGGTTCGAACCTCGACACCCCGCGCCATCTGGTTCGGGAGGGCAGGCTTTTCAAATGTCGTCTTGCCCGACGTGTCCCGTGGACTGTGTCCAGAGGTCAGGTTTTGGGTGAGACGGCGGGTGCAACCCGGCGGTCTCGCTTCATGCGAAGGCCGCCAACCGGAGAGAGCTTGCTGTGGAAAGAGCGGCAAAAAAGGACGCGGTTGAATCGCTGAACGGCCTGTTCAAGGCCACCAGCGTTGCAGTCGTCGCCCACTATTCCGGCCTCACCGTGGTCCAGATGCAGAAGCTGCGTATGCAGATGAAGCAGGCGGGCGCGTCGGTGAAGGTCTCGAAGAACCGTCTTGCCAAAATTGCTCTTGAAGGCACGGATGTCGTTGCCATCGGTTCCCTGCTGAAGGGACCGACCGTGATCGCCACTTCTGACGATCCGGTAGCGGCGCCGAAGGTTGCCGTCGAGTTCGCCAAGACGAACGAACAGTTCGTCATTCTCGGCGGCTCGATGGGTAAAACCGTCCTGGATGTGAACGGTGTGAAGGCGCTTGCCTCATTGCCGTCGCTGGATGAATTGCGCGCGAAGATCGTCGGCCTCCTTGTGGCGCCTGCGACCAAGATCGCTCAGCTCACCACTGCGCCCGCGGCCAAGCTCGCGCGCGTCGTTCAGGCCTATGCCTCAAAGAGCGAAGCGGCCTGACCCTTCGCAAATCAAACCTGGTTCGAACCAATACGTTTAAGGAAACAGATCAATGGCTGACTTACAGAAAATCGTCGACGACCTCTCGAGCCTGACCGTGCTCGAAGCTGCCGAGCTCGCAAAGCTCCTCGAAGAAAAGTGGGGCGTGTCCGCTGCTGCCGCCGTTGCGGTTGCCGGTCCGGCTGCTGCTGCCGCTGCTCCCGCTGAAGAGAAGACCGAGTTCACGGTCATGCTTTCCGCCGCCGGCGACAAGAAGATCGAAGTCATCAAGGAAGTCCGCGCCATCACCGGCCTGGGCCTCAAGGAAGCCAAGGACCTCGTCGAAGGCGCGCCCAAGGCTGTCAAGGAAGGCGT
>JBBRSX010000281.1:0-3083 GCA_038244925.1 Hyphomicrobiales bacterium | reverse complement strand
CCGCATGCACCTGTTGGACCGCACGAATTCGGATCTGCTCCAGCGTCCCGTGATCGAGCTTGCGTGCATCGAGTTTCGCCATCCCATAAGAATAGCAAATCACATAGCAAATGTGAAGATACTTATGAACTGATTAGTAAAGCCCGCTCAAATCATCCGGCACGCTGCCGAATTTGCGCAGCAATTTCGCGTCGCTGAATTCGCCCATCATCGGATCGCCAGTGCGGCTGAAGGCGACCGCGCCGATGCTGCCGGGTGTTCGCGACAGGATCTCGGCGCGCCGCAATGCGGTGCTTGAGCTCTGGCATTCTTCCGCTGCGCCCGCGACCGGCGAGCCGCCATCATCTTCCAGGAATGGCAGCGCGACGTAATAGGTGACATCGGCCATGTTGATCGCTCCTGTTTCACGCCGCGTTGCTACTCGAATATTTTGCGGGCACGCAGCCGGCGTCGATGGCGGCCTGCAACTCCTCCAGCTCGGTTTCGAGGTACTCATTCGCCATGATCAGCGCCTTGATCGTAGAACGCAGATTGCCGTCGCACATCGCGATGGCCTGGTCGCAGGCCTGCTCGTAACGGCCGTTGTCGGACAGGAATGACGGGGCGGACATGGTGAAACTCCCTTGGCTGGCGGCAGGGATACATGTTCTTCTTTTGTTCTTTTGAAGTCAAGCGACAGCGGCGAGCCATGTCCATTTTCCCCTGCCGACACGAGGGCGCTTTTCCGTCCGTCAAACCGGCGTGCCGGACGCGGCCTTCAACCTCGGCCATCGCGCGGAACGAACGCGGCATTCGCCGCTTGTTGCCCATGGCAGGGAGTTTGCGTGAATGGGTTCTTCGGCCTCCAAAAGGCCCGTGGTGCTGGTCGTCGAGGACGAGCTGCTGTTGCGGATGGATGCCGCCGACGCGATCAAGTCCAGCGGTTTCGAAGTCGTCGAGGCCGCCAATGCCGACGATGCCATCAAAATCCTGGAGGCGCGCCCCGATATCACCGTGGTCTTTACCGACATCCAGATGCCCGGTTCGATGGACGGGTTGAAACTCGCCCGTGCTGTCAGGGGCCGCTGGCCGCCGATCAAGATCGTCGCGACCTCCGGCCTTGTGGATGTCGGGGAAAAGGATTTGCCGGAAGGTGGACGGTTCTTGCCGAAGCCGTACCACGCCAGGCAACTCGCC
Source organism: Hyphomicrobiales bacterium (assembly GCA_038244925.1). Lineage (GTDB taxonomy): Bacteria > Pseudomonadota > Alphaproteobacteria > Rhizobiales > Xanthobacteraceae > Bradyrhizobium. The sequence goes on along the minus strand of JBBRSX010000281.1, from coordinate 1,907 downwards.
GCGGTGCTGCGCGAATTGACCGAGCACTGAGCTCACGACCGGCTACGCGATAATATCAGGCGTAATCTGGTCTTCGATGAAGGCGATGCGGTCGCGCAGTTGCAGCTTGCGCTTCTTCAGCCGCTGCAGCCGTAGCAGATCCGGCGCCGGCGATTGATGCAGCGCGTCGATCGCCGCATCGAGATCTCGATGCTCCTGCTGCAGCCGGGCGAGTTCGTTTTCGAGCTCGCGCTCATCTTCGTCGGTCATGGTGTATGTTAACTGCAGAGCAAGATGAGGTTGTGAACGGTTTTCGAATGCCAGAGGTAAATATCGTCCCTGCGGGGCCGCTCCGCAAGCTGGTCGGGTTCCATACTCACGATTGGTTACAGATAAATCCAGAAATATGAGAGGCCCGATTCTGGATACCCATCGACAGATTCGGTGACAGGTGTACACTCCCTCGTCCGGATCGAATCTGAGGTTTCACCCACCGAGGAGATTTCGTATGGCACTACAGGCGCATCTTGTTGAACTTGAACGTAAACACAAGATCCTCGAAAATGAATTGCACGAAGCACTTGTGCACCTTTCCACAGACGACATGCAAATTGTCGAGTTGAAGCGCCGCAAGTTGATGGTCAAGGACGAGATCGAGCGGTTGAGGCATACCGCGAGCGAAACTCTCCACTAGTCAGTTTCCCCCAGAGTATCGAGAACGCGATTTCATCGACGGATGGACGCCGATATGCGCATCCGTCGATGAGCTGTGCGCGAAGCCCGCTCAGCGTTTCGATCGATTTACAGCTTCGCCAGCGTGCCGACATGGTCCGCGATCGCGAGCGACGACGTCAATCCCGGCGATTCGATGCCGAACAGGTTGATCAGCCCGGTGACGCCGTGGTCACGCGGTCCCTGGATCAGAAAATCCTGCGTGGCGACCGCGGGCGGCACGATCTTCGGCCGGATTCCGGAATAGCTCGGCATCAGCGCGCCGTCCGGCAGCGTCGGCCAGTAGCGCCGGATCGCGGGATAGAACTTGTCCGCACGCGCAGGGTCCACGGTGTAGTCGATGCTCTCGACCCACTCGACGTCGGGACCGAACCGCGCCTGGCCGGCCATGTCGAGCGTCAGATGCACGCCGAGCCCGCCGGGCTCCGGCACCGGATAGATCAGCCGTGAAAACGGCGCGCGCGCGCTGCAGCTGAAATAGTTTCCCTTGGCGAGGTAGGCGGACGGGATCATCTCGACCGGCATGCCCTCGATGCTGCGCGCCACCGCGGGCGCGCCGAGCCCGGCCGCATTGACCAGGAGATCGCAGACCAGCGTCATCGGCGCGTTGCCACCGGCCTCGATTTCAATGCGGCCAGCGTTGCTCCGTCCGCGCAACAGCGGCGTATGGAACGCATAGGCCGCACCCGCTTCTTCGGCATCGCCGCGCAGCGCCAGCATGTAGGCGTGGCTGTCGATAATCCCGGTGGAAGGCGAGAGCAGGGCCGCATCGCAGTTCAGCGCCGGCTCCAGTTCGCGCGCCGCTCCGCCCGCGAGCAACTGCATGCCTTCGACGCCATTGGCTTCGGCATGGGCCCGGATCGACTGCAGCTTCTCGGTTTCCTTTGGCGTGGTGGCGACGATCAGCTTGCCGCAATTGCGATGGGGGATGCCGTGATCGGCGCAGTATCGATACAGCGCGTGCCGGCCGCTGACGCACATCTGCGCCATCAGGCTGCCGACGCGGTAATAGATGCCGGCGTGGATCACCTCGCTGTTGCGCGAGGAGGTGACGGTGCCGATGCCCTCGGCTGCTTCCAGCACGACCACTTCACGTCCGGCCAGAGCGAGCCGGCGCGCTATCGCACGCCCGATCACACCCGCTCCGATAACGACGCAATCGACTCTGTCCATGTCAGCTTCAGGTCCGGGATTCT
>JBBRSX010000280.1:0-3115 GCA_038244925.1 Hyphomicrobiales bacterium | reverse complement strand
TCAATGCGGCCGGCGTGGCTCCGTCCGCGCAACAGCGGCGTATGGAAGGCATAGGCCGCACCTGCTGCTTCCGCATCGCCCCGCAGCGCCAGCATATAGGCGTGACTGTCGATGATCCCGGTGGTAGGCGAGAGCAGGGCCGCGTCGCAGTTCAGCGCCGGCTCCAGTTCGCGCGCCGCCTCGCCCGAGAGCAATTGCATGCCTTCGACGCCGTTGGCTTCGGCGTGCGCCCGGATCGATTGAAGCTTTTCGGTCTCTTTCGGCGTCGTTGCCACGATCAGCTTGCCGCAATTGCGATGGGGGATGCCGTGGTCGGCGCAATACCGATACAGCGCGTGCCGGCCGCTGACGCACATCTGCGCCATCAGGCTGCCGGCGCGGTAATAGATGCCGGCGTGGATCACCTCGCTGTTGCGCGAGGAGGTGACGGTGCCGATGCCCTCGGCTGCTTCCAGCACGACCACTTCACGTCCGGCCAGAGCGAGCCGGCGCGCTATCGCAAGCCCGATCACACCCGCTCCGATAACGACGCAATCGACTCTGTCCATGTCAGCTTCAGGTCCGGGATTCTGGCGCGAAATTGGGCGTTGGCCGCGCGCGGTTAGTAGCACTTCGCGCCCGGAACTGTCCAAGCAACCCGTTGGTTTGCCTTGAAATACGCTCTCGGCGCACCCCCGTTAGTGAAGCATTAATCATGTCAGGGCAATTGCCATAATTTGTGTCACATTTTGGAGTTGCAAGGGTAAGCGTTTACCCGATCCAAACCCGTCAAGCCAGACACTCCGCCCTGTAAATCCGCGGGTGAATGATGGCTGGCAAGAATTGGCAGGCAAGCGGGAAGAATTCGATTCCGGCGCGGGCCTTCGTTTGCCTGTTCGCCGCCGCTGTGCCGTGCGAATTGGCGTGGAGCGCGCCGCTGTCAGGCGGCGGCTTTGCGCCGGCGAGCTATGTCGGCGCGTTCGATCCCAATCTGATCTGGGAGCTGCTGATCGGCGTCATCGTCGTCACGTCCTTCCTCGGGGCGGTCGGGCTCTGGATATTGACGGCACTGCGCCGGAACGAACGGGCCAAGTTGCGGCGCAACGCCTTCATCAGTTCCGCCCTGAACAATCTCAATCAGGGCGTGATGATGACCAACGCGGAAAAGCGCGTGGTGTTCTACAATGATCGCTTCCTCGAAATCTATGGACTGAGCCGCTCGGACATCACGGCTGACATGACCAGCCGGGACATGGTCGAGTTGCGGCGCCAGCGCGGCATGATCGATGTTGACTTCGATCAATTCGTGGCCCTCGCCAGCCGGCCGGAAGGCTTCGTCACCGAACTGCCCAACGGCAACGCGGTGCTTGCAAAAATCTTCCGGCTGCCGAACGGGGGGACGATCGTCACGCACGAGGATTGCACCGAGCAGCGCAAACTGTCGCGCAAACTCTCATCGACCACCCAGTTCCTGGAATCGGTTCTCGACAACGTGCCGGTCTGCGTCGCCGCCAAGAACATCGAGGACGGCCGCTACATTTTCGTCAACCGCGCCTTCGAACGGTTCTCGCGCTTCTCGCGCGATCATATCGTCGGCAAGCGCGCCGACGAGATTTTCCGTCCCGAAACCGCGAAAAGCATCGACGTTGCCGATCAGTCGGCTTTGAATGCCGCCGCAGGCCATCACCGCACCGAACTCACGGTTGAGCGCGGTTCGGAGAAGCGCATTCTCGCCTCCAACCGCGTCATCGCGCGCAACGAGAAGGGCGAGCCCGAGTTCCTGATCGCGCTGTTCGACGACGTCACCGAACGCCGCTCGCTGTCGCGCGAACTGGAGAACACCAAGAAGTTCCTCGAACTCGTGGTCGACAACATTCCGGTATCCCTGATCGTCGAGCGCGTCAGCGACGGGCGATATCTGCTCGCTAACCGCAGCGCCGAGACCATCCTCAACCGCCGACGCGAGGACGCCACCGGGCTCACCGCTACCGATATCTTCAATCCCCGGGAAGCCAAGCTGATCATCGCGCGCGACGAGGCCGCGATCAAGAAGCGCGGCCTGCTGACCGAGGAACACCCGATCTCCACCAAGGACGGCCTGCGGCTGTTCCTGACCCGCCGCATGACCGTGCTCGACGATGCCGGCGAACCGCAATATCTGATCAAGACCCATGAGGACGTCACCGACCGCCGCCAGACCGAGTCGCGGATGGCGCACATGGCCTATCATGACGGCCTCACCGATCTGCCGAACCGCGCCGCCTTCCTGCAGGCGCTGGCGCAGATGATCGAAGCCTGCGCTGGCACCGACGAGGAGTTCGCGGTGCTGTGCGTCGACCTCGACGGGTTGAAGGAAATCAACGACGTGTTCGGCCATGCCATGGGCGACAAGCTCCTGATCGAGGTCGCCGGCCGCATCCAGGCTTCCGCCCGCGGCGGCGTGGTGGCGCGGCTCTCCGGCGACGAGTTCGGCCTGATCATCGACGGCAAGCAACCGGACGCCGGCAAGGCGCTGGCCGAAAAACTCGCCGAGGTGCTGTCGAACGAATTCCCGATCGATGGCAAGTCAGTACGCACCGGCGTCACCACCGGCATCTCGGTCTTTCCGCATAACGGCTCCGACGCGGCCTCGCTGCTGGCCAATGCCGGCGCGGCGCTGTTCCGCGCCAAGGCGAAATCGCGCGGCTCGATCGGCCTGTTCGAACCCGAGATGGACCAGCAGATCCGCGACCGCCGCGTGCTGCACCAGGAGCTTTCGGTTGCGATTCGGAACGGCGAATTGTCGCTGTATTACCAGCCGCAGGCGACCTCGGGTCCGACGGTTGCCACCAGCGAGGTCATCGGCTTCGAGGCGCTGGCGCGCTGGCAGCACCCGGTGCGCGGCTTTGTGTCGCCCGCTGATTTCATTCCGCTCGCAGAGGAAAGTGGCCTGATCGTCGAGATGGGCCAGTGGATCCTGCGCGAAGCCTGCCGCGAGGCTGCCTCCTGGCCGATACCGCTGCAGATCGCCGTCAACCTGTCGCCGGCGCAGTTCATGCACGGCGACGTGGTCAGCCTGGTGCACTCGATCCTGCTCGAAACCGGGCTGGCGCCGGACCGGCTGGAGCTCGAAATCACCGAGGGCGTGCTGATCGAG
>JBBRSX010000279.1:0-3145 GCA_038244925.1 Hyphomicrobiales bacterium | reverse complement strand
GGACCGCCTCACCCAGATCGATCGTTTTCTGCAGTCCAAATACGTCGATACCGGCAAATTGGCGGGTACCTTGACGATGGTTGCCCGGCGGGGCGAGGTCGCGCATCTGGGCCTGACCGGCTTTGCCGATCTTGAACGCCGGGTGCCGATGGCGGAAGATACGATCTTCCGCATCTATTCGATGACCAAGCCGCTGACCTCGGTCGCGCTGATGATGCTTGTCGAGGAGGGCAGGATCGCGCTGTCGGACGCGGTGGCCAAATATATCCCGGAGTGGCGCGACGTCGGCGTGTTCGCAGCGGGCACGGTGGGGCTTGGTTTCCAGACCCAGGCACCGGCACGCGCCATGCAGGTGGTCGATCTGCTCAGGCACACTTCGGGGCTGACCTATGGCTTCCAGTACCGGACGAACGTCGATGCGGCGTACCGGGCGCACAAGCTCGGCATGATCGAGAAGGCCGGGTCGCTGGCCGACATGATCGGCGAGCTTGGCAAGTTGCCGCTCGACTTCTCGCCGGGCGAAGCGTGGAATTATTCGGTGGCAACCGATGTCTGCGGCTGGCTGGTCCAGGTGGTCAGCGGCATGAGTTTCGAGACGTTCTTGCAGGAGCGCCTGCTGACGCCGCTCGGCATGACCGACACCGGCTTTGCTGTGCGCGACGGTCAGGCCCACCGGTTCGCGACCTGCTACGAGGCGACGCGCGAGGGCGGCATCAAGGTCCAGGACGACCCGGCGACCAGCGGATATCTGAACACTCCGGCATTGATATCGGGCGGCGGCGGACTCGTCGGCACGGCGCGCGATTATCTGCGTTTTTGCCAGATGCTGCTCAACGGCGGCACGCTCGATGGCCGGCGCTATATCAGCCGCAAGACGCTCGCCTTGATGACGGCGAACCACCTTCCCGGCGGGGTCGACCTGCCGGCGATCTCGCGTTCGCTGTTCAGCGAGGCGGCCTATGAAGGGGTTGGCTTCGGCCTGGGCTTTGCCGTGACCACCAACAGCGCGCGGACGCTGATGCCCGGCAGCACCGGCGACTTTTTCTGGGGCGGGGCGGCAAGCACGTTCTTCTGGATCGACCCGGCGGAGGATCTGATCGGCATCTTCATGACCCAGTTGATGCCGAGTTCGACCTATCCGGTGCGGCGCGAAGTGCGGACGATGGTTTACGCAGCTCTCGACGATTGAAGGATCGACATGACCGACACCGCATATGCGCCGCCAAAAGTCTGGACCTGGAACAAGGAGAACGGCGGCCAGTTCGCCAGCATCAACCGGCCGATCGCCGGGCCGACGCACGACAAGGACCTGCCGGTCGGCAAGCACCCGCTGCAGCTGTATTCGCTCGCGACGCCGAACGGCGTCAAGGCGACGGTGATGCTCGAGGAGCTGCTGGCGGCGGGACACGCCGGGGCCGAATATGACGCATGGCTGGTCAACATCCGCGAGGGTGACCAATTCGGCAGCGGCTATGTCGCGATCAACCCCAATTCGAAGATTCCAGTGATGGTCGACCATTCGACGCCGACGCCGACGCGCGTGTTCGAATCGGGTTCGATCCTGTTCTACCTCGCCGAAAAGTTCGGAGCGTTCCTGCCAACGGATCACGGCAAGCGCACCGAGGCGCTGAATTGGCTGTTCTGGCAGATGGGCGCGACGCCGTATCTCGGCGGCGGCTTCGGCCATTTCTACGCTTATGCGCCGGCCAAGTGGGAATATCCGATCGACCGCTTCGCCATGGAGGTGAAGCGGCAACTCGACGTGCTCGACCGTAACCTGGCGGAACGCGAGTATATGGCGGGTGATGAGTACAGCATCGCCGACATGGCGATCTGGCCGTGGTACGGCGCACTGGTAAAGGGGCTGGTCTATGAGGCGGGTGAGTTCCTTAGCGTGCAGGACTACACCCATGTTCAGCGCTGGACCGACGCCATCGCCGCGCGGCCGGCGGTCAAGCGCGGGCGCATGGTCAACCGGGTGATGGGCGATCCGGCGAGCCAGCTTCACGAACGGCACGACGCGAGCGATTTCGATACGAAGACGCAGGACAAGGTCGCAACGGCTGCGTGATTATCCCTCTCCCGCAAGTTGAGAGGGAAGTGGCGTCACGCCATGCGGTGCAGGGCGCAGAGTTTGTTGCCGTCGGGATCGCGGAGGTAGGCGAGGTACATCGCGCCCATGCCGCCTTCGCGAACGCCGGGCGGATCTTCACACGTCGTACCGCCATTGGCGACGCCGGCCGCATGCCATTCCTGGGCCTGTTCGGGTCCGCTGACCGCAAAGCCGATCGTCGCGCCATTGGCATGACAGGCCGGCTCACCGTTGATCGGCTTTGAGATCGCGAAGATGCCGGTCGGGGCCATCCAGAACACCCGGCCCTTGTCGTCTTGAAACCCCGGGCTGACGCCAAGCGTGCCGAGCACCGCGTCATAGAAAGTCTTCGATGCGGCAAGGTCGTTTGCCCCGACCATGATATGGCTGAACATTGGCGTCTCCCCAAATAGCAGCGTTATCCGCCGCCGAGCAGCGATGGCACAACAGAACGGCAATTGTCGACCGCAACCAGCATCAAATCCGGACGGTTCATTCATGGTAACGCATCAGAAACCATGTTAGGCAGATCGTGGGTAATCGGAGACCCTTGATGCGCCGCCTGCTCTTAGCTTTGGCCCTGCTCGCTGCCGCTGCTCCGGCCGTCGCCAATCGAACAGTGACCGGCTTTCAGGAGATCGAGGACTTCGAAGACGCCTTTCTCGCCACGAGCTTTGATTTTGGTTCGCCCGATCCCGGCGACGGAACGCTTACCGGCGGCAACACCATTGGCGCAGTACCGACGCATTCGGGATCGCTCGCCTATGCTGGCACGACGCTGGTCTTCGCCGTCGCCGACCCGTTCAACTATTCCTGGCCGGCGGTTGGCGGTTGGGCCCGCGGCCCAGACCCTATCACCCTGACGCTCTATGCCTATGATTATGCTGACGCGATCGAGAAGGTCTATTGGGTGCAGACCATCGCCGGCGGGGCATTCTACAGCTTTCTCGGCGCTGGCGACGCACTCCATCCACAAGTGTTGACCCGCGCCGTTTTCAGTTCGGACAGTCCGTTGCTGCTCGACGATTTCACCCTTGGCCTCGTCGATGTGAT
>JBBRSX010000278.1:0-3318 GCA_038244925.1 Hyphomicrobiales bacterium | reverse complement strand
TGATAGCCGTTCGAGCGCCGGTTGTCGTGCTTGCGCTGGCCATAGTGGTTGCCGTTGTCGTGGCGGTCGCCATGGCGGTCGCCGTCGTCGTACTGGCCCTGGCGGTCATCGCCACGGTCATGGCCCTTTGCCATTGCGGGGACAGCGAGGCTGGTCAGAACCGCCGTCATCAGAATCGTCGTGGCGCGCATGGTCATTCTCCTTCTGTAACGACAGGCATAATGCGTGACGGGGCGTGTCGGATCCGTGAACACGGCCGCCAGCCGTCATTCAGATCGGGGTAGGGGAGAATGCCGGGGCGTGGTGGGCGCGACAGGGTTTGAACCTGTGACCCCTGCCGTGTGAAGGCAGTGCTCTACCGCTGAGCTACGCGCCCGCGCCGGAGGGCGGTGACTAGGCGAGGCAGGCCGGCGTGTAAAGCCGGCAGCAATCGTGACCTGGCGGGAAGTTTATTTTCACGGCGTTCGCAATGGCGTCCGGAATTTCCGCCGAAGTATCGAAGTATCGACGCTTTTTGATTTTTTCTTGCCCGGCGACTCGCGCCGTGACGATCGTCAATTGCGCCGCCGCGCAGTTCCCATAACCTATATGGTTTGAAAAGTCAAGCCCCCGGCTTTGCCTTGGCGTTGCAGGCATCCTTGAGGTTGCGACCGACGCGAAACTTCGGCTGAACGCTCGATGCGATATCCATCGGCTCGCGAGTGCGCGGGTTGATGCCGGTCGACGCCTTGCGCTGCCCCGCGACGAAGTTGCCGAAGCCGACCAGCCGCACTTCCTCGCCGCGCGCCAGCGCCTCGGTGATCGTGTCGAGCATGACGTCGATGGCGCGCGCGGCATCGGCACGCGCAAGACCCGTGATGTCCGCCACGCGAACGGACAAATCCTGTTTGTTCATCGACTCAAGCGCTCCCCGATTGCGCTGCAAACCGCCATCTTGGCCGGGGAAGCACGCGTGTCAAACCACGAATTCGTAATCGCGGCGAACGGGCGCGCCGAAGCGCGCCCGCGTGCTACCCCTAGTGGCGGATAGCCGCTTCAGCCACCACCGAAGGATCGGGACGTACAGCCAGTTCATCGGTTTCGGACCATTCGATCGGGACCAGCGGCCGGGTCAGCGCCAGCGCCAGCACTTCATCGGCGTGCGCCACCGGAATGATCGTCAGCCCTTCGGTGACGTTCGCCGGAATCTCGGCCAGGTCCTTTTCGTTCTCCGCCGGGATGAACACCGTGGTGATGCCGCCACGCAGCGCCGCCAGCAGCTTTTCCTTCAGGCCGCCGATCGGCAGCACCCGGCCGCGCAGCGTGACCTCGCCGGTCATCGCCACGTCCTTGCGGACCGGAATCCCGGTCAGCGTCGAGACGATCGCAGTGACCATCGCGACACCCGCCGACGGGCCATCCTTGGGGGTGGCGCCTTCGGGGACGTGGACGTGGATTTCCTTCTTCTCGAACACGGAAGGCTTGATGCCGTACTGGACGGCGCGCGCCTTGGTGAACGACAGCGCCGCCGAGATCGATTCGGTCATCACGTCGCCCAATTTGCCGGTGGTCTTGATCGTGCCCTTGCCGGGTGCGGTCACTGCCTCGATGGTGAGCAGTTCGCCGCCGACTTCGGTCCAGGCGAGGCCGGTGACGGCACCGATCTGGTCCTCGACCTCGCCGACGCCGAAGCGGAATTTCCGCACCCCGGCGAACTCGTGGAGGTTGTCGCTGTCGACGGTGACATGGGTCGCCTTGCCTTCGAGGATGCGCCGCAGCGACTTCCTCGCCAGCTTGGCGAGTTCGCGCTCCAAGGTCCGCACCCCGGCCTCGCGCGTGTAATAGCGCACGAGATCGCGGATCGCGCCGTCGGTGACACTGAACTCGGCCAGCTTGAGGCCGTGCGCTTCGTATTGCTTGGCCATCAGGTGGCGCTTGGCGATCTCGACTTTTTCGTCCTCGGTGTAGCCGCTCAGATTGATGATCTCCATGCGGTCGAGCAGCGGCTGCGGCATGTTGAGGCTGTTTGCCGTGGTCACGAACATCACATCGGAAAGGTCATAGTCGACCTCCAGATAATGGTCGTTGAACGCCTTGTTCTGTTCCGGATCGAGCACCTCGAGCAGCGCCGACGACGGATCGCCGCGGAAATCCTGGCCGAGCTTGTCGATCTCGTCGAGCAGGAACAGCGGGTTCGACGTGCCGGCCTTTTTGAGGTTCTGGATCACCTTGCCGGGCATCGAGCCGATGTAGGTCCGGCGGTGACCGCGGATTTCGGCCTCGTCGCGCATGCCGCCGAGCGATTGCCGGATGAACTCACGCCCCGTTGCCTTGGCGATGCTGCGCCCGAGCGAGGTCTTGCCGACGCCGGGAGGTCCGACGAGGCAGAGGATCGGCCCCTTGAGCTTCGACGTGCGCGCCTGAACGGCGAGATATTCGATGATCCGGTCCTTGACCTTCTCCAGCCCGAAGTGATCGTCGTCGAGCACCTTCTGCGCGGCGACGATGTCCTTCTTGACCTTCGACTTCTTGCTCCACGGCAGCGCCAGCATCGTATCGAGGTAGTTACGCACGACGGTGGCTTCCGCCGATTGGGGCGACATCGCCTTGAACTTCTTGAGCTCGGAAATCGCCTTGTCGCGGGCTTCCTTCGACAGTTTGGTGCGGGCGATCTTCTCCTCGAACTCGGTGACCTCGTCCTTGGCGTCCTCACCTTCACCCAGCTCGCGCTGGATCGCCTTCATCTGCTCGTTGAGGTAATATTCGCGCTGGGTCTTCTCCATCTGGCGCTTGACGCGCGAGCGGATTTTCTTTTCGACCTGAAGGACGCCCATCTCGCCTTCCATATGCCCAAAGACCTTTTCGAGGCGCTTGGCCACGTCGGGTTCGGCGAGCAGCGCCTGCTTGTCGGCGATCTTGAGGCCGAGATTGGCGGCGACGGTGTCGGCAAAGCGGCCAGCATCCTCGATCTGGCCGATCTGCACGGCGATTTCGGGCGCGGTTTTCTTGTTGAGCTTCACATAGGTTTCGAACTGCTTGGCGGCGGAGCGCAGCAGCCCGGCGACCTGCTGTTCATCGCCTTCGATATCGTCGAGCGGCGACACATGCGCGGCGAGATGATCCTCGCGGGCGACAAGCGTGACCAGTTTGGCGCGCGACTGGCCCTCGACCAGTACCTTGACGGTGCCGTCGGGCAGCTTCAGCAGTTGCAGCACCGTTGCCAGCGTACCGACATCGTACAGTTCATCGGCGCCGGGATCTTCATCGCCCGGGTTCTTCTGCGACAACAGGAACACCGTCTTGTCGCCGTTCATCGCGGCTTCGAGCGCCTTCACGGAC
>JBBRSX010000277.1:0-3607 GCA_038244925.1 Hyphomicrobiales bacterium | reverse complement strand
TTGGCGCCCGGCTCACCCTCGACGAAGGTCGACAGCAGCAGCAGCGCAAAGGAGGCCGGCAGCAGCCAGAACGAGATGTTGTTCATGCGCGGGAACGCCATGTCGGGCGCGCCAATCATCAGCGGCACCATCCAGTTGCCGAAACCGCCGATCATCGCCGGCATCACCATGAAGAAGATCATGATCAGGCCGTGCGAGGTCACGAACACATTATAGGTGTGCGTTTCGTGAAAAATCTGGATGCCGGGATACATCAGCTCGATGCGGATCATGATCGACATCGCCGCACCGATGACACCCGCGATGATCGCGAACACCAGGTACATCGTGCCGATGTCCTTGTGGTTCGTCGAATAGACGTAGCGCCGCCATCCGGTTGGATGGGCGTGCTCGTGCTCGTCATGTCCGTGATCTTGGGCGTGACCGTCGTGTGTCGTTGCGCTCGTTGCCATGTTCAAATCCTGCCTAACAAGTCCCTTGTCGGATCTCGCGGTCCCGTCGCCCTTGTCCCGTAGCCGGCGCGATTACTGCGCCGCTGCGCCAGCCGAGGCGAACGAGTTCGCCGGATTGGTCGCAAATTTCTTCTTCGCCGTCTCGGTCCAGGCCGCGAACTCCTGATCGCTCACCACCCGGATCGCGATCGGCATGAACGCGTGGTCCTTGCCGCACAGTTCCGAGCACTGGCCGTAGAACATGCCGGTCTGGGTGGCCTTGAACCAGGTTTCGTTGAGGCGGCCGGGGATCGCGTCAATCTTGACGCCGAAAGCCGGCAGCGCGAACGCGTGGATCACGTCGGCGGCCGTGGTCTGAACCCGGATTACCTTGTTGACCGGAACCACCATTTCATTGTCGACGCCGAGCAGGCGCGGCTGCTTGTCCTGCGCCAGCAGCGAATCGAACTCGAACTTGCCGTTATCGGGGTAGGAATAGGTCCAGTACCACTGCTTGCCGGTCGCCTTGATGGTGACGTCGGGCTTGGGGATATCCAGTTCCTGGAACAGCAGCCGGAACGACGGCACCGCGATCATGACCAGGATCAACACAGGAATCAGCGTCCAGGCGACCTCGATCAGCGTGTTGTGCGTGGTCTTGGAGGGGACCGGGTTGGCCTTGGCGTTGAACTTCACCATCACGATGATCAGCAGCGCCAGCACGAACAGGGTGATGATGGTGATCAGCGCGAGCAGGAGGTTATGGAAGCTGATGATGTTTTCCATCACCGGAGAGGCGGCTTCCTGCAGGGTGTATTCCCACGGCTTCGGCTGCCCCGTTTCGGCGAATGCCGTTCCGCCCGCGACAAGCGCCAAGCCTGCCACCGCTAATCCCCGCAACCGACGGCCAATCTGGCCCTTCGACATCTTCATGCCGCTCGCGCTCCCTTGATAAATCCCCAAAGCACCCCCGCCGATAGCCGGAAATGCCGCACGATCCGCCCTGACGAACGGCCAACCGGAGCTACTTCAGAAGTACACCTTCAAAAGTACCTGCAACAGTCGCAGCAGCAGAGCGCGGCGACTGTACTCGGGCCAGATCGTTAGAACGCGTCGAAATCCAGCCTCTCAAACCATAAATCCAAGGCTCTCGCAATGCAGTAGTGGGACGCCAAGCCATGCGTCACCGGCTATTCGCTGGATGTCAGGTTTTCCAGCTGAATCAGGCCAAACCTGCCGGTTTGCCACCCGGCTACGCTTGACAGGCGAATTGCCGGATGTAGGCACAGGCAGGCAGCTTCCGAGATGCCTGATTCGCCTGCGCCGGCGGCCTTTCGGGTGCGGGAACGGCGTCTGAGCTGCCTTCAAGACGCCGTCATTGCGTATCAGTCCGGCAGCGTCGGAAAATATAGAGGATCGACCCGCATGGGGCGCTCGAAACATCAGGCGAAACACGGTCTTGGCCGCTGGCTGGGCGGCCTGCTCGCTGTAGCCTTATTGTTCGGCCTGACCGAAGCGGCCAGCGCGCAAGGCGCCGTGCGCTCGGTCCATGGCGACTGGCAGATCCGCTGTGATACTCCCCCGGGCGCGCAGGCGGAACAATGCGCCCTGATCCAGAGCGTGGTAGCCGAGGACCGTTCCAACGCCGGCCTGACCGTGATCGTGCTGAAAACCGCCGACCAGAAGAGCAAGCTGATGCGGGTGGTGGCGCCGCTCGGCGTGCTGCTGCCGTCGGGTCTGGGCCTCAAGCTCGACAACGTCGACGTCGGCCGCGCCGGTTTTGTCCGCTGCCTGCCCAATGGCTGCGTCGCCGAGGTGGTGATGGACGAAAAGCTGCTCGGCCAGCTCCGTACCGCCAAGACCGCGACCTTCATCATCTTCGAGACCCCGGAAGAGGGAATCGGGTTTCCGCTGAGCCTGAACGGGATCGGCGAGGGGTATGACAAGCTGCCGTGAGACCCCCTCCCGGTTTGCTGCAATAGCGCCTATCTTTAGCGCCAACGTCGTTCCGGCCAGGCGCTGCGCTGTTGCGCTCCGTGCGCGCTTGTGCACCAGGCCGGGACGCCAAGCCGATTTGTCGCACTGGAGCCTTCATGACCAACCTCGCCACAACCTCCCTGATCGACCGCGCCAATCTTGACCGCGATGCCGTCCGCCGCGAGATCGCGCGGGGGCTGGAGGGGGCCGACGATGGCGAGCTGTTTCTGGAATATGGCCAGACCGAAGCCTTGGCCTTCGACAACGGCCGGCTGAAGCAGGCCACTTACGACACCTCGCAGGGCTTTGGGCTGCGCGCGGTCAAGGACGATGCGGTCGGCTACGCGCATTCCTCCGACGTGTCGCTGCCGGCGCTGATCCGCGCGGCGGATGCGGTTGCCGCCGTGCGCGGCGGTTACAGCGGGCAATTTTCGGCGGCGCCGACCCACACCAATGTGCGGCTCTATGGCGACGATAATCCGCTGGACGGGCCGGGTTTTGAAGCCAAGGTCAAGTTGCTGGCCGAGATCGACGCTTACGTGCGCGACAAGGATCCGCGGGTGCGGCAGGCGTCCATCAGCCTCGGTGCCACCTGGCAGGTGGTCGAAATCCTGCGACCGGACGGCGAGAGCTATCGCGACATCCGCCCGCTGGTGCGGGTCAACATTTCTGTCGTCGCCGGCCAGGGCGACCGCCAGGAGAGCGGCAGCAAGGGCTATGGCGGCCGCGAAGGCTATGCGCGCTTCATCGAGACAAAAGCGTGGCGCGAGGCTGCCGACGGCGCCATCCGCGAGGCGCTGGTCAATCTGGAATCGATCCCCGCGCCCGCCGGTGAAATGGATGTAGTGCTCGGCGCCGGCTGGCCCGGCGTGATGCTGCATGAAGCGGTCGGCCACGGCCTCGAAGGCGATTTCAACCGCAAGCAGACTTCGGCTTTCGCTGGGTTGATGGGCAAGCAGGTCGCGGCCAAGGGCGTCACTGTCGTCGACGACGGCACCATGGCGGCGCGGCGGGGTTCTCTATCCATTGACGACGAGGGAACGCCGACCAACCTCACCGTGCTGATCGAGGACGGCATTCTCGTGGGCTACATGCAGGATCGCCAGAACGCCCGGCTGATGAACATGAAGCCGACCGGCAACGGCCGCCGCCAGGGCTATGCCCATGTGCCGATGCCGCGCATGACCAACACCTACATG
>JBBRSX010000276.1:0-3668 GCA_038244925.1 Hyphomicrobiales bacterium | reverse complement strand
TGTGAAGTCGTATCACATGTAGCCGAAGGCAACTGCGTCGTCGCGAGGCGGGGTGGGGAGAAGTTGGAGGCGAACGAACAGCCTGTAAGGATGACAAACCCGTTTCGGCGGCATGGCGCGGCGAGCCTGCCCACTCATGGCGAAGCCTTGATTGAGAGATCAGCCGGGCGCGTTGAGACGACTGCGAAAGCGACGCTCGGGCCCATAACGTGGTTGGGGATTGGATGTTCGGAAGACAAGGCAGGCAAACGGACAGACCTACTCGGCGTGTGCGAGCCGGGCAGGAGTGAGAACCCTTATAGTACCGCGGCGGCGTCGCCCGAGAGGGCGGGTCGCGAGAGGACGGGAGAACATAAACCTGTCCGAGGGAAGGGGGGTAGGGAGGGAGAGGCGCTTTTGTCCGAACCGAAGCAACAGACCGCCGGGAGTGCCAATGAGGCTACGCAAGGCGGAGCGGCCGCACGGGATTTCCCGTGGGCCGAAGCCTCGGTCTGGACGAAACGCATGCTGTCGGCGCTGGTCAACGGCGTCAAAGGCGGCAAATGGTATGCACTGATGGACAAGGTGTTTGCGCTCGATACGCTGAAGGCGGCGTGGACGAAGGTCGAGGCCAACAAAGGCGCGGCGGGCGTGGATGGGCAGAGCATCGAGCGGTTCGCGGCGAAGGCGGATGATTATCTGGCCGAGCTGTCGGCGGCGCTGCGGGAGGGTTCGTACCACCCGCAAGCCGTCAAACGGGTCGAAATCCCGAAGGGCGATGGCAAGACGCGGCCGTTGGGCATTCCAACAGTCAAGGATAGCATCGTCCAGCAGGCGGTTCGGCTCGTGGTCGAACCGATTTTCGAGGCGGGGTTCCGGGACGCGAGCTACGGCTTCCGTCCGGGACGCGGACGCCACGACGCATTGCGGGAAGTCGATGGGCTGATCGGGGACGGTTACACCTTCGTGGTGGACGCCGAGCTCGCCGGTTATTTCGATTCAATTCCGCATGACCGTCTGATGGCCCGGGTCGAGGCGAAGGTCAGCGATGGCCGGTTGCTCGACCTGATCCGAGGCTGGTTGAAGGCCGAAATCCTGAAAGGTCTGGAGACATGGACGCCGACACGAGGCTCGCCGCAAGGCGCAGGGATCAGCCCGTTGTTGGCCAACATTTATCTCGACCCACTGGATGCGTTCATCGCCGGGCGCGGGTACCGCATGGCGCGCTATGCCGATGATTTCGTGATCCTGTGCCGGACGTCCGAGGAAGCGCAAGCCGCCCTCGAAGACGTGCGCGCCTGGGTGAGCGAGAATGGCTTGGCGCTGCATCCCGAGAAGACGCATGTTGGCGACTGCCGGCAGTCGGGACAGGGTTTCGAGTTCCTCGGTTACCGGTTTGAAGCCGGCAAGCGGCACGTGCGCAAGAAGAGCTTGGACAAGCTCAAGGACAGCATCCGGGCCGAAACGAAGCGCACGCGCGGCGACAGTCTCGCTCGAGTCGTATCGGCCTTCAACCGGACGCTGCGCGGCTGGTTCGGCTATTTCAAGCATGCCCAACACACCATCTTCGAAAGGCTCGACGCGTTCACCCGCCGTCGGCTGCGCGCCCTTCTGCGAAGGCAGGAGAAGCGGTCATCGAGACAGGGTATGAGCCGAGTCGATCATCAACGCTGGCCCAATGCCTTCTTCGTGGAAGCCGGGTTGTTCGCTCTTCACACGGCCTGGCTATCTGCGAGACAGTCTCGATGAAAGAAACTCCCGACTGGAGAGCCGTATGCGGGAAAACCGCACGTACGGTTCGGAGGGAGGGGAGGCGAAAGCCTTCCCTACCCCTATTCGTAGCCGTTTGACTTTTACGGAGGTCCCCCGTGATTTTTGCTGTCGTGAGCCGCCAAGCCCACGAAGGGTCAAATCACGATGGACGAGTTCGAGAGCTTAAGTCACACCAAGTGGGAGTGCAAATATCACGTCGTCTTCATTCCGAAATACCGCCGGAAGGTGCTGTATGGCGAACTGAAGAAATATCTTGGGCCGGTGTTTCGGCAACTCGCTGAGCAGCGCGAGAGCCGGATCGAGGAGGGGCATTTAATGCCGGACCATGTTCACATGCTGCTGTCGATTCCGCCGAAATACGCGGTCAGCCAAGTGATCGGGTATATCAAAGGGAAGAGTGCGATCCATCTTGCCCGGGTTTATGGCGAGCGAAAGCGCGGCTTCGTCGGTCAAAGCTTCTGGGCGCGAGGATATTTCGTTTCGACCGTCGGTCGAGACGAAGCGGTCGTTCGGGGACTACATCAAGAACCAGGACAGCGAAGACCAAAAGTTGGAGCAAATGAACCTGTGGCGCTAGCCTGCCGCCTTTAGGTGGCCAAGAAATCGGGGCCGCGCCAGCGTCCCCGCCTCGCCACCTTCAGGTGGCAACCAACCGCGGTCGCGTCAGCGCCCCCAATGCCGCTTTGAGCGGCTCACATCAGGAAGGCCCCCGGCTTTGCCGGGGGATGGTTACTATCGATTTGAGACCTCCGAGCGCTCTGGCGAAGCGGTCTTGTGGGATTGTATCGTGTTGGTTGTATCGTAGGATGTTGTACGCGATGCTCCGCAGTCGCGCGACAATGCCAGGATTGGTTCGAATGCGCGAGGCGTCTTCGCGGAAAGCGACGTCACGCGTGTAATGGGATTTATTCTCGATGCGCCAGTGCTTTGGGATGGCGTCGGCGGCGACAATTGCGGCGACGGGATGACTGGAGAGATAGAAGGAGATTTCGCCCGAAGGCTTCCAGAGGCCGGTGGCGGGCTGGTAGGTGTTGACGGCGCGCACGACCTTGATGATGGCTCCGACGTGTTTTTCCCATTCCGTTCCGTTGGTGGCGAGCGCGGCGTCGAACACCGCGATGTCCCGGGTTTCGTGGCGATTGCGCCTGTTCTTGTCCACGCTCTTAAGGCTCGACAGCGGTCGGGCGACCGAGCAGACGGCTTCGACATTCTCACGCAGCGTCGGTTGGTTGTCCTTGAGTTGGACGATCAGATGCGCGTTGGCGACGGCGGCGGCTTCGAAGGTTTTTTTTGCCAATGCATGGCGTCGCAGGTGACCAAGCAGCCGGTCAGGTCGAGTTCCTCCATGAGCTTTTGCACGGCGGGGATTTCGTTGGATTTTTCATCGATCTCGATAGGGGTCAGGACCAGCGCCGTATCGACTGCGAACGCGCTGAGCCCCTGCCTTGCCTTGATATCGTTGAAGCTGTCGAAACTACCCTTGAGAATCTTGCCGTCGAAGGCGATGGCGCGCGCATTGCCGCCCGCCGGAGCGAAATTCAAGTTCGCGGCGTGTTCGCGCAAGGCCTTTTCGACCTCCGAGGCGCTGAGCCCCTGCAAAATATAGCGGATCGCTTATGCGCCGGCGGCCTCTTCCACTTGATCTTGAAGGCTTTGTTGAGCCTTCGCCGATGCACCTTGACTGATCTTCAACAGTGCGAAATACCAAGTCATTGGCATTGCGGGCAAAATCGCACCGCGCAGACGGCGCGGCACTACATTACGTCGTGTTGATGTGGATTATGCGGCGCTGATCTGTCGCACGGTCGGCGGCAGGGCGACGCCGAGAGCGCAGAGCACGAGGCCGGCGGCGGGTAGGGGCGCGGAGCGCAGCAGGAAGCGTTTGCCGTCCTGCTCGAGTTGCGTTTCGGTGAGGG
>JBBRSX010000275.1:0-3676 GCA_038244925.1 Hyphomicrobiales bacterium | reverse complement strand
TGGGGTAGCGCAAATGGCTGCGGTCATACCGCGCGCGGTTTTCATTCGTCCACATCGGCGGCCCCTCCGAATCAGGCCACCTCTCTTGAATCACAAATGATTCATAAGATTCAACTTCTTCCCGGACAGACACTTAAGCTACTTTCACGGGAAAAACCGCCGCGACATTTGGGCCGGTTGCGGGATCATGTAGGATATGCCCCGCTGACTCGCCAGCGGCACCGATGCCGCGGCACTCCAGGGACACCGTGTACTCCAGGGACACCGCATGACCGGGCACCTCATTGTCACCGACGAAGACGCGACGCGCGTGATCACGCTGCGGCGCCCGGAGAAGAAGAACGCGATCACCCAGGACATGTATCGCCTGATGAGCGATGCGATCGACAAGGCGCAGAACAATCCGAATATCCGCTGCATCGTCATCACCGGCGGCTCCGGCGTGTTCACCGCCGGCAACGACCTCGAGGATTTTCTGAAAGAAGGCACCGACAATACCGACACGCCGCGATCTTCCAACGCCGCAAAGTTTCTCTATTCGCTGGCCCACAACGTCAAGCCGATCATCGCCGCCGTCGACGGCATCGCGATCGGCATCGGCACCACCATGCTGTTCCACTGCGACTACGTGCTGGCGAGCAAGACCGCGACGTTCAAGACGCCGTTCATCAATCTCGGACTGGTGCCGGAAGGCGCCTCCAGCCTGTTGATGCCGCGCACCATGGGCCACCAGCGCGCCTTCGCGATGCTGGTGATGGGACGCACCTTCACCGCCGACGACGCCCACACCGCGGGGTTCGTCAATGTGGTGGTGTCGCCCGGCCACACCGAGGCCGAGGCCCGCAAGGTCGCGCGCGAAATCTGCGCGTTGCCGGCGGAAGCGGTCGCGATCTCGCGCAAGTTGTTGAAGCTGCCGCCCGAGGACATGACGCGCCGGATCGATCAGGAAGGCCATCTGTTTGGCGAACGGATGCGCTCCAAGGAAGCGGTCGCCGCGTTCAAGGCGTTTTTCGCGCGGAAGAAGAGTTAGCGCCGAGTTTCGCAAAAGCGTTGCGCCGGCTCTTTATCATCGTGCCATGATCATCCTGCCATGAGAAATCAGCCTTATCAGATCGTCGTAGCGGTGCTCGCCACATTGGGCGGAGCGCCATTGGCCCACGCCCAATCCACCGCCCCGGTGGAATTGCGCATCCTCGCCATCAACGATTTTCACGGCAACCTTCGCCCGCCGCCGGGCGGCATCCGGATTGCCGATCCCGCCGACAACAGCAAGAAGATCACCGTCGACGCCGGCGGTGCCGAGCGGATGGCGACGCTGGTCAACCAGTTGCGCGACGGGCACAAGAACACGATTTTCGTCGCGGCCGGCGACCTGATCGGCGCCAGCCCGTTTCTGTCGGCGATGTTCCACGACGAGCCGACCGTCGAGTCGATGTCGATGATGGGACTGGCGCTGTCCGCCGTCGGCAATCACGAATTCGACGAGGGCAAGGACGAGCTGCTGCGGATGCAGAACGGCGGCTGCCACCCGGTCGACACCTGCCTCGGTCCGCATCCGTTCAAGGGCGCGACGTTTCACTATCTCGCCGCCAGCACGATTGAAAAGAGCAGCGGCAAGACGGTATTTCCGGCCTACGAGATCCGGGAATTCGAAGGCATCCCGGTTGCCTTCATCGGCCTGACGCTCAAGGCCACGCCCGACATCATCTCGCCGCAGAGTGCGGCCGGTCTCGAATTCCGCGACGAGGTCGAGACCGTGAACGCGCTGGTGCCGGAATTGAAGGCGCGCGGCGTCGAGGCGATCGTCGTGCTGATCCATCAGGGCGGCACGCCATCCGGCGATTACAACGCCTGCCCGGGCATCGCCGGCCCGATCGTCGATATCGTCAAGAATTTTGACAAGGCGGTCGACGTCGTGGTGTCCGGCCACACCCATCAGGCCTATGTCTGCGAGATCGATGGCCGGCTTGTCACCAGCGGCGACAAATACGGCACGCTCGTCACCACGATCGATCTCAAGCTCGATCCCGTCACTCGCGATATCGTCAGCGCCAGGGCCGACAACAACATCGTCCGCGTCGCAACGCTGGAAAAGGACGTAGGCCAGACCGCACTGCTGGAATCCTACGACAAGGTCGCGAGCCCGATCGCCAACCGTCCGGCCGGCGCGGTGACCGAGACGCTGTCGCGCACCCCGAACAATGCCGGCGAGAGCCCGCTCGGCGATATGATCGCCGACGCGCAACTGGCCGCGACCGCGACCATGGCGAGCGGCGGCGCGGTGATAGCCTTCACCAATCCCGGCGGTGTGCGCACCGACATTGCGCGCAAGGACAACGGCGCGGTGACCTTCGCTGACCTGTTCGCGAGCCAGCCGTTTCGCAACCAGCTGGTGACGCTGACGCTGACCGGGCAGCAGATCAAGGACATGCTGGAACAGCAATGGACCGATCCGAAGCGGCCGCGGATCCTTCAGGTCTCGAAGGGATTTGGCTACGCCTGGGACAACGCCAAAGGAAGCGGCGACCGCATCATCGCCGAGCGAATGTCGCTGAACGGCCAACCGATCGATCCCGCTACGCGCTATCGCGTCACCGTCAATAATTTTCTCGCCGTCGGCGGCGACGGTTTCACAGCGCTCCGTGATGGTACGGAGTTGCAAACCGGCGTTTACGACAGCGACGCGCTGGATACCTATTTCAAGGTGAACAGCCCGGTCAGTCCCACCGCAGGCGGCCGCATTGTCAGGCTGAACTGAAGGGGACGCCGGGGAACCTTGGCTCTTTCCGAGTGCGCTCGGAGCGCCTAGATTGGGCGCCTCCCGCACAGCGCATCCAATGCGCCAGGATTTTGCATGACGCTGCTTCTGACGCATTCCGCCTGTCTCGACCATCTGACACCCCCGGGCCATCCGGAGCGCCCCGATCGGCTGCGCGCGGTCGGCGAGGTCCTCGGTGAAGATCACTTCAAGGCGCTGGTGCGTGGCGAAGCGCCGGAAGGCAGCCTCGATTCCGTTACGCTCTGCCATGGCGAACATTATGTCGGCGAGCTCCGCCACATCGCGCCGACCAGCGGCTTGGTCTACATCGACGGCGACACCTCGATGTCGCCGGGCACCTGGGAAGCCGTGATGCGCGGCGTCGGCGGTGCCGTCGCCGCGGCCGATGCCGTGATGTCCGGTGCGCATCAAAACGCGTTCGTCGCGGTGCGCCCGCCCGGCCATCACGCCGAGGCCAACAAGCCGATGGGTTTTTGCTTCTTCGACAACGTCGCGATCGCCGCCCGTCACGCCCAGCGCAAATACGGCATCGGGCGCGCCGCGATCGTCGATTTCGACGTCCATCACGGCAACGGCACCCAGGACATCTTCTGGGCCGATCCGACCGTGATGTATTGCTCGACGCACCAGATGCCGCTGTTTCCCGGCACCGGCGCCAGCGGCGAGCGCGGCGAGCACGACACCATCGTCAACGCGCCGCTGGCCTCCGAAGACGGCAGCGCCAAATTCCGCGCCGCGTTCGAAAACCTGATCCTGCCGCAGTTGCAGAAATTCAGCCCCGAACTGATCCTCATCTCGGCCGGCTTCGACGCGCATTTCCGCGACCCGCTGGCTTCGCTCAACGTCAAGGCCGAGGATTTCGGCTGGGTCACGCGCAAGCTGATGGATGCCGCCAAC
>JBBRSX010000274.1:0-3693 GCA_038244925.1 Hyphomicrobiales bacterium | reverse complement strand
TCGCCTGTCGCCCAGACACCGTTCAGGGTCACCCAAGGCAACCGCCCAACCAATGTCATTCTCGCCGAACGACTCGATCCGGCCACGCTCGGCGCGCTCGTTGCGCTTTATGAACACAGCGTCTTCACCCAGGGCGCCATCTGGGGGATCGACAGCTTCGATCAATGGGGCGTCGAGCTCGGCAAGGACCTTGCGGGTGCCATTGTCCCGGAGCTGGACCACTCTGTCGAACCGGTTCTGGCTCACGATTCGTCGACAAACGCGCTGATCGCCCGCTACCGACGGCTGCGCGGATGAGCAGCGACACCCCGGCCTATAAACAACAAGCCGGCGAAGCAGCGGCTGTGCTGGTCCAACCGGGCATGGTCGTCGGCCTCGGCACTGGCTCGACGGCAATCTTTGCGATTCGCCGGATTGCCACGCGGTTCCGCAGCGGCGAGCTGCCGGGCCTTTCGGCGGTAGCGACATCCGTCACAACCGCGGCGCAGGCGCGAACACTCGGGATCCCGCTGCTCGGCGACGACATGCCGCTTGCGATCGACCTGACCATCGACGGGGCCGATGAAGTCGATCCGGCGCTGTCTATCATCAAGGGCGCCGGCGGGGCGCTGGTACGCGAAAAAATCGTCGCGCAAGCCAGCAAACGCGTCGTTATCATCGTCGACGCGAGCAAGGTTTCGCAGGCGCTGGGCAGCAAGGCGATGCTCCCAGTCGAGGTGCTGGCATGGGGCTGGCAGGCGCAACTTCGCTTTCTCGCCGGCATCGGCGCGGATGTAGTGGTTCGCGAGGCGAAGGGGCGGCGCTACGTCACGGACGGCGGCAACATGATCCTCGATTGCAATTTTGGCCCTATAACCGATCCTGCCGTGCTTGCGGCGACGCTTGAAGCGCGAGCCGGCATCGTCGGCCATGGCCTGTTTGTCGCCATCGCCGACGATGTCATCATTGCTGGCCGAGGCGGCATCGACCACCGGCGTTGGTGCGCGTCTGGGTAGTTTCCGACCCTGCAGGGCTGGCGCCGCATTCTTTAGGCTAAATCTGATGCCGTTCGAGATGCGCTGGCAACGACAGGATGACCGAGATGACACTCACCAAACCCCGCGCCTCAGTCGTAGGCGAGTCAAAAGCTATCGCAGGAGAAGACGAACTGCGCCTGATCGACGCTTATTGGCGCGCTGCCAACTATATTTCGGTCGGCCAGATCTATCTTTACGATAACCCGCTGCTGCGCCGTCCGCTGACGCTTGCCGACGTGAAACCAATGGTCGTCGGGCATTGGGGAACGACCCCTGGTCAGAATTTTATCTACGTCCATCTCAACCGGGTGATTAAAAAGTTCGATCTCGATATGATCTATGTCGCCGGCCCCGGCCACGGCGGTCCCGCGATCGTCGGCAATGTCTGGCTGGAGGGCAGCTGGAGCGAGATTTACCCCGATGTCGGACGCGACGAGGCCGGTATGAAGGCGCTTTTCAAGCAATTTTCATTCCCCGGTGGCATTTCGAGCCATGTCGCGCCGACAACGCCGGGATCGATCCATGAAGGTGGCGAGCTAGGCTATTCGATGAGCCATGCTTTTGGCGCTGCGTTCGACAATCCGGACCTGATCGTCGCCTGTGTCGTCGGCGACGGCGAGGCCGAGACGGCGCCGCTGGCAACAGCGTGGCAGTCGAACAAGATGCTGAACCCGGTCACCGATGGTGCAGTGCTGCCAATCTTGCATCTCAACGGCTATAAGATCAGTAATCCGACCTTGCTGGCGCGGATTCCGCATGAGGAGCTCGATGCATTCCTTCGCGGCTGCGGCTGGGATCCGCATTACGTCGAAGGCGACGAGCCTGCGCTGATGCATGCGCGCATGGCCGAAGTTCTCGAAACGGTCATC
The DNA here is from genome assembly GCA_038244925.1 of Hyphomicrobiales bacterium. GTDB lineage: Bacteria > Pseudomonadota > Alphaproteobacteria > Rhizobiales > Xanthobacteraceae > Bradyrhizobium. The sequence goes on along the minus strand of JBBRSX010000274.1, from coordinate 1,808 downwards.
GCCGAAATCCGGTCACTCCAGCAGGCTGCCCGGAACGGCGGTTCCACCAGCCGCCCGGCGTGGCCGATGATCGTGCTCAAGTCGCTAAAAGGCTGGACAGGGCCGAAGGTCGTCGATGGCTTGAAGATCGAAGGCACGTTCCGTGCCCATCAAGTGCCGCTTCTCGTCGATGCCGACCACCCGACACATGTGCCGCTGCTCGAAAGCTGGATGAAGAGCTACCGCGCCGAGGAGCTGTTCGACGCGCAGGGCTGCCTCATCCCGGAACTGGCGGCTCTCGCCCCCAAAGGCATGCGCCGGATGGGGTCTAACCCCCATGCAAACGGCGGGCTGCTGCTACACGACCTCGCAATGCCTGATTTCCGCGATCAGGCTGTCGCCGTATCGGCGCCAGGGACGCTGGACGGGCAGGACATGATCGTGCTCGGCCGTTTCCTTCGCGACGTCTCGATGTTCAACATGTCACAGCGCAATTTTCGGGTTTTCGGACCCGATGAGACTCTGTCTAACCTTCTTGGCGCGGTGTTCGAGGCAACCGATCGGCAATGGGATGCCAGCACCGTTCTGGGCGACGAGTTTCTCGCGCGCGACGGTCGAATAAACGATTCCATGCTAAGCGAGCATCAATGCCAAGGCTGGTTGGAAGGCTATCTGCTTACCGGAAGGCACGGCCTGTTTCACAGCTATGAAGCTTTTATTCGCATCATTGATTCGATGTTTAGCCAGCATGCCAAATGGCTGAAAGTGTGCCGCGAACTGCCGTGGCGGCGGCCGATTTCGTCGCTCAACTATGTCCTCGCCTCGCACGTCTGGCAACAGGATCACAACGGCTTTACCCACCAGGATCCCGGCTTCCTCGACCATGTGATCAACAAGAAGGCCGATATCGTCCGCGTCTATCTGCCGCCAGACGGCAATTGTCTGTTGTCGGTGATGGACCACTGCCTGCGCAGCCGCAACTATGTAAACGTCGTTGTCGCCAGCAAGCACCTACGGCCGCAATGGCTATCGATGGACGCAGCGATAATCCATTGCACAAAGGGTGTCGGGATCTGGCAGTGGGCAAGTAATGACGAAGACGCCCGTCCAGACATCGTAATGGCCTGCTGCGGCGAAACGCCGACACTGGAAGTGCTGGCGGCGGTTTCCATCCTGCGCGAGCACTTGCCTGAGTTGAAGATCAGAGTGATCAATGTCGTCGATCTGATGCGGCTTCAGCCAGCCTCAGAGCATCCGCACGGTTTAAACGATACCGACTACGACGCCTTGTTTACTCGTGACGTACCCATCGTGTTCGCCTTTCACGGCTATCCTTGGCTCGTCCACCGGATCACCTATGCCCGTACCAACCGCAACCTCCACGTCCGTGGCTACAAGGAGGAAGGTACCATTACGACGCCGTTTGACATGCGTGTTCAGAATGACCTTGATCGCTTCCATCTCGTCCAGGACGTCATCGATCGGGTGCCCGCTCTCGGCTCTCGCGGCGATTATCTGCGCCAGACGATGCGCGACAAGTTGATCGAGCACAAAAATTATGTGGTTACGCACGGCAAGGACATGCCCGAGATAAGCGATTGGAAATGGGGCGCGGTTTCAGACATTCGCGCAACATGACGCAAGACCTTGTTGAAACCGCGCGGTTGCTGGTAGCCAGCGGTAGGGGACTGCTGGCCATGGATGAAAGCAACGCCACTTGCGATCGTCGTTTTGCCGAAGTCGGAATTCCGCAGACCGCAGAATTTCGCCTGGGCTACCGCACTATGCTGATCACCACGCCGGGGCTAAGTGATGCGATAAGCGGTGCC
>JBBRSX010000273.1:0-3709 GCA_038244925.1 Hyphomicrobiales bacterium | reverse complement strand
GAGCAACCGAACTCTTGCGCCGCCCCGTGCCGTAGTTGTAGTTGCCGATCATGCGTTGACCTCCAGGGCCTTGGGTTGCTGCGCTTCGTGCGGATGCGTAGCTTCTGCATAGACCTTCAGCTTCTTGATCATCGCGTAGCCGAGCGGTCCTTTCGGAAGCATGCCCTTGACCGCCTTTTCGAGCGCGTGGCCCGGAAAGCGAGATTGCATCTTCTCGAAATTGGTTTCCCTAATGCCGCCCGGGTACCCGGTATGGCGGTAATAAATCTTGTCACTGGCTTTGGCGCCCGTAACACGCAACCTGGCCGCATTGACAACTACGATGTAGTCGCCGGTATCGACGTGCGGGGTGAACTCGGGTTTGTGCTTGCCGCGAAGGCGACGTGCGACTTCACTGGCCACACGTCCGAGTACTTTATCCGAACCGTCGATCACGTACCAGTCATGCGTCACCTCGGCGGGCTTGGCAGAAAAGGTCTTCATGATTGATTCCGAAGAGGGCCGATCAAATGAGATCGGCGCGTTGTAAACGCATCCGCTGACCCGCTCGATTGGCGGACTCTCCCATGGATGCGGAGAAAAGCCTTCGATGATAATCGAAAAAAGCCTTCCATCCTAATGGGCCGATGCCGACGCCGCCAATCCGCGGAGCCTGCCCAAAAAAAGAGCCCGGGCGTGAAGGCTCGGGCTAATCCACCTGAGGAAGGCGGAGGAGACAACCGCGGAAGCCGGCGTGGCTTCCATGTAAAACATTCTAGCGCATCGATGGTGCAATGCAAAATAACCGCCGTGCCCGCAAGAATTGGCAGCGGAAGCCGCGCAGAGAGCCAAGCTACCATCGGCCCTCGAGATCAATCGGAGAACGCCATGGAAGCGACCGTCAGTTGGAATGGTCCGGCTTTTGACGATGCCGGCAGCGGCATGAGCTTTGTCGCACGAACCGGGAGCGGTCACCTCCTCACGATGGACGGGGCCCCAGCCGATGATGCCGGCCCGCTCGGCGGGCGCAATCTCGCGCCGCGTCCGATGGAGCTGGTGCTGGCAGGCACCGGTGGCTGCACGGCCTACGATGTGGTCCTGATCCTCAGGCGCGGACGCCACGCCGTCACGCGCTGCGACGTGACGCTCAAGGCCGAACGCGCGCCCTCCGACCCCAAGGTCTTCACCACCATCCATTTTCACTTCGTCGTAGTGGGGACGGCGCTGAAGTACGACGTGGTCGAGCGCGCGATCCGCTTGTCGCACGAAAAATTCTGCTCGGCCTCGGTGATGCTGGCGAAGACCGCGTCCCTCACCCATACCTTCGAAATTCGCGAGGCGTGAGGTGAGTTGATTCGCAATCGGGTCCGGCGTCTTGAATCCGCCGGGCTAAATCCAGTATGACGTCGACGTCATCACCTTCGCTGCGCCCCGCATGGCCGCGCGTACCAGTGGCGGCAATTCGGCCGCGCCCGCCTCCTCCGCACGCTTTCCATGGGCAATCTCGTCCTCGCGCATGGCTTCGACGATCGCGCGAGACTCATCGTCGTTCTCGGGCAATTCCTCGAGGTGCCCCGCAAGATGCTCTTCGACCTGTCGTTCGGTTTCGACGACGAAACCGAGACTGACCACATCGCCTGCCTTGCCCGCAACCCAGCCGAGTGCGAACGACCCGGCATACCAAAGCGGATTGAGCAGGCTCGGCCGCGCGCCGAGCTCCTCCAATCGACTGGCGGTCCAGGCCAGGTGATCGCCCTCCTCACGCGCGGCGACCACGAAGGCCTGCCGCAAGTTCTCGTCGGGGGTCGATCGCGCCTGCGCCGCGTAAAGGGCCTGCGCACAGACCTCGCCGACATGGTTGACGCGCATCAGGCCGGCCGCATGACGCCGTTCGATTTCGCTCAGCGGAGCGGGAATCTCCGCACTATCGCGTTTGGCCGAGGCGGGACGGGCTCGCTTGGCCGCCGGCGGTACGAAAAGCGCCCGCAGCGCGTCGTCAAAAACCTCGATCAGGTGGTCCGCAAGTGTTGGCATCGCCAATACAAATCCTTAGTTCGTCCTAACGACCAGAAAAAAGCATGCGGCATCGCGGCGCATCGAGCTTCTCTGTGCTACAGCCCGGAATAATGTTGCGCAAAGACCACAAAGCTCAAGGAATCACGCACGTTCATGCCCATAAGTTTGCGCCATCAATCGAATTTTGATGAAATCCGTAAAGACTTCTTATCCGATGGTGTTAGGCCCTGGTAAGAGTTTTCGGCAGGACACAGGGGCGGCGCTATGCCTCATGCACGATAAACTTTTGGAGAGAATTGAATGAAAAAACTCGTCATGGCAGCCGCCGTAATCGGCGCTTTCGCCGGCGCGGCTCAGGCGCAAACGAGCGTTACGCTCTACGGTATCGCTGACGGCAACGTCCGTTTCGACCACACCAACATCGGCACGTTGAAGTCGGTCGGCAGCGGCGGCGAATCAGGATCGCGCTGGGGCCTTCGCGGCTCCGAAGATCTGGGTGGTGGCCTGAAGGCGAACTTCATCCTCGAGCAGGGCTTTGATATCGGCGACAACGCCTCGCCGCAAGGCGATATCGGCCGCGGCTCTTCGGCGGGTCTGGGCGGATCGAGCACGGCGCCGCACACCTCGAGCGGCAGCCGTATTTTCAGCCGTGTCGCAACCGTCGGTCTGGCCGGTGCGTTCGGTGAAGTCCGCTTCGGACGCGGCTACAACCCGCTGTTCCTGGTGCAGGCCACCGCTGACCCGTTCGGCGCAGGCCTGGTCGGTCAGACGAGCAACGTCTACACCAGCAACACCATCCGCAACGACAACGCCGTTTACTACGACACCCCGCGCTTCGCGGGCTTCCAGTTGTCGGGCGTCTATCAGTTCGGCGAATCGACGACCAACAGCACCGTGACTCAAGGCAAGCGGGGCAACGACCGCTACGGCGCGGGCGCCACCTACGTGAACGGTCCTCTGTACGTGGGTGTCGGCTACGAGCAGATCAAGTCGAACACCGAAGCCTATCGCCAGCGTACCGGCGACGTGGCTGGCACGTGGGACTTCGGCGTCGTGAAGCTGCACGCGATCTACTGGCGTACCCGCAACGACAACCCGGCGGCTACCGCGATTTCCTTGCACGAGAGTGCATGGTCGGCAGGTGTGACGGTACCGTTCGGTGCTTGGACGTTCCTCGGTTCCTTCAACCGCGTGACGGACCACAGCACGGCGAATTCCGGTATCAACTTGGGTACCCCGAAGGCGAACTTCATGAGTTTCGGCACGCGTTACAGCCTGTCGAAGCGCACGATTCTGTACATGTCGTACGCTCGCTTCAACCTCAAGAACGGTCCGAACGGCAATCCGTTTGTAGGCTTCAGCGGCATCGGAGATGCGTCGAACTCCGGTCTCTATACCGGCGGCAACCTGTTTGACGCAACGGGCCGGAATAACGTCAACCCGTATTCGTACGAGTTCGGTATTCGTCACTCGTTCTGATCGGTTCCTGTCTCGGGAAAAAGGGCGCTTCGGCGCCCTTTTTCTTTTCCTGCGCTCGATTTCCATTGCGCGCCCCGGTGGCCATCCGCGCGCTGGTTTGACAAATTGCTTGCAACCTCATAATTTGAGGTTTCAACGAATTGATCAGCCGGAGCTGCCGTGCGCACGACCTCACCGACGCAAGCTTCGTCCGTACCGACAGGGCACGACCGGGTGCCGGCGCTCGATCAGGAAT
>JBBRSX010000272.1:0-3732 GCA_038244925.1 Hyphomicrobiales bacterium | reverse complement strand
CGTGCGCAAACTCCCATAGCCCGGCGCTCGCGGCGCCACCGCCTACAATTTCCCGCGGGTTCTTTCCTTGGCGGCTTTCGGACGCCGGCCTCGGTACAAGCCGCACCGCTACGGTCGGCCGGCATCCGAAACCCTCAACAGAAGCTGACGTTCTCCGGAGTGCTCGGGATGTCCGTTATGTGCCAAAAACTGAAGTCGCCGCATCACTCGATCACCTCGTGGGAGCGGGCGACGAACGTCGCCGGGACGACCCAAGCGAATGGGCCGTCTTCGTATTTGTGACGAGCTGCCTTGCCGGGCGGCATCTTTACTTATTAACGAATTCATCGATCAGGGCGGTCAATTTCGGCCTGTAACACGCAGTGGATGCAGTTTTAAGCCGGTTTTTAGGATGTTCCCCGTAGATCTACGCATCGGCAGTTAACATTAATGCGGGATCGAAGCGGTAAGGTCCCGGACTAATTGGTGTGCATTTACCCCATTTCTGGGCCGGGCAACGTCATCGGAGTCATTTCATGAGCGGGTTTTCTCTTCGTCTCACCCACAAGGTTATGGCCATCGGGCTTGTCGGCCTGATCGGGCTTCTGGCATTCGGTGCGATTTATCAGCTCGGAGCCTGGTCGCAGGACGCGTCACGCGTCGTCGCGAGCGAAGGCCGTGCGATTTCCGATCTGAACAGGCAGCTTTCGATCCGGATGCTGGAGGCGCGCCGGACCGAGAAGGATTTCCAACTTCGCCGCGATGAGGCGTATTCGAAGCGTCATTCCGAAATATCTGCCGCGATTGGCGGCGATCTCGAACGATTGAAATCCCTGGTGCGATCCAGCGGCTTCACCAATTTGCTGGAGAAGGTCGATACCGTACAACGCGGCTTTGCAAATTATGTAAAGAACTTTGCAGGTCTGGCACAAGCCGACGTCAAGCTCGGACTGAACGAGAAGCTGGGATTGTCGGGGTCGCTTCGCGGAGCCGTTCACGACATCGAGGCCAGGCTCAGGGAAATCGACGATCCGCGACTGACCAGTGCGATGCTGATGCTGCGGCGGCATGAGAAGGATTTCATGTTGCGGCGCGACGAAAAATATGTCGGTGAATTGAACAAGACCGCCGCTGAGTTTTCAAAATCGCTGGCAGCCGCCGACATACAACCGGCCCTGAAGGCCGACATCGGCAAGAAGCTCGAAAAGTATCAAACGGATTTTTCCGCCTGGGCTACCGGTGCGCTGGAAGTCGCGAGCTATGGTGCCGCGATGTCGAAGACGTTTCATGATATCGAGCCTGTGATCGCCGATCTCGAGAAAAACGTCGAGCGGCTGTACGAAACGGCTGAAGCGACCGAGGCGGCGACGCGCAGTTCGGTGAGCAAGTGGATGCTGATCGCGTTCGGGCTGGCCGTCGTCGCAGTGTTCGGCGTGTCGCTGCTGATCGGCCGCTCGATCTCAAAGGCGCTTGGTTCGATGGTCGCCGTCATGACCCGGCTGGCTGGCGGCGACCTCAGGATCGCGATACCGGGGCTTGGCCGAAAGGACGAGATCGGCGAAATGGCCGGCGCGGTCGACGTTTTCAAGAACAACATGGTCGAGGCGGAGCGGCTGCGCGCCGAGCAACTGGATGCCGAGCAACGGCAGGCGGAGAAACGCAAGGCGGAGATGATCAAGCTCGCCGATGCCTTCGAAGGCGCGGTTGGAGAGATCGTCGACACCGTGTCCTCAGCCGCGACCGAGCTGGAAGCCTCCGCATCCACCCTGACGAAGGCCGCCGAGCGATCGCAAGGCCTCGCAACCACTGTCGCCGCCGCTTCCGAAGAAGCCTCTACCAATGTGCAGTCGGTGGCATCCGCGAGCGAGGAACTAACCTCGTCGGTCAACGAGATCAGCCGTCAGGTGCAGGCGTCTGCGCGGATGGCCAGCGAAGCGGTCGGACAAGCCCGCACGACCAACGACCGCGTCAGCGAATTGTCCAAGGCCGCGAGCCGCATCGGCGACGTCGTCGAACTGATCAATACCATTGCCGGCCAGACCAATCTGCTGGCGCTGAACGCGACCATCGAGGCGGCCCGCGCCGGCGAGGCTGGTCGCGGCTTCGCGGTCGTGGCGTCGGAAGTGAAGGCGCTGGCCGAACAGACGGCGAAGGCCACCGGCGACATCAGCCAGCAGATCGCCAGCATTCAGGGGGCAACCGAGGACTCGGTGACCGCGATCAGGGAAATCAGCGGCACCATCGAAAAACTGTCGGAGATCTCCTCGACCATAGCCGCCGCCGTGGAAGAGCAGGGCGCGGCGACCCAGGAGATATCGCGCAACATCCAGCAAGCCGCCCAGGGCACGCAGCAGGTTTCTTCCAACATCACCGACGTGCAGCACGGCGCGACTGAGACCGGATCGGCCTCCGCGCAGGTGCACTCGTCGGCAAAGTCGCTATCGAGCGAGAGCAACCGGCTCAAGCTCGAAGTCAGCAATTTCCTCAACTCCGTTAGGGCCGCCTAAGGGCGGCCCATGTCCGAGTTGGGTCATTTGCGTCGTTTTCGTCATGTCCGCTACGGTCTGCTTTACCCCGAATAGCAGACATCGGGCAACTCGTCAGCCCGCCCGCCGTCCGCCCCGCAACATAGCAACCCGATTTCTAAGCGAACCGAGGTCCACAAGCAGGCGACCGCCGTCTCGATGTGACCCTATAAGCCCAGCGTGCAACCAACTGCGGCACGTTTCATACCCGACGTCGCACAGGGAAGCAGCCAGTTTCAACGGCATCCATTGAGGGGACGGAAGCTGCGCGCGAAGCCTAGTGTTATCGGCCCGCAACTCCGCCACCGTGGCATGCAATGCTGCGATCTCGGTGGCTTCATCGTCGCGGGCGGCGGCCATTTACTCCCCTGCCTTTGCCGCCTGTTCCGGGTAGCTGGTTGGTTCAGCCAATTCGTTCAGCATTTGGTAGACTTCACCTTGGATAAGCTTTTCGACGATCTCCCGGTCAAATGGGGTGTTTGGCTGCACGGCAGCAGAGACCTTGCCGGGGAGACCAAGCATTTTCTCGCGGATTAATATGAAGGTGTCCCCGAGTAACTTCCCAACGAGAGATGCATTCACAAACTCGCCGCGATGGATTGAGTTTTTGAATTCGGCAGTTTCGGCGGCGGCTGTTGCTTGGCGCGCTCTGGCGCTCGATAACTTTTGCACGGCGTCGTCACCGCCTCTACCGGCAGCGGTCTGGCGCGAATGTGCGAATGCTTGGCGCACAACGAGCCGAAGATCGTAACCCTTTGCCACGGGTTGCCGCTCGAAAACGCCTGCATCAACGTAGCTCGAAAACGTTGGTCTTGTGATATCCAACCAATCGCAGATCGCTGCGGCTGACACTCGTTTGTTTGTTACCATGTTAAGTAAACTCCTTTGAAATTGGTGCTATCTAGATATAGGCAGTGCTCGGGCGTGACCCGAGGGGTGCCCACCTCTGGAATAAAACTTAAGTACCTAAGCGACCTGATCCATCCCCTCCAAGCCTGACCAGAGCGTCCTCATCGTGCGGGTTGCGTTGCTCGGCAGGGCGTTGGGGCTATCTCGGATTTAGACGCATGGGCGGCGACGCCAGCCGGGCCATAATCCACGACGGAACCGCATCGTCGTATCGAAAATCGACCCCCTAGAGAGAGGACCGATACGATACGACCCCACAGTAGGCGTGAACGCCTCCTGCTGTGGGGCTGTCGTATTTTGTCGTATCGAATAACTTTTG
>JBBRSX010000271.1:0-3759 GCA_038244925.1 Hyphomicrobiales bacterium | reverse complement strand
TCACCGCCTTCTCGCGGGCTTCGAGCGAGAAGATGGTGGCGTTCTTTTCGCCAAGCTCGATCTTCATGCGGTTGATCGCATCGGACTTCTTGCCGAGTTCGGCGAGCTGGCTGGTGGTCTTGTTCTTGAGCTGGTCGACGCTCATCTCGAGCCGTCGCGCCGACATCGCGAATTCCGCGCGCAACTGGTCCTTGTCGGCCTGGATTTCAGCCATCGACAGCGGCGTCGCCGCTTCCAGCCGCCGGGTCGTCAGCCGTACCGCGCGGTTGTGCACCAGCGGAACGATCATCAGGCCAAACAGCATCGAGACCAGAAAACCGATCGCCAGATACATGATCGGTTCGATCATGGAGGGTTACTCCGCGCCAAAAGGAAATTGTTAATCACAATGCCATGGCCGACCGGCCCAAGGCCAGCCCAATGGCGCGTTAACCTGAATCACGCCGGCGTCAGCATTTGAAAACGCTCGGGCGTGCGCAACGGGCTCAGAACGGGTTCCAGGTCGCGCGCGGGGTGAATTTGAGATAGCCGATATTGGCGCCGAGCCGCAGTCCGATGCCGGAGCGGATCGGCACCAGCACGATGTTGTTGGCGGTGAGCGCGGTCATGCCAAAACCGCCGATGATATAGGCGGAACCGTCGATGCCGGCGAAGCGTTGGTAGATCGCGTTGGTGGCGGGGAGGTTATAGACCAGCGTCATGGTGCGCGCGCCGTCGCCGCCCCAGTCGAAGCCGACCGACGGTCCCTGCCAGTACACCCGCAAGTCGCCGGCATTCTTGGTGTAGAGCGTGCCTTCGCCATATCGAAGCCCGGCGACAAACGCGCCGCTGCCTTCCTCGCCGAGCACATAGCCGTTGGGTAGTCCCCACTGGCTGACCGCGCGCTCGATGATGGAGGCGAGGCCGCGCGAGACGTTGCCGAAGAACTTGTGCCCGGCATTGACCAGTTCGTCCGGCCCGAAGGTAGCCGGGCCCTGCTGTTGTGGCGGCGGCAAGGGCTGCGGCTGTGCCTGCTGCGGCGGCAACGGTTGCACCTGCACCTGCTGCGCCGAGGCCGGCAAGGTCCAGCACATCAGCGCGGCAAGCGTCACCGCGGCAAGGCGTGAGGCAAAAATCATCAATGAACCCCTGGTATCGAAATTCTGGTCGCCGTTCCTTAACCTGACGCCAACATGCACGGCTCTAGGTTGCGCCCAGTGTCCCCTCGACTCGTTTGTTATCGGCACCAACTATGACGGCACAACGGCAGGAAAGATACGGTTGGCGCCCCGGAATGGCCATTTTTGGCTTGCTGGCGGGGCTTTTGGTGATGTTTGCCGCCGATTTTGCTGCCTACGCCCAGACCACCGAACGGGTGGTGGTGAACCGCTATTCCGGCCTTGCGATCGAAGGTTTCGATCCCGTGGCCTATTTCACCGAATCGCTGGCCATCCTGGGATTGCCCGACTTCGAGGCCTCGGAGGCCGGCGCGGTCTGGCGGTTCCGCAACGAGGGCAACCGGGCCTCCTTTGTCTCCCATCCCGAGGTCTACGGGCCCAAGTTCGGCGGCTACGATCCGGTCGATCTGGGGCGAGGGGTAACCTATGCCGGCAACCCGCGGTTCTGGCTGGTCGTCGACCAGCGGCTATATCTGTTCGGCCGCGAGGACAGCCGCGATGCCTTCGCCGCCAACCCGGCGCGCTTCCTGAAGGACGCGACCGCGCGCTGGCCGGCGCTGCAAGACGGGCTGGCGCAATAGTCGGTTGCGGACTCCTTCAACCCGCTGCCTTCGGATCGCCCCAGGCGATGAACTCCGGAACGATGAAATCCGCGCGCCCCGAACCGAATTGCAGGGCGGCGCCCTTTGAATCCGTGATCTTGCCGCCGGCGGCGGTGACGAGGGCATGGCCGGCCCCGACATCCCACTCGCAGGTCGGCGACAGCCGGGGATAGATGTCGACCATTCCCTCGGCCACCCGGCCGAATTTGACCGCCGAACCAAGCTCGGACCGCACGGCGCCCGGCCGTCCGGCTATAAAGCCTTCGGTCCTGGCATCGCCGTGCGAGCGGCTGACCGCGACCGTCCACGGCGCGCCCGGTGTCGGGCAGGGACGGGTGCGAATCGGTTCCACCCGGGGCTTGCCGTTGCTCATCGTCATCCGCTCGGCGCCGCGGCCGACAATGCCGCGCCAGATCAGCCCGAGCGCAGGCGCAGAGACGATGCCGAGCAGCGGCGTCCCATGGGTCACCAGCGCCAGATTGACGGTGAATTCGTCGCGGCCGGCCACAAACTCTTTTGTGCCGTCGAGCGGGTCGATCAGGAAGAAGCTGTCTCGATAGGGCAGCCGGGCCTGCTGGGCGCGCTCTTCCGACAACGAAGGGATCTGGGGCGCCAGCCGCGCCAGCCCTTCGGCGATAATGCGGTCGGCGGCGAGATCGGCCTCGGTTACCGGAGATCCGTCGGTCTTGCCGTCAATCTTCATGGCGGAACGGTTGACGGCGAGGATGGCGTTGCCGGCTGCCGCCACCAGGTCGGTCAGCGGTTCGAGCAGTCTGGCTGCGGCCTCGCTGTTGATGACGGGTGGACTTGCCTCATTCATGAGCGGGGCCCGTTTGCTGTTCGTGCTGCCTTATCATTGCCGCGACCGGCTTGTGTGAATAGCGCCGCTGGCAGCACGAGGCCGCGCAGTGTATCAAGCCAGCAAGCATGCGTGATTCGTAACTGTCCGCTATTCCAGCGGTTTTCCAGGAACATATGATGTCTGGCACTTCGTCTCCCGGTCCGGCTCCCGATGCCCTCGAACTTGCGGCGCTGTTGTGTTCGCGAGTCTGTCACGATCTCATCAGTCCAGTTGGCGCCATCGTCAATGGGCTTGAGGTTCTCGACGACAATCCGAAGCCCGAGGATCGCGATTTCGCGCTCGATCTGATCCGCAAGAGCGCCAAGACCGCGTCGGCGCGATTGCAGTTCTGCCGGCTGGCGTTCGGCGCGGCGGGATCGGCCGGCGCCCAGATCGATCTCGGCGATGCCCAGAACATGGCGCGGGGCCAGATCGAGGACGGCAAAGTCACCATCAGCTGGAATTTGCCGCGGCTGCTGCTGCCGAAGAACCGCGTCAAGCTGCTGTTGAACATGCTGATCATCGCGCAGCAGACCATCCCGCGCGGCGGTACGCTGACGGTCGATCCGATCGGCGACGGCGAGACCATGAGCTTTCGCGTGACGTCTGCCGGTCTCAATGCCCGCGTGCCGCAGAACATCGCCGACCTCTTGAGCGTGAGTTCGACCGCGTCGATCGACGCGCATGCGGTGCAGCCTTATTATACGCGGCTGTTGGCGCAGGCCTGTGGATTGAGCGTGACGCTGGTACCCGACGGCGAAAAGATCGTCGTGACCGCGTCCTGAGAACGCCCGTCGCGCAAGAAGAGTTAATCAAAGGTTGACGAAAGGCCGCGGAATTTCATGCCGCGGTCTTATCTCTTTGTTGAGCCCGTTCTTTTCCATTTGCTCAACCAATATTAAACGCTTTGCATGGAAGCTGGCCAAGTTCCGTCGGGGGCACGTCGATGTCGCGTGCCGATGCGTACGAAGGCCAGTTTCATGGATGATTTGTTGAGGGAATTCCTGACCGAAACCAGCGAGAGCCTGGATACGGTCGATAATCAATTGGTCCGGTTCGAGCAAGATCCGACTGACGCGAAGATTCTGGATAACATCTTCCGGCTGGTTCACACCATCAAGGGCACCTGCGGCTTCCTGGGGTTGCCCCGGCTCGAAGC
>JBBRSX010000270.1:0-3775 GCA_038244925.1 Hyphomicrobiales bacterium | reverse complement strand
GCAACGATTCTTCCATGTGATGTTCTTCGTTGGAAATGGTGACGATGCCGACCACCGAGCGCTGCCAGGTGTCGTGATACTCGAGCTCGGCGACCGCGACGTTGAATTTCGCGCGCAAACGGTCTTTCAAACTGCGCAATACCTGCCGCTTGTCCTTGAGCGATTGGGCATGCTGGATGTGCAGCTCGAGAGTAAGCAGGCCGACCGGCATGTGCGGCTCCGGGGACGAAACTCGCGGCTACTTGCGAGAAGTGGCAGCGGTGTTGATGTTGCGCTCCGCGGCGGCTTCCGCAGCGGTTACCTTGGTGACCTGGAAGCATTCCAGAACATCGCCGACTTTTACGTCGTTGAAGTTGGCGATGCCCGCGCCGCACTCAAATCCGGCGCGCACTTCGCTGGCGTCATCCTTGAAGCGCTTCAGGGAGCTGAGCTTGGAGGTGTACACCACCGCGCCGTCGCGCAGCACGCGAATCTGACCGTCGCGCTTGAGCACGCCGTCGAGGACGTAACAGCCGGCAACTGTGCCGGTGCCCTTCACGCGGAAAGTGTTGCGCACTTCGGCTCGGCCCAGATAGGTTTCGGTGACCACTGGCTCGAGCAAGCCTTCCATGGCTTTCTTGAGCTCGTCGGAAACTTCGTAAATGATGGTATGGGTGCGAATGTCGACGTGTTCCTGCTGCGCCAGGTCGGCGGCCTTGCGGTCCGGCCGAATTCCGAAAGCAATCACGATCGCTCCGGAAGCGGAGGCGAGAAGAACGTCGTTTTCCGTAACCGCGCCAACGCCTGAGCCGATAATTTTCAGCTTCACCTGATCGGTGGAAAGCTTGGGCAGCATTTCGCTGAGGACTTCCACGGAGCCTTGCACGTCAGCCTTGATGACGATGCCGAGTTCCTTTACGTCGCCAGCCTTGAGCTGTTCGTGAAGCTGGTCGAGGGTGATGCGCGCGCCGCTGCTGCGAGCCATCTGCGCATCGCGTTGCTTGCCCTGGCGATATTCGACGATGTGGCGAGCCTTGGCTTCGTCGGTGACCTGGAAGTGATCGCCAGCATCAGGCACGCCCTGCAGACCGAGAACTTCAACGGGAGTGGAAGGCGGCGCATCGATAACGGGACGGCCGCGATCGTCAAACATGGCGCGCACCTTGCCAAAAACCGCGCCGCAGATGAAGAAATCTCCGGGTCGCAAAGTGCCGTTCTGCACGAGAACGGTGGCTACGGGACCGCGTCCTTTATCAACGCGCGATTCCAGCACCGTGCCGGTCGCGGGAGCGTCGGGATTGGCGCGCAGCTCGCGCAGATCGGCAACCAGCAAAATGGTTTCCAATAATTTATCGAGACCAATTTTCTGTTTGGCGGAAACCTGCACGAATTCCGTGTCGCCGCCCCATTCGGCAGGCATCAGACCGTTTTCGGTCAACTGGCGTTTCACGCGTTCGAGATCAGCTTCGGGCTTGTCGATTTTATTGATGGCCACGATGATCGGAACTTTGGCAGCCTTGGCGTGATCGATGGCTTCCTTGGTTTGCGGCATCACACCATCGTCAGCGGCGACTACAAGCACAACGATGTCGGTGACTTTTGCGCCTCGCGAACGCATACGGGTGAAGGCTTCGTGGCCCGGGGTGTCGACAAAAACGACACTACGATCGTTGACCACTACTTTGTATGCGCCAATGTGCTGCGTGATTCCGCCGGCTTCGCCGCCGGCAACATCGGCCTGGCGAATGGCGTCGAGCAAACTGGTCTTGCCGTGATCGACGTGACCCATGACGGTAACGACCGGCGGACGCGGCTTGAGGCTTTCCTTGGTTTCTTCCTTGGCAACTTCCAGGACCATTTCTTCTTCGAGCGAGACAACGCTGACGACTCCGCTGAACGCTTCGGCCAAAGTGGTTGCGGTGGGCACGTCGAGCGCCTGGTTGATGCTGGCGAAGACGCCGCGGTCCAGCAAATTTTTCAGTAGCTCCTTGGCACGCACGTCGAGTTTTTCAGCCAACTCGCGGATGGTGATACCTTCGGTGATAGTGACGTCGCGGGGAGCGCGCGGCTCGGGTGGCGCAATGACCGCGGCTGCGGAGCGGCGATCGCCCATGCCGGGACGCTGGCGTGTGGGATGGAGCTTGCGCTCGCCTTCTTGTTCCCTCTTGTCAGCAACCGGGCGTTGGCGCTGCGGAAGCTTGCGCGTGTAAAGCGGCTTACCGGGCTCAGCCTTCGGCGGAAGTTTTTCCGGGAACGGCGGCAGCATGCCGGGACGGCCCGGCGCTCGAGGACCGGGTCGCGTGCCCGTGGGCATAGGCCCGCGGCGTTGCTCAAATGGACGGCCGGGCGCTCCACCAGGGCCCGTTGGCCGAGGAGGAAATGTTCTGCCGGAAGCTGGTTGCTGCGGGCGCATCGGTTGGCCAGGACGCGGACCGCCAGCCGGGCGTTGCGCTCCTTGGCCTAGAGGACGTGAAGCGCCGTGAGTGGTGCTGGGCAAAGGCCCGCGATTTCCGGTCGGCAAAGGAGGCCGGGCCGGAGTGGTGGGCGGACGATTCGCTGGTGCTCCCTCGCGCAAAGGAGCGCCTGGCGCAGCGGCAGCCGGACGTACAGGAATGGGCTGCGGCCGGAGTCCAGAAGGTGTTGGCGCGGACGGACGCGCGCCGGGCGTCGTGGATGCGCTTGGTTGCACTGCTGGTGGGACTGGACGAATTGGGGTCGGTGATGCAGCCGCCGGCGGCGCAGCAGGCTTCACGACATGCGGCGCGGCGGCTGGAGGCACAACAGAAATCGATGGTGATGCTGGCGGAGCCGCTGCAGGCGCAACCGATGGCGCTGGCGCCGCAGGCTTTGCCGCTGGCGGAATTGTCGCGGGCGGTGGGACTACTGCAGGAGCCTTAGCCACTGGCGGTGCTGCGGAAACCGGCGCAGCAGGCGCGACGATAGTCGGCCGCGAGCGCGCTGCTTTTGCCGCTGCTTCCTTGGCCTTTGTAGCTGCTTCGGCGGCTGCTTCGGCAGCGGCCTCCGCGTCGGAGGCACCTTGCAGCTGCTTGCGCACTTTTACCGCGACGTCTTCAGGGATAGAACTCGAGTGCGTCTTTTTTTCCGTGACTCCGTAGCCCGGCAAAAGATCGATGATGGCCTTGGCCTTCACCTCCAGCTCGCGGGCCAGTTCATTTATACGGACTTGATTTGCGTCGCTCAGGACTTTGCCTCTTCCGGTTGCTCCGTGTCGCCTTTAGCGGACTCGGATGCATCATCTGGTGCACCATTATTTTTCGATTCTTCTGGCGTGCTGGACGCCGCATCTTCCGTTTCGGGCGCAGACTCAACCACCGCTTCGGCAGCATCTGCCGTCGTTTCGTCGTTGGCAATGCCTTGCTCGTTTTCGGTTACAGCGTTCGCTTCAGCGTCTGCGGAAGTTTCGGCGGCAGGAGCAACTTCCGTGCTCGAGTCCTGAGAAGTCGTTTCAGCAGGGGCTTCGGCTTCGCCGCCGCTTTCATAGAAGCGATTGACGGCCTGATAAATTTTATCGACCATTTTTTCGCCGATACCGGGACTCTCCATCAACTGCTCGGGAGTCATACCCGCGAGAGCTTCGACGCTGGTGATGCCGGCGGCTTCCATCTTTTCGATGGTCTTGGCGCCGACGCCGGCCAGAGAAGTAAGCGGAATCGCAGGCGCGGTGAGGCGGGTCATCTGGTCTTCAATCTCGCGGCGCTTTTCTTCTTCGCTCTTGATGTCGATATCCCAGCCGATCAGCTTGCTGGCCAGGCGGACGTTCTGGCCTTTTTTGCCG
>JBBRSX010000269.1:0-3779 GCA_038244925.1 Hyphomicrobiales bacterium | reverse complement strand
CGGCGGGATGACATGCCCGTCTTCGAAGGTAATCGGCGTCTTCAGGATTTCGCTGTGGAAGCCATTCCAGGTCTCGATGCTTTCCAGAATCAGGAAGTTCGGCGAGCATGTCGCGATCTGGATGTTGGCTGCACCGACGATCGGACCGCAATAGAGATGGGGCGCAATCTGGACATGGCGTACTTCGGCCATTCCGGCGATCTTCTTGGCCTCCAGCAAGCCGCCAACCCGGCCGAGGTTCATCTGCAATATGGCCGCTGCCCCGGCATCGAGCAGCCGGGCAAAGTCATATTTGGTAGCAAGGCGCTCACCCGCCGCGATCGGGATACTGGTTGCGCGCGCCACCCTGGCCATTTCCTCGGGCGCGTCGGGCGGCACCGGCTCTTCGAGCCACAGCGGATCGGCGGCCTCCAGGCGCCTGGCGAGCCGGATCGCCCCGGCGGCAGTCATCTGCCCGTGCGTGCCAAACAGCAGGTCGGCGTGGGATCCCACTGCATCGCGCAACCGGCGGGCGAAGCGCTCGCAAAGATCAAGCGCTTCGAGCGACAGTTGCCGGCCGTCGAACGCGGAATATGGACCTGCCGGGTCGAATTTGAGGGCTGTGAAACCCTGTGCCAGATATTCAGCGGCCCGCGTCGCTGCCAGTTCCGGGTCGTGGTAAACATCGGTCAGGTCGCCCTGCCGGGGATAGATGTAGGTGTAGGCACGCAGGCGTTCGTGCACCCGCCCGCCCAGCAGCTTGTAAACGGGTTGGTTCGCGGCTTTGCCCACGATATCCCAGCAGGCCATCTCAAGTGCACTCAGCACCCCCATCAGCGACAGGTCCGGGTGTTGCGTAAATCCACTTGAATAGACGCGCCGCCATAATGTCTCGATGTCGTGCGGATCATTCCCGGCGGCGTAGCGCCCAAACACGTCCTCGATCATCCGCGCCACCAGATGCGGCTCGAACGGCACGCAATAGGCTTCGCCGACTCCGGAGATTCCGCAGGCCGTGGTCAGTTTAACGAAGACAAAATAGCGGCCGCCGAAATGCGGGGGCGGGTTACCGACAACGAATGTTTCGATATCGGCGAGCTTCACGCCGGGTAGAATCCATTGACAACCTTGACTTCCAGGAAGTCGTGCAGGCCGTATTCACCCCATTCGCGGCCGTTGCCCGATTGCTTGTAGCCGCCAAATGGCGCGCCATAGTCTTGGCCGGCTCCGTTGATGTGGACGCTGCCGGCGCGGATCTGTCCGGCGACACGGCGCGCCCGGTCCAAGTCTGCGCTCTGCACATAGCCCGCAAGCCCATAGGGCGAGTCATTGGCGATCGCGATGGCTTCGGCCTCATCGGCGAAAGGGATCATCACCAGGACCGGGCCGAACACTTCCTCCTGCGCGATTGTCATCTGGTTGTGCACGCCGGCGAAGACCGTCGGTTTGACGTAGTAGCCGCGCTCGAAACCCTCTGGACGTCCCGGACCGCCCGCCGCCAGGATCGCGCCTTCGGCGATGCCCGCCTCGATCAGGCGCTGGATCTTGCCGTACTGGAGCGCGCTGACGACGGGACCCAAGTGCGGCCCCTTGTCCTGCGGGTCGCCGAGCTTGATTTCGGAAGCGACGCGACCGGCGATGGCCACCGCTTCGTCATAGGCCGACTGCTCGACCAGCATGCGCGTCGGCGCGTTGCACGACTGGCCCGCGTTCTCGAAACAGTGTTTGACGCCGCGCGTGACGGCCGTTTCGAGATCCGCATCGGCAAAGACGATGTTGGCCGACTTGCCGCCAAGCTCTTGCGAAACGCGTTTGACCGTCTCAGCCGCGGATTTCGCAACCTGGATTCCCGCGCGCGTCGATCCGGTGAACGAAATCATGTCGACCTGCGGGTGGCTGGTCAGCGCGTCGCCGATGCCGGCACCGGTGCCGTGCACCATGTTGAACACGCCTGCCGGAAATCCCGCCTCATCAATGAATTCGGCGAATAATTGAGCGGAAAGGGGAGCGATCTCGCTCGGTTTCAAGACCATGGTGCAGCCCGCGACGAGTGCTGGACCCACTTTCGCGGCAAGCTGGTTGATCGGCCAGTTCCACGGCGTGATCAGCACGCATACGCCGATTGGCTCGTGCACCAGGTTTGCATGCGTGCCGATCTTGCTGTTCCAGGCGAACGATCGGGCAGCATTGACCGTTTCCTTGAGATGGCCGGGACCGCATTCGGCCTGCGCATTGTACGACAGGTCGTATGGGGCACCCATCTCGGTCGAGATCGCGGTTACCATGGCGTCGTAGCGTCGTTCGAAGATCGTGATCAGCTTTTCGACGAGCGCGATACGGTGTGCGAGCGGCAGCGCCGCATAGCCGTCGAACGCTGTCCGTGCGGCGCTGACCGCAAGCGCGACATCGTCGGGGCCGCACAGCGCGACCTGTGCCACGACGCCTTCGGTCGCCGGGTTGACGACTTGGGTCGTCGAAGTCGACGTGCGCGGAAGCACCCAGCTACCGCCGATGTACGATTTCAACGTTTCGAACTCAGACATATCCGATGGCCCGCTTCTGGTCGGCAATTATCGTTTTCGCGGCCATGAAATAGTGGAACGCCGCCCAGAGGCCGGTCGGCGCGAGGATCAGCAATGCCATGCGCAGCGACGCGGCGTCCGCACCCGCCGGCCCCGCAAAATAATCGCTCAGCAGTCCGACCCCCTGGGGTGCGACGATCAGGTTGAAGACGTTGGCGACGAGGAGCGCAACCGCGCTAAACATGGCGCGCATCTTTGGCGGCGCGAGAT
The DNA here is from genome assembly GCA_038244925.1 of Hyphomicrobiales bacterium. GTDB lineage: Bacteria > Pseudomonadota > Alphaproteobacteria > Rhizobiales > Xanthobacteraceae > Bradyrhizobium. The sequence continues at coordinate 1,008 of JBBRSX010000269.1, read as the reverse complement.
TCTGGCCGAGCGCAAACGCCGGCCCGATGTAGAAATAGATCGCCGGGATGAAGAGCCACCACATCGCGGTCGCTAGCGGCAACGAGTGAGTATAGTAGGCGAGGATCGACGGTATGGTCGCAACCGCCGTGACGCCGCCGAGCAGCCAGACGATCCGCCGCGGATCGACGAAGGACGGGCGGGCCAGCAGCCAAGCCGTAAACAGCGACGCCGCGATCCCCATCACCAGGTGGATGGGTCCAACAACGCCGCCGGCCGCTCCGACATCGAGATTATAGGTGCGCTGGATGAACGTCGGAGTGAACCACATCAGGCCCCACCCCCAGAGAGCCGAAACGCCGCTGCCCATCAGGACGTGAACCGCAGATTTCTGGCTAAACAGGAACTTCAGCGTCTCCATCGTCGTCGGTGTGCCATCGTTCGAAACGGCATCGAGGCAGCCGCGTGCCGGCTCCTTGATAGTCAGCATGATGACCGTCGCCAGCAAAATCCCGGGAACGCCAAGCACGAGGAATGCTGCGCGCCAGCCATAGGCATGGGCGACGGCTCCTGCCATGTCGGCACCCAGCCACGCGCCGATCGGCGCGCCGAGTGCGAAGATGGTCAGCGCCATCGGTCGGCGGCTCGCCGGGAAATAGTCGCAGACAATCGAGTTGCACGAAGGCGTACCGCCCGCCTCGCCGATCCCGACGCCGATCCGCGCAAGCAGCAACTGGACATAACCCTGCGATAATCCGCACAACGTCGTCATGGCCGACCATATCGTGATCGACGCCGCGAGCAGGTTCCGGCGGCTGTATCGATCGGCTACCCAGGACAGCGGTATGCCGATCGTCACGTAGAACAAGGCCAGCGAGACTCCGGTCAGGAAAGCGACGCCGCTGTCGGTCAATTTCAACTCGAGCCTGATCTGTTCGAGTACCGTAGACATGACATATCTGTCGGCGATGTTGATCGTGTAGGCGAACATCATGATGACAAGGACGTACCAGCGAAGCGAAACCGATG
>JBBRSX010000268.1:0-3783 GCA_038244925.1 Hyphomicrobiales bacterium | reverse complement strand
CAATCGATCCTCAAGGTCGACGGTTACACCGCCAACCTCCTGATCGCATGGTCGCTGCTGTTCGGCACCGGCTTCTTCATCGTGTTCGGCGCCCTCTCCGACAAGATCGGCCGCAAGCCGATCATCCTGGCGGGCTGCCTGATCGCGGCGCTGACCTTCTTCCCGATCTTCCGGATGATCACCACCAACGCCAACCCGGCGCTGGAAAAGGCGATCGAATCCACCAAGGTCGAGGTGGTAGCCGATCCCGCAGGCTGCGGCGATCTGTTCAACCCGGTCGGTACCCGCGTGTTCACCAAGCCCTGCGACACCGCCCGCGCGCTGCTGGCCCAGTCCTCGGTCAGGTACTCGACCGCGCCTGGACCGGCAGGCTCCGGCGTCAAGGTCGTGATCAACGGCAAGGACGTACCCTACACCGACGCCAAGACCTCCAATGCCGCGGTATCGGCTGCGGTGGTTGCCGGCGGCTATCCCAAGGCAGGCGACGCCGGCATCGTCAAGATGTCGACCCCGTTCGATATCTTCCGTCCGCAGGTCGCGGCCGTGATCGGACTGCTGTTCATCCTGGTGATCTTCGTCACCATGGTGTACGGGCCGATCGCCGCGATGCTGGTCGAACTGTTCCCGACCAAGATCCGCTACACCTCGATGTCGCTGCCCTACCACATCGGGAACGGCTGGTTCGGCGGATTGCTGCCCGCGACCGCATTCGCGATCGTGGCCTCGACCGGCGATATCTACGCAGGCCTCTGGTATCCGATCATCTTCGCCTCGATCACCGTGGTCATCGGCGCGCTCTTCCTGCCGGAAACCAAGGACGTCGACATCACCAAGACCTGAGCTTGATCCGGCGCCAGTCGCCGGTAACCTCGAACAAATCGGCCGCGGAGCAATCCGCGGCCGATTTTTTTAATCCTGTCTTCCAGAGCATGCTTCAACTGAGTTGAATCATGCTCGTCGATCATCTTCTTGTTTGAGCATGCTCTCCGCGCAAACGCTTCGCGTTTGTCGCCAGAGAAAACCGGTGCCCACTTTTCCGGATCATGCTCTACTCTACCTCGCCGATGAACTGCAGCACGACCTCGCGCCGGTGCGGCCGCGCGCGGTGCTCGACCAGATAGATCGCCTGCCAGGTGCCGAGAGCCGGCACGCTTTGCAGCACCGGGATTTGCAGCGAGGTCGCGGTCAGCATGGTCTTGATATGCGCCGGCATGTCGTCCGGGCCTTCGGTGTCGTGGCGCCATCCGGCATTTTCGGGCGCCAGCCGGTTCAGCGCCGTCGCCAGGTCTTCGAGCACCGTCGGATCGGCATTTTCCTGAATCGTCAGCGATGCCGAGGTGTGGCGCACGAACAGCGTCACCGCGCCTTCGCGCGCGCCGGCATCGCGGACGAATTTTTGGACTTGCGACGTGAGATCGGTGAAGCCGGCGCCGCGTGTCTGCACCGTCAGCAGCGAGGACAGGATGGTGGTGGCGCTGACGGCGGAGGGCTCGGTGCGGGAGAGTTTGGGTGCGGTCATTAAGATCAGTCTCTCAACGTCGTCCCTGCGAACGCAGGGACCCATAACCACAGGTGTTAGCTGTTATAAAAGGGTATCGACATAGACCGCCTGAAATCGAGAGGCCGCGGAGTCACGACGCATGGAGGGAGTCCGCCAGCCGCTCAAATCTTGCCGTTGACATCTTTCTGCACCCGGTTGGCCATGTCGATCAATCGCCGCCAGGCCCGCTCCAGGAACGACATCATGCGGTCCATGTCGCGGTCGCTCGGCAACGGGATTTCGATCTTGCGCTCGCCCTCGGCGACTTTCGGTTCGGGCCTTTTCAGCGAGTCCGATTTCGGCAACGGCTCTTCGATCTTGCCGGACACCGTCGGCTCGCGCTCGGCAAGCCGGGCTTTCATCTTTTCATTGTCGGTCTGCAGCCGGCCGATTTCGGCGTCCAGCGCCGCGCGTTCGTCGGGCACGGCGTAACAGGCCCAGCCAGCGCCCGAGTTGTTGCAGGTCGAGACCGCGCCGGTTCGCGTATCGAGCCGCAGCACGCCATCGGCCAGCGGCGACAGCGCATAGCGGCCGTTCTCAGTGTCGGGCATCGCGCCCGCGCGGGCATGACCGCCGGCGAGACAAACCGCCAGGGCGGCAGCCGCGACGACGGACCAAAACCTGGTAGACCAAAACCTGGTAAACTTGGATTTCGATGACGATTTCGCCATGCGCTTGCTCCCGCCTCCGAACCGTACCGGATTCCCTGAGCCGTCACTGCGCTGCCAAAGCGCCGAGAGTTTGACGACGTTCAAGCCGCCTGCGGCCTTTTGTTTTGACGCGTTTTCCTGACGTGAACCGGTACCCACTTCACTCGAAAACGCTTCAGACCCTTGAGCTATAGGCCATACGGCCAGACTTCAACGCGTCGCCGAGTAATTCGATCCGGTCCTGTCCCCAGAACACCTCGCCGTCCAGCACGTAGACCGGCGAGCCGAACACGTCGGTGGACAGCGCGTCCTGGCGGTTCTGCTCGTAGGCCGCGCTGACCTCCTCCGCTGCCGACCGCTCCACTAATTGCTTGCCGGGCAGTCCCGATTCGTCGGCCAGTTTCGCAATCGTCGCGGCATCCGCCAGATTGAGCTGGTCCTCCCAGACTGCGGCAAAAGCACGCCGCAAATAGCGGTCGGGGTCGAGACCGAGTTCGATCGCGGCAATCACGACGCCGTCTGCAAGCCGGGCGTTGAACGGCCAGTTCGCCGGCTGCAGATGGAATTTCAGGCCGCGCTTGTCGCGCCAGCGTTGCAGCTCGACCATCCGGTAGCGCTGCCGCACCGGATGGCGCTTCATCAGCGGCAATCCGCCGGTCTCCGAAAACAGGTCGACCAGCACCACGGGCTTGTGATTCACCTTGAGATCATAGGTACTTACGAGGTCGCGAAAGGATCCGTGTCCGATATAGGCCCACGGCGATTGAAACGAGAAATAGTAGTCGACCTGACGCGGCATGCGGGCTCCGGAGCGAGGATAAGCGGATGTTTCGCGCATCCCAACAGAGCCGCCAAACGCGCGCAAGATCGCTCCGTGATGTGCCAGCTGCTGCACTGCGATTGCAGGTCCACAGGGCCGGGGACATCTCTCAAATAAATCCAGCTAAATCAAAGCACTAACTGGTTACGGCGTAATCTTGACTTGATTAGACGCGGTAAGTATGGTCCGCGCGGCTTTTAAGGGTGACGGGCGCATTTTCCATCAACCGCGGCATCGTTTAGGGTCTTGGGCATGGCCGAAGACAACAACGACAACGCAAGTGGAAAACGCGATCAATCGGCATCCGACGAAGCTGCGCTTTCCGCAAGGCTCGGAAGTCTGGATCAGCGGTTGTCCGAAATTCGTGACAGCCGCAAAGTCGGGACTGACCAACCCGGAACCGAAAGCGGAGACACGGCTGCCAGAGCCTCGGCGATGGCGCTCGGTTTCCGCCTTTCCTCGGAGTTGATCGCGGGTGTTGTCGTCGGGGCGGCGATTGGCTGGGGGTTCGACCGTTTATTGTCGACATCACCGTTCGGTTTCATCGTGTTTGTTCTGCTCGGCTTCGTCGCCGGCGTGGTCAACGTGGTGAGGTCCGCGGGTGCGGGCTCGGGCAAACGCTGATCGTTGATGGGAAGTCACGACATTTGAAATTCGATTGCCGGCCAGGCCGGTGGACAAAGAGCCGCGCGGATGAAAATCGACCCGATCCATCAGTTCAATATCGAGCCGCTGTTCACGATCGGCCATATCGGCAACCAGACGATCGCCTT
>JBBRSX010000267.1:0-3796 GCA_038244925.1 Hyphomicrobiales bacterium | reverse complement strand
CGCTCGTGCCGGTGACGGACTTTCGAAGGTGGGAGAGAACCGCAGCGTCCGCTTCGTGCGAGGCTGACCGTCTTCGGCAATCGTAATCGGCAAATCTTTGGCGGCGCTATCAGGCACCGCATTTGTTGTTTCAGCCATGGTCGCACCCTTTTTTCGTTTAGCGCAGGCCATTCCCAGAACTAAACTGACGACATGTGAACTGACCTTGCGTTAAGCGAAGAATAGGATCTTGTGCGGCATACGAAAGGAGCGGCCACTACCTAGAGTCCGTATTGTCCTGTCTCGATTCCATACGCCACGTTGCAACTTCGCGGTAGGGAAACTTGTCCGGCGCTGGCTATGCCTCTGCGAATTGCTGATCGATCAACGCCTGGGCCTCATCCCGGATTTGCTTGAGATGGGCGGCATCTCGAAAACTCTCGGCGTAGATCTTGTAGATGTCCTCGGTTCCCGACGGGCGGGCAGCGAACCAGCCGTCCTGCGCCTCCACTTTGATCCCGCCTATTGGCTCGCCAGTGCCCGGTGCCCGGTCCAGCTTCGCCAGAATCGACTGGTCCCCCAGCGAAGTCACCGTGATTGCCTCCGGCGCAAGGTTTTTCAGCATATTGCGATGCTTTTGCGACGCCGGCGCGTCGGTTCGCAAATAGTGCGACACTCCCAATTCGCGCGTCGCCTTGATATAATAGCTGCCAGGATCGACACCGACGCGTGCCGTTATCTCGGCAGCCAGCAGGCCCATGATTAGCCCGTCTTTGTCTGTTGTCCAAACCGAGCCATCGCGGCGCAGGAACGATGCGCCTGCGCTTTCTTCGCCTCCGAACACCAGCGATCCGTCCATCAACCCGGCACTGAACCATTTGAAGCCGACCGGCACCTCGAAAAGCTTTCTGCCAAGCCTCGCCGCCACCCTATCTATCATCGCACTGGAAACGACTGTCTTTCCGATTGCGCCGCCGGCTGGCCATGCCCGTCGGTTGCGGCACAGATAGTCGATTGTCACGACCAGATAGTCGTTGGGCTTCATCAGCCCGACCGACGGGCAAACGATGCCGTGCCGATCGGCGTCGGTATCGTTGGCAAAGGCGATGTCATAGCGGTCGCGTAGTGCCACCAGCTTGGTCATTGCCCATGGCGATGAAGAATCCATCCGGATCCTGCCGTCATGATCGACCGTCATAAAGGCAAAGGTCGGATCGACGACATCGTTGACCACCGTTGCGGCGAGCTTGTAGCGGTCGATGATCGGCTGCCAATAATGGACGGCGGCACCGCCTAGTGGATCGATGCCGATGCGAACACCTGCGGCGCTGATCGCTGCCATGTCGACGACATCGGCAAGGTCAGCGACATACGGCGTCACATAGTCGTGCTCGTGGATGCACGCGGCCTTGCGCGCCCTTTCAAAAGGGATACGGCGGACATCCCTCATTCCGTCAGTGAGAAACCGGTTTGCCGCGGCCTCAATCCATCCGGTGATGGCGGTGTCGGCCGGGCCGCCGTTTGCCGGATTATATTTGAATCCGCCTTCATCAGGCGGATTGTGCGAGGGGCTGATAACGATGCCATCGGCAAGACCGGTCCTTCGGTCTTTATTGTAGCCGAGGATGGCGTGAGAGATGACTGGCGTCGGCGTATAGCCGCCGGCATTGTCAATCATCGTTTCGACGCCATTTGCAGCTAGCACTTCGATGGCGCTGGCAAACGCCGCTTCGGACAGCGCATGGGTGTCCATGCCCAGAAACAGCGGGCCATCGATGCCCGCCTGCGAACGCCACGCGCAGATTGCTTGAGTGATTGCGAGGACATGGGCTTCGTTGAAGGCGCTCGTAAACGCCGAACCGCGATGCCCGGACGTGCCGAACGACACGCGCTGACTGGCGTTGGCCGGATCGGGTGTCAGCGTGAAATAGGCCGTCAATAGCCGCGGCACGTTGACGAGCAGCGATCGCGGCGCCGGCTTGCCGGCAAGGGGGCTGATGTTTTCTGGCATGATGACCTCTATCGGGCGGCGCCGAGTGTAACGTGCAGGCGATGTGTCGTACCATCATCGACAAGCATAATCGGTGCGGCGACGGGCAACACTGCGTCGTCCAGCCGGATCGCGACGACGCCGCGGCAAACATTCTGGGGATTGTCGACGACGATATTATAAGTGGTCGACCGATGGCGGAACACGATGGCGAAGCCCGGCCAGTCGTGCGCGATGCACGGATCGATCCGCAGCATATCGCCGGTGAGCTGGAACCCCAGTACAGCCTCGAGCGACACGCGGTACATCCATGCCGCTGAGCCGGTGTACCAGGTCCAGCCGCCGCGCCCGATATGCGGTGCCTGCGAATAGACATCGGCACAGATCACATAGGGCTCGACCTTGTAGCGGCTGATCACGGCAGCCGTATCGGCGTGGTGTATCGGATTGAGCATGGCGAGAAGTTCGCCGGCGCGATCACCATCGCCCTGCTTGGCAAAGGCAAGCGCTGCCCATGTCGCGGCATGGGTATATTGGCCGCCATTCTCGCGAATTCCGGGCGGATACCCCTTGATATACCCGGGATCGCGCTCCGGATGGTCGAATGGCGGTTCAAACAGCAGCACCAGGCGATCGTCGCGGCGCACCAGATATCGGTCGAGCGCTTCCATCGCGCGCGTCGCACGGCCAGGATCGCCGGCACCCGAAATGACTGCCCATGACTGAGCGATCGAATCGATCCTGCACTGGCTGTCGCCAGCCGATCCAAGCGCCGAACCATCGTCGAAAAAGGCGCGCAGGTACCAGTCCCCATCCCAACCGGTTCCATCGAGTGACGACTGCAGCAGTGCGGCATGGCGGCGCCATGCGTCAGCCTTTTCGGGGAGGAAGCGTTGATCGGCGAGGCGTGCGCAATCGGTCAATGCGCCATAAAGGAACCAGCCCAGCCAGATGCTTTCGCCGCGGCCATCCGCGCCGACCGCATCCATGCCGTCGTTCCAGTCGCCGGTCCCTATCAGCGGCAGGCCGTGCGCGCCGGTTGCCAGGCTGGCATCGAGCGCCAGTGCCAGATGATCGAAAAGACTGGGCTGCTCGGTTGTGATGCTCGGCTGAAAAAAAGCATCGTGTTGGCCTTCTTTCAGTATCGGGCCGACAAGGAACGGCACCGGTTCGTCGAGCACGCCCGTGTCGCCAGTGACCGACACATAATGCGCGATGGCATAGGCCAGCCAGCTGCGATCGTCTGAAACGCGGGTGCGCACGCCGCGTCCCGATTCCGACAGCCACCAATGCTGGACATCGCCTTCAACAAACTGGCGACCGGCGGCACGCAACAGATGAGCGCGCGCGATATCGGGCCGTGCCACGCAAAGCGCCAGCACATCCTGCAACTGGTCACGGAAGCCATAGGCACCGCTCGCCTGATAAAATGCGCTGCGCGCCCACACACGGCAGGCAAGCGTCTGATAGGGCATCCAGCGATTGAACATGATATCGAGCGCGCGATCGGGCGTGCTGATCTGAAGGACGCCGAGCGTTTCATTCCATTGCGCAATGACCGCTGCCAGCACCGCCTCAAGATTTGCAGCGCGATATTTGATCACCAGAGCTTGCGCCGCTTCGGCGCTGGACGCCTGGCCAAGAAAGCACACGATTTCGGATGTAGCGCCGGGGGCGAGTTGCAGCTTTGTCTGAAGTGCGGCGCAAGGGTCTAGCCCTGCCCCGACGCTTCCCGATAGTGGGCGCCCCGATGCCAATGCCTGTGGGCGGCCGACTGCACCGTCGCGGCCAAGAAATTCGGTGCGGTCCCCGGTCAGCGTCGTTTGT
>JBBRSX010000266.1:0-4249 GCA_038244925.1 Hyphomicrobiales bacterium | reverse complement strand
CGGGGTTCGACAATCTGCTCGATCTTGCCGGCATTCGGCCGATCATTCTCGCCGAAGTAGACGTCATGGCCATGTTGCGGCTGCGCGCACGCGAGAGCGACGGAGTGACGCTCGTGCCACCGATCGTTGTCCGCGATGAGCTGCAATCCGGCTTGCTGGTCGAGCATTGCCGTATCCCCCAGCTCACTGAGACCTTCTATGCGATCACCTTGAACCGCCAGTTCCCCAACCAGCTGCTTGGTGGCCTGCTGAATGCACACCCTCGGCCGGAACGCCCGCCGGCGACAGGGTGACCAAGCCAATGCCCGCCGTCCGCGACTTCATGGATCCGCGAACGACTATATCGCAGGCGACGACTTTGATTTCCGGCTGCTTGACCACCTTGTGCTGCCGCTGCTCGGCAAGGGCAGCGAATACCGCTCCTTCGACAAGTCGCTCGTCATTCCGGGGAGCTATTTCGCCGACTTCAGCAACTGGTCGCGGCTCGCGCTGATGCGCAATCGCCGAACCATGGAGGAACTGAAGCGCCTGCAGCGTCAGGCCGCGGACCCTGCTGCGATCGCGCGGCTGATCGCAGTCATCGACAACGAATGTCGGGTTGACCTTAAACGTGAGACGGTCGGTTCTGAAAATTCAATCGGTTACGATTGACCCTAAATTGAGACGTTGATCTTGAATGTGAGACAGATCGATTGCCGAGCTGACCCTTATATGCGACGTTCTTGCGATGCTTGGATCTGAGCAACTTCTGGATGAAGATCGCGCTGACGAAGCAGATTGGGGCGAGGCGCGACGGCGTGCGAGCGTTATTGAAAGAACGTTTGGCGCAAAAGGCGATGGTGCGCGCTTGACGGCGGTGGGAGCTGCCGAGCTTCTCGGTGTCAGCCGGGCAACGATATTTAGATGGCGACAACGCTGGATATCGAGCCAGAGAGTCTCTTCCTTGGTGCCAAGGCAAAAGGGACGACGTGCCGGCAGCAGGCCATTGGACGCCAGGATCGATGCGATCATCGCGGAGCTTATCGATACATTTTACCTGAGAAGTGAGAAGCCAAGAATCAGCGATCTGATGGGGCGTATCCATACGGCATGCCACAATGCCGGTCTGGCGAAGCCGGCATGGCGAACAGTGAAGCGGCGGATCGGCGACCTTGATTTGCGCGATGCCACGCTCCGCCGCGAAGGGGTCGCTGCAGCCATCGCGCTCGACCCGGCGGTCGGCGGCTATTCAGCCGCCTTGCCGCTCGATGTCGTTCAAATCGACCACACGGTTGTCGACGTGTTCATCGTCGATGAGATCAGCCGGCAAGTTATCGACAGGCCAGTGCTGACGCTGGCGATCGATGTCTGCACGAGGATGGTCACCGGCTATTATGTCGGGCTCGACGATCCATCGACGACCCGGACCGGTGTCACCTTCGCCCACTCGGTATTCGAGAAGGACAAATGGCTTGCCGACCGCGAAGTTGATCTGCCCTGGCCGGTTGCCGGCCTGCCGAGGAGCGTGCACGTCGATAACGGCCCAGATTTCCGAGGCCATGATTTTACCCGCGCGCTTGAGGATTTCAGCGTCAAGGTCATCCACCGGCCAATAGCCCGACCACATTATGGCGGGCACATCGAACGCCTGATCGGCACGACCATGGGCGCCATCCACCTGCTTCCCGGCACGACATTCTCGAATATTCAGAAACGCGGTGGATATCTGTCAGAAGCCCGCGCCACACTTACGCTGAAAGAACTCGACGCCTGGCTGGCGTATGAGATCCTCGGCAAATACCACAACCGGGTACACTCGGCGCTGAAGCGCCCCCCCGCGGCTGTCTGGGCCGAACTTGCGCCGGTGTCAGGGCTGCGCATGCCGAGCGATCGCATGGCATTTCTGGTGCATCTTCTGCCCTCTCAGTGGCGCCTCGTGCGACGCGACGGTGTCCATCTGTTCGGCATTCGCTATTGGTCGGACGCGCTTACGCAGTTTATCGGGCGCGACGTCGGCAAGCTCCAGGTCCGCTATGATCCCCGCGATCTTTCAAGCGTCTATGTCCGGCTTCCCGGCGAGGATCGCTATGTCGAGGCCAACTACGCCGATACAAGGCGTGCGCCGGTTACGCTTTGGGAACTCCGGCGTGCCACGTCGCGCCTGACCGCCCAAGGCCGTCGCGAAGCCAACGAGGATGTCATCTTCAAGAGCATCGATGCCCAACGCGCGATCGAAGATACCGCGGCTGCACGTACGAAGTTGGCGCGCAAAGCAGTCGCTGTTCGGCCATCCTTGCCGTCGACGCCCAAGGTCGAGCCCATCGATCTGGGCACTATAGATTCCAGCGATCCGGCGCTGCAGACATTTTCGATGGAGATGATGGATGACCCCAGGCGACGGCGCTGAACCCGGTTACCCGAACTGGATTGAGGCGGCGACCGACGACCAGCGCATTCTGTTCGCGCGCGCCGACAAATGGGTGAACTACCCACGCGCTGCTGCTGTCCTAGACCGGATGAACGAGCTTGTCGCATGGCCGCGTAACAGCCGCATGCCAAGCCTGCTGGTTGTCGGCGAATCCGGTATCGGCAAAACCCAGATCGTCCGGCGCTTTGCAACACTCCATCCTGAACAATTTGATGAACCTGCCCAGCACCTCGCCAGACCAGTTGTCGTCATCCAGATGCAATCGACACCGTCAGACCGGACCTTCTACATGGCGCTGTTGCACGCCATCGGCGCGGTGCATGGTCCGCGCATCGCGACAGCCGACGCTATGTTCATGGCAGTTCGATTGTATCGCGAAATCGGCGTCCGCGTCATCGTGTTTGACGAAGCGCATAATATGCTTGCCGGCTCATTCCGGGAGCAGCGACGCGTTCTGACCCAGCTTCGCTGGTTCTCGAACGAACTGTCGATCAGCCTTGTGTGTCTGGGGATCGACACGGCACGCGAGGCCTTGGCTGCGGATACGCAACTGGCCCGCCGCTTCGGTATGATCCAGCTTGCACCATGGACACCAGACGCTGACTTTCGGGGATTGATCGCTACGATCATTCGGCATCTGCCGCTCGTCGCGCCATCAGTGCTCGACACCCCGGCGTTGCAGGCGATCATCAGGGTAACACGAGGGAATACCGCGCGGATTTTCGAAATGATGGCAGACTTGACGGTACGGGCAATCGTCTCAGGCGCGGAATGCATCAGGCCCGAAGCAATCGAGCATTGGCAACCGTCGCTCCGTGAACAAAGCCTTGTCGCATAGGCTGGCGCATTATGCTGTCCGCATCGCGGCGCCACGGGCGCCTGCCAATTGTTACGGTACCGGAAAAAGACGAATTGATGTCGTCGTGGTTGCAACGAGCAGCAGCAACTTACGGAACGAACGCGCGCGCGATGTTGGAACAACTCGGCACGATAGCAACAGACCCGAAGACGGTCGATTGGGCCGCCCAGCCAGGGGATATCCAGCTACTCGCAGTTGCGCTTGGCACAGAAAAGTCTGATCTTGTGCAACGCAGCTTCGCGGGCATACCCCGGGCAGGCCTGATGTTCGTCTCGATGGGAACTGCGGCAAAGACATGTGCTGCTTGCGAAGCTGAATTTGCCCGACGCAGTTTAGGCAAAATCGTATTGCACCGGTGGAAGATCGCCGTTGCTCTTTATTGTGGACGGTGCGGCGGCACACTTACCAGGGCGCAGCCCACCAGGAGCTGGTTCCTCGACAGCGTTGAACTTTCAGGCGATCTCGTCGCAACGCGAGAAGACATCTTCAACATCGTCGGCATGACGATGTACAATCACGCCGAAGCACCGGTTGTCGAACGAATATTCCGCGCCATCGCGACGCCGATCTATTGGCCCAAATCGCGCAGCGGACGTTCAGAAATCGGTTCGCTGAAGAATGGAGCGCCAATCATGTGGCGAATGTGGAATAAGAACTATAGCGGGCCGGGCAAAGCCGCTGCACGACCCAGTTGCCGCCGCAACTTTGCCGCATGGCCGGAAGCTGTTCAGGCCATTGCGGCCGCCGCCGTCAAGCAGCTGGCGTCCGAGCCAGCAGCACTGTGGTTCGACCTCAAGAGGCTGGGATTGATCCAAACCGGCGACACAACCATCGCCCGCCGGTTGTTCCGGGATTAGAAATTGACGTTAACGTGAGATTCTCATCTTTAAGGTCAATCCGACAAACAGGGTCGGCCGTGCCAACTGGCGCATATCTGGCAGGTTTGTCGCCTCAATCCTATTCCGCCGGCTGCCGTTTAGGCG
>JBBRSX010000265.1:0-4338 GCA_038244925.1 Hyphomicrobiales bacterium | reverse complement strand
CGCGCCATGCCGACGATGCCGCGCGTGAACGGCACCTTGGAAAATTCGGCCTTCAGGTTCGGATATTTCGAACCGCCAGTGCCGTTGAAATTCTTGCCGTCGCCGGTCTGCGCCATGAAGCCGCCGATCACGCGGTGGAACGGCACGTTGTTGTAGTAGCCCTCGCGCGCCAGCAGCTTGATGCGTTCGGCGTGCTCGGGGGCGACATCGGTCCGCAGCTTGATCACGATGCGACCCTTGGTGGTGTCGATCACGATCGCATTCGCCTTGTCGAGGTTGGCGGGCAGCGGCTGGGCGATGGCGGGAGCCGCGCAGATCAGCGCAGCGAGTACGGCGAGAATTCGGATCATGAAAACTCCGGTCAGGTAAAACAGGAAAACGATTGTCGTCGCGTGTTGACGCGTCAGCCGGCGAATTTGGTCTTCAGGCTGGCTGCGACCGATGGCGGCACGAACGCGGATACATCGCCGCCCATGGCAGCGATTTGACGTACCAGTGTGGCGGTGATCGGGCGGACCTTGACCGAGGCCGGGAGGAACACGGTGTGCACCTCCGGCGCCATGGTCTCGTTCATGCCCGAGATCTGCATCTCGTAGTCGAGGTCGGTGCCGTCGCGCAGACCCCGGATCATGATGGTCGCACCGGCCTTCTGGGCCGCCGTGACCGTCAGATTGTCATAGGTGGTGGCGTCGAAGGCGCAGCCGGCCTTGGCGGCGACCGGGGCAACCACCGCCCGGACCATCTCCAGGCGCTCCTCGGTCGAAAACAGCGGCTTTTTGCCGGGATGAACGCCAATCGCGACGATCAGGCGGTCACACAGGCCGACGGCGTGCTGGACCACGTCCAGATGGCCGTTGGTGACGGGGTCAAACGACCCGGGATAAAGCGCGATACGGGGCATAGGCCCCCTCTACCCCGCCCCGGGCGGCCGGGCAAGCCGGACCCGGTTCCTTCGACGGTTTCCTGCCTTGGTCCCTGCCCTTGTTCCTGCCCCGGGTTCCTTCCACTGGTTCCTTGGCGGCCCGGCTTTTTATTTGGGATCGGCCAGTGAACCAGTTTCGGGGTCAAAGCGTCTGCTTGGCAACCGGCCAATGTTTCGTCGGCCAACGGACGACGAAACAAAACTCGGGCGGGACGAAACCATTTTCGGGGCTGGTGAAGACAGCCGGAAACTTGCGCTGGCTAGAACTTCAACCAACGAAACGACGGGCCGCGAAGGCCCATGACAGGGGACCGTCATGATCAAGGCATTTTCCGCAATCGCCGCCGCTGCATTCATCGCCACCGCGCTCACCGTATTGCCCGGCTTTGCCCCCACCGTCGAAGCCAGCGTGCCGCAGGCCCTCGCCAAGGGCGACCGGCTCGATATCCATCTGGTCGGCAAGGACTGCTCGCAGCAGGCCTGGCCGAATTTCGAAGCTTCCTGCCTGCGCACCTCCGGCACCAAGTCGAATGTGCGTGAAGCGCGCCTGGTTACCGCCGACCGCAACCCGTAACCGCTGACCTGACAACGACGCTCTGTTTCTTCCGGATTGCTCTGGATCGAGGCCCTCAAGATGCCCCTTGAGGGCCTTTTCGATTCGGCGGCGTTCTTCGGCTTGCCGACCAGGCAGGTGGTAGAGTTCGGCACCGGGATCGAGATCTGGCGCGCGGACGCCGGAGATCAGGCGATATTTACAGCAATCAAACGCCCGTCGCCGCATTGACCCAGTGGCCATGCGTAAACAGCCACATGAACAGCACGCCGGCGAACCCGAAGGCCGCTGCGAAAATCAGTGGCATTGACGCCCCGTCCCGATTTGCAGGCTCGAGCACCGCGACATCGGGATGATCAGGATCATAGTAGACCTTCACGTTCAGGCCGGCGGCATAACGACCGACAATCTTCTCGGCATATTTCGGCGAACCGGAGCCCATGATCCCCCCGAGCTTCCACGTATCCGTCGCATAGTCGTTGTCGCCGGCACGGTAAGCGAAACGGATGTCGGGGCGATACGTGGTGTCTTCGCGTTCGCGGCCATCGTCATCGCGGCGCCGTTCCGTCTCCTCGATGATCTTGGAACTGACGATCTGGCCTGGTGTGGCTGGCCATGAAGCGCTCGCCTTGAAGTCGCGGCGCTGGATGAAATAGATCACGATGGCGCCGACGGCGATCAGAAGTGCTGCCGAGGGAAGACCGAGTGCGGCCATCGGAAGTCCGTTCGACATCATGATCATCTTGCCCGCAATGGCATGCGCGGTCAGGATGCCCGCTATCGCGGTAAATACGACCAGGAACACGATGGTCGTCGGCGCCGTGGTGCTGCGGCTCTTCTGTTCGAGCGCGGAGCGTGCCGGATCGGCCGGGTCGTAGTAGATGTCAACGTCGCGGCCTTCCGGGTATTTCTTGATCAGCGCCTTCGCAATCAGGCCCACAGCGCGTGACTTGCCTCCGATATGAAAGCCGTCGCCCTCGTAGTCCTTGCCGCCGACGCGATAGTGATAGCGCATCGTGGCGCCCGCATCCACGGGATCAAGACCCGACGGATGGGAGGGTGATACGCCCAATTTGGATATCGTAATCTTGCCCTGCGTTACCGACCAATGGCGTTGCGAAGAACTATCTCCGAACGATTTCCACAGCGCGTAAATCTGATTGATGGCGATGAACCAGCAGACGGCGGCGGCGACGATGGTCCAGATCAAGGCAGTCGAGGACATGAGTGGTTCCGATATTTTCAGCGAACAAATTCGCCACTCTTGGTCGCCTCGGCACCTCAATTGGTTCACGGAACAGGCGGCCTCGACGCCCGTTGATCACTACCCGTTGAAATGGAGTTCGCGCGCCGTCGCGCCGAATATCTCTGCGGTGACGTCGAGGATAGCGTCGATGCCGCCGTCATCCAGCGACATCGCAATCAGGATCGATGTAGTCGCCGGGATAGACGGCAACGTGCAGGCCGGCAAGATCAGCCGCTAGCCGCCGTTACCGTTGTCGCCATTCTCGCCGTCGTCGCCGATGTGCTCGACCGACACCACATGCTCGTCCTCGGCGGTGTCGAACACGATGACGCCCTGGGTCGAGCGGCCGGCGATCCGGATGCCCTCGACCGGACAGCGGATCAACTGGCCTTTATCCGTCACCAGCATGATCTGGTCGCTATCCTCGACCGGGAACGAGGCCACCAGCTTGCCGTTGCGGTTGTTGACCGACATCGCGACGATGCCTTTGCCGCCGCGGCCGGTGGTTCGGTATTCGTAGGACGAGGTGCGCTTGCCGTAACCATTGACGGACACGGTGAGCACGACCTGTTCCTGTGCCGACATCTCGACATAGCGCTCCGACGAGAGTTGGATCGCGCCCGAACTCTCCTCGGCCTCCGCATCCACGGGCTCTTCGGCCGGGGCGTCGCCGGACGTAGCGTCGCCGGATACCACGCGGCGCATCTTCAGATAGGCCGTCCGCTCGTCGGAGCCGGACTCGACGTGTCGCAGGATCGCCAGCGAGATAAGCGTGTCGCCGCCGGCGAGCGCGATGCCGCGCACACCCATCGAGGTGCGGCCGGTGAAGACGCGCACGTCGGTGACGGGGAAGCGGATGCACTGGCCGCCGGCGGCGGTCAGCAGCACGTCGTCGTGCTCGGTGCATATCTGGACGTCGACGATCGCCTCGCCTTCGTCGAGCTTCATGGCGATGATGCCGGAGCGGCGGACATCGACGAAGTCGGACAGCTTGTTACGGCGGACCGTGCCGCCGGTGGTCGCGAACATCACGTCGAGATTGGCCCAGGAGGATTCATCCTCCGGCAGCGGCATGATGGTGGTGATGCGCTCGCCCTGCTCCAGCGGCAGGATGTTGATCAGCGCCTTGCCGCGCGCGTTCGGAGCTGCCATCGGCAGCCGCCAGACCTTTTCCTTGTAGACCTGGCCGCGCGAGGAGAAGAACAGCACCGGCGAGTGGGTCGAGGCCACGAACAGCCGGCTGACGAAATCCTCGTCGCGGGTTTGCATGCCCGCACGGCCCTTGCCGCCGCGGCGCTGCGCCCGGTAGGTCGACAGCGGCACGCGCTTGACGTAGCCGGCATGCGAGACCGTGACCACCATGTCCTCGCGCTGGATCAGGTCCTCGTCCTCGACCTCGCCTTCATGCTCCATGATGACGGTCTTGCGCGGGGTGGCGAATTCCGACTTCACCGCGGCGAGTTCGTCCTTGATGATGGTCTGGACGCGGGCGCGCGAGCGCAGGATCTCGAGGTAATCGGCGATTTCGACCGCCAGCCGGTCGAGTTCCTCGCCGATTTCCTCGCGGCCGAGCGCGGTCAGGCGGGCCAGCCGAAGGTCGAGAATGGCCTTGGCCTG
>JBBRSX010000264.1:0-4383 GCA_038244925.1 Hyphomicrobiales bacterium | reverse complement strand
CGGCGGCACCGAGAAATTCGGTATTGGTGACGATCAGCCGGGCGAGTTCGGCGACCGCGATGGTCGCCATGCTGAAATAATGCCCGGACAGCCGCAGCGTCGGCACACCTATCACGTCCGCAATCGCCACACTGGCTGCGATCCCTGCGGGAATGCCGACCAGCGGCGGCAGCGCGAAATGCGTGTAGGCCGCCATCGACGCATAGGCCCCGCAGCCGAAGAACACGACATGGCCGACCGATACCTGGCCGGCATACCCGCCGATGATGTTCCAGGCGGACGCCGCAATCGCATAGAGCAGGACCAGCGCGCCGAGCCGCTGCTGGAACGGCGTGGTGAACACCAGCGGATACAGGATGATCAGCGCGAGCGCGACGGTGGGCCAGAGAAAACGCCGCATCACATCTTGCCCATCAAGCCTTGCGGCCGGAACCAGAGGAAACACAGGAACAGCGAATAGACCACGATGTCCTTGTAAACAGCGCCGATCCAGTAGGCCGAGACCGACTCGATGACGCCGATCAGAAGTCCCGCGACCAACGCGCCGGGCACGCTGCCGAAGCCGCCGAGCGACACCGTGACAAAGGCGACGATGCCGAGTGTCTCGCCGACGGTCGGCGCGATATAGAAGAAGGTCGCAATCAACGCGCCGGCCAAGCCGGTCGCGCCGGCCGCGATCGCCCAGGCGATCGCCTGCATGCTGTCGGGGCGGATGCCCATCAGCTGCGCCGCGGTGGCGTCTTCGGCGACCGCCAGCATCTTCGAGCCCAGCGACGTCCGCGTCAGCAACAAATGTAAAGCGAGCGTCACCAGGAGTGCGACGACCCCGGCCAACAGCCGCGAGGCCTGCAGCTTGATGCCGAGCACGTCATAGGTGCCGCCGACCAGATCCGCCGGCAAGGTCTGAAAATTGGCGCCGAACCCCCAGAATACGGAGTAGCGCAGCAGCAAAGCGAGCCCGAAGGTGCCGAGAATCTGGGCCAGCATCGGCCCTTTCATTACGCTGCGGATCAACCCGAAATAGACGATGACTCCGACCGTCGCCAGCACCAGCGCCGCCACCGGCGCGCCGACGAACGGCCCGACGCCGAGCAGCGTCCAGACCACGAAGGCGACGTACATGCCGAGCATGACGAAATCGCCATGGGCAAAATTGACGATGTTCATCATGCCCCAGATCAGCGTGAGGCCGGATGAAAACAGCGCATAGACCGCGCCGAGCAACAGGCCGCCGACGATCACCTGAACGAGGATGGAGGACATATCAGCGGCTTGAACTCGTGCGATCGCGACCGGGGGAAATCAAACTGAGCGAATGAAAAAGGGCGGGACCAATGCCCCGCCCTTCAAGCCGGTTACCAACCCTTGTACGGCAATACCGGGGCGGTCTTGGCGAGTTGCTTTGGCCACACCGGCACGTAGTTCACACCGTCCTGCAACTGGATCACCAGTCCGGCGGCCAAGACGTTCTGGCCCTTGTCGTCGAACTTGACGCCCTTGTAACCCATGATCAACTGATCGGGCTTCAGGTCGGTGGCCTTCAGCGCCGCCTGGATCTTGGCAGGCTCGGTCGAGCCGGCACGGTCGATCGCCTCCGCCAGGACGAAGAAGCCCTGCATCTGGCGCGCCGCAGTATCGTCGAGATCGTCGCCGCCGCTCTTCTTCTTGTAGAGCTCGTTGATCAGATAGGTCGGCGTTCCCTGAGCTCCGATCGAAAACGAAGACCGGTTGAACAGGCCTTGCGTCAGCTTTCCGGCGGCCTTGATGAACGACGGGTCGGAAAAGCCGGAATTGTCGGCAATGATCATCGGAGGCTTGTAGTCGAGCGCCTGCATGGTCTTGGCATAGAGGATCGCATCGGACGTATAGCTGACCATGATCACCACGTCCGGCTTCTTGTCCTTGAGCTGAAGCACCTGGCTCTGCACGTCGGTCGTGTTGGCGGCATAGGCAACGTCAAGCCCGATGCTGAGGCCATTTTCCTTGAACACGGAGGTGATGACGCTGGCGACAGAAGTACCGTATTCGGTGTTTTCATGGACGATCGCGACGTTATCGACCTTTTGTCCGCTGGCCTTCATGTCCTTGAGAAAGTCGAGATAGATCTTGGCGAAATCGGACGCCACCGGTGTCACGCGGAAGAACCATTTGAAGCCGCGTTCGGTGAGATTGGCCGCAACCGACTCACCGTTGACGAAGGGGATCCCGTATTTTTCGGAGATCGCACTCGTCGTCAGCGTTATGCCGGACTGATAGGCGCCGCCGAGCGCAACCACCTTTTCTTCGGTGATCAGGCGAAGCGCCTGGTTCTGTCCGACCGCGGGGCTGCCCTGGTTGTCGGCAAACACCACGTCGACCTTGGCGTCGCCGAGACCTGCGAGGCCGGCATTCTTCGCCAGCGGCAGATTGCCGAGTTCGGGATGGGCATTATTGATGACCTCGACCGCGGTTTCGATCGCCGCCTTGCCGTGCACGCCGGCGCTGGCCGCATTTCCGCTCAGAGGAAAAATGATACCGATCTTGACGGTCTTGTCCTGGGCCGATGCGCCACCTGCCAGCGCGACCGACATGGCGGCCGCAGAAAGCAGCCCTGCGATATGCTTCAATCTCATTTGAAAATCTCCTGGAGGTCCTGCCCGATGTCTGGCTCTTGAGAGCTCTGGATAAGCCCGGGTCAACCCGCTGCTTTCCTTGTTCTTTAGTCCGGTCAGCATCGCACGCTTGGTTGGCATCGGCAAGTTGGACGGCCTGCCACACGTCGTCCCGCACCGCGATCGACCGGACGGCGACAGCGCGATGTTGCGTTTTCGCTATTTCTTCGCCCGCCAGGCCGTCAAGCCGTCCGGGCGACGTAAACGGTGTTGGTCGCGGTGTGCTCGCCTGCGGCATTGTCGAAGGTCACGACATGCGTCGCCGAGGTTGCAAACACATCCGACAACACACGTTCGAATGCCTGGTCCGGCGGATCGTTCGACCACAATGCAAAAACTCCGTCGGGCGTGAGATGTTCGGCCAGCCGGGCAAGTCCCGCCTTCTCGTACAAAGCGGCATGGCGCGGATGCAGCCAGTTTCGCGGCGAGTGGTCGATGTCGACAAGCACGGCATCGAAGCGGCGCGCCGGTGCGCGCTTGTCGTAGCCCTCGGCGGAAAGCGTCATCGCAAAGAAGTCGCCGTGGACGAGGCGGCAGCGCGGATCGCCGGTCAAATGCTTGCCGAGCGGCAGCAAACCCTGCTCGTGCCATTCGATCACCTCGGCCAGCGCGTCGACCACGACCAGCGATCGCACGGTGGAATGTTCCAGCACCGCCTGCGCGGTGTAGCCGAGGCCGAGCCCGCCGACGACAACGTCGAGGTCCGGCCGCGAAAGCGCCGCCAGCCCCAGCCGCGCCAGATCGATCTCGGCCGCGGTGAACTGGCTCGACATCAGGTATTCGTCGCCGAGCTTGATTTCGTAGACATCGAGGCCGGAGGAAAGCGACCGGCGGCGCCGCAGGCTGAGCGCCCCGATCGGCGTCGGGCGATAATCCAGTTCTTCGAAAAACACGCTCATTCGTTCCGCCCCGACCGCGGCGCCCGGCCGCCCGCAAAAGGCCGGCATTCAGGCCCGGCCGCCCCCCACGTAGCCGGACGCTCCGCTTGCCAAAGCCGGGAGCTAGCGGGTAGAAGGACCCCACTTGGACGCGATTTGCTGATCCGTCGCAAGCAATAGCCCAGCGCCCACCCTAAGCCATTGAATACGCTTAGGTATTGCTGTCGCCGCTGTTGGGGAATGGTGTAACGGTAGCACAACAGACTCTGACTCTGTTTGTCTAGGTTCGAATCCTAGTTCCCCAGCCACCGGTAAGATTTTGAGTTGTTTGGGCTTTCGGAACTTTTTGCTCGATGACTTCGGCACATTTGATGTTGCGCCTGTTGCGCAAAATTTCCTAGCACTTCCAGCTATTCCGCAAGACTCCCGGCGACTTGGCGCGACATGAAGCACAACAAGTGACCCATGGAAAAGAGGACCATCACCCAACAAACGCTTTTTCGGTTCGCGTATGCGGTTGGACTGTTCCGCGGCGCGGAGAGAATACGGGACAGCAAAGACCCAATGACCATTGTAGGTCTGCCCACATATTTGCTGATCGGTTTCTCGATTGAGAACGCATTGGCAAGCTACCTTATTGCGCACGAGCATCCCAATGTCGGCGATTACAAGACGGGCCATGATCTTACGCGAGCCATGAAACCCTGCGCTAACCCGTCCTATTCGTGAGGGTACGGTTTTTTGACCCGATTGATGCGTCCGCACCTCTGCTCCGACAAGGCGCACAGGATTGCCTTCGGCTTTTCACCGCCTGACGACCCGTACTTTGCAACGCGCTTGAGGGATGGGTTGGG
>JBBRSX010000263.1:0-4582 GCA_038244925.1 Hyphomicrobiales bacterium | reverse complement strand
TGGCGGTGCCTTTTCCAGTGTGCGGCCGGGCTCGACGAGGGCCGCAAGAGATCAGGTTTCCGGGACGTTCATGCCTCAAAAGGTTCGAATCGCGCTTGACGCCATGGGTGGCGATGTCGGCGCATCGGTCGTCATTCCCGGAGCGGCGATCTCATTGAGTCGGCATCCCGACACCGAATTTCTGCTCTATGGCGACAGCACGCTGATCGAAGCGCAACTGGCGAAGTATCCGGCGCTGAAGGCGGCCTCGCGCGTGACCCACACCGACGTCACCGTCAGCATGCACGACAAGCCGAGCCAGGCGTTGCGCCGGGGCCGCAAGGTTTCGTCGATGTGGTTGGCGATCGATGCCGTGAAGCGGGGCGAAGCGCATGTCGCGGTGTCCGCCGGCAATACCGGCGCCTTGATGGCGATGGCGCGTTTCCATCTGCGCACAATGCCCGGGATCGACCGCCCGGCTATCGCCGGCATCTGGCCGACCGCGCGCGGCGATTCGGTCGTGCTCGACCTCGGCGCCAGCATCGGCGGCGACCATCATCATCTGGTGGCGCTGGCAGTGATGGGCGGCGCGATGGCCAGCGTTCTGTTCAACAAGCCGCGCCCGACCGTCGGTCTGCTTAATATTGGGACCGAGGAGGTGAAGGGCGGCGAGGAAATTCGCGCGGCCTCCGAACAGCTCCGTGCGATGAATTTGCCGGAACTCGACTATATCGGCTTCGTCGAGGGCGACGGCATCGGCGCGGGCGCCGCCGACGTGATCGTCTCCGAAGGTTTCAGCGGCAACATCGCGCTGAAGGCCGCCGAGGGAACGGCGCGCCAGATGGCGGAATTGCTGCGCACGGCCATGGCGGCGAGCTGGATGTCCCGGATCGGCTATCTGTTTGCCCGCAAAGCCTTCAAGGCACTGCGCGACAAGCTCGACCCCAACAAGTCCAACGGCGGCGTTCTGCTCGGGCTAAAGGGCGTGGTGGTCAAGAGCCATGGCGGAACCAGCGCCGAAGGCTTTGCCTACGCCGTCGATGTTGGCTATGAGATGGTGCGCTGCGATCTCCTCGCCAAGATCAATCAGATGCTCAATCGCGACGGCAGTGCGCTGGTTCAGGCGCAGACCGCGCAGGAGGCTGTCTCGTGACTTCCAAACGTTCGGTCGTGCTGGGCTGCGGCTCGTATTTGCCGCAGAAGGTACTGACCAATGCGGAGCTGGCGTCCCGGCTCGATACCTCCGACGAGTGGATCGTCCAGCGCACCGGCATCCGGCAGCGCCACATCGCCGCCGAGGGCGAGTTCACCTCGCATTTGGCGACCCATGCGGCGCGCGCGGCGCTCGAACATGCCGGCATCGACGCGCAGGCGATCGACCTGATCGTGCTGGCGACCTCGACACCGGACAACACCTTTCCGGCCACCGCGGTCGCGGTCCAGCACGGGCTCGGCATCAACCATGGCGCCGCCTTCGACCTGCAGGCGGTCTGCTCCGGCTTCCTCTTTGCGCTCGCCACCGCCGACAATTTTCTGCGCTGCGGCGCCTACAAGCGCGCGCTGGTGATCGGCGCCGAAACGTTCTCGCGCATTCTCGACTGGAACGACCGCGGCACCTGCGTGCTGTTCGGCGATGGTGCCGGCGCGGTGGTGCTCGAGGCACAGGAGCAGCCGAGCCAAACCTCCGACCGTGGCATTTTGACCACGCATCTGCGCTCTGATGGCCGGCATAAGGCGAAGTTATACGTCGATGGTGGTCCGTCCTCGACCCAGACGGTCGGCCATCTCAGGATGGAAGGCCGCGAGGTGTTCAAACATGCTGTCGGCATGATCACCGACGTAATTGTGGACGCCTTCAACGCCACCGGCGTCACCGCCGACGATATCGACTGGTTCGTGCCGCATCAGGCCAACAAGCGAATCATCGATGCTTCAGCGCACAAGCTTCATATTGCGCCGCAGAAAGTGGTGCTGACGGTCGACATGCACGGCAACACTTCGGCTGCCTCAATTCCGCTGGCACTGTCGACCGCCGTGAGGGACGGACGCGTGAAGAAGGGTGATCTGGTGCTGTTCGAAGCCATGGGCGGCGGCTTCACCTGGGGTTCCGCGCTCGTGCGCTGGTAAGCACAACGTATAAATACTGACGAAAATTGCGCAGTATTCATGCGGGGGGGCGAATTCAGCAAAAGTGGACGCCGGTTTTGCGTCCGAATTCGCCCCAAACCCAAAATTAAGGGCGCGTTTTCTTCACGCGAACCGCGTCACACTTCGCTTGAAAACGCGCTTCCCATGATGGTCGCTGTTGACCATTGCGTGCTAACCTCATAATTTCAGGGAATAAATTGTTCGCCGAGAGTGCGGGGCAGGCGATGACCAACGGGACAGGAAAAACAGTTACGCGCGTCGATCTGTGCGAGGCGGTCTACCAGAAGGTGGGCCTGTCGCGAACGGAATCATCCGCGTTTGTCGAGCTCGTTTTAAAAGAGATCACCGATTGCCTCGAGAAAGGCGAGACGGTGAAGCTGTCGTCGTTCGGTTCGTTCATGGTGCGCAAGAAGGGTCAGCGTATCGGACGTAACCCGAAGACCGGTACTGAAGTGCCGATCTCGCCGCGTCGTGTGATGGTGTTCAAACCATCCGCGATACTGAAGCAGCGGATCAACGGCCACGCGGTTGCGAATGGCGACGGCAAGGCCGAGTAAGATCTATCAGCGCGCAAGACTTATCAGCGAGTAAGACTTATCAGATCGTCTTCACCCATCGGGTGAGTTGAGAGGAGCGAGCATTTGGACAAGGCGCCGGATGCGTTCCGTACCATCAGCGAGGTCGCTGACGAACTCGACATTCCCCAGCACGTGCTGCGGTTTTGGGAGACGCGGTTCACCCAGATCAAGCCGATGAAGCGAAGCGGCGGGCGGCGGTATTACCGGCCCGACGATGTCGATCTGCTCAAGGGCATCCGCCGTCTGCTTTACGGCGAGGGCTACACCATTCGCGGCGTGCAGCGGATCCTGAAAGAGCACGGCATCAAATCGGTGCAGGGTCTCGCCGACCAGACCTCGGCGGTATCATTCGGTGCTGTCGAGGAAGCGATCGGTCTCAGTCTGCAGGAGCCTGAGGAGGGCGAGGAACTCGGCGCCATCGGCCTCGACGTCGACGATGACGATTACGAGCCCGAGAAGGGCATCGACTATCGCTTCGTCGATACCGACGAGGACGGCATCATGACGCCGCTCCCCAGGGACAAGGCCCCGGCGGGGCCCGCCGACGGCCCTGACCGCGAGCGTCTCGAACGCGTGCTAGAGGATCTGGTCGCCTGCCGGCAATTGCTGGACACTGCGATGAAGGACGGCTGAAGGGCGCCTAGGCGGGCGCCGTGGGATGGACCGGCTCGCGGTGGACCTCGCGGCCCGACTCGTCGACCACGACGACCATCAGGTCCGGCTCGGCATGCGGGTCGCTCCGAAAGCTCTCCGCGAGCGCTTTGCTGTAAACGATAGCTTCGGAATTCAATCGAAACTGCTTGCCGATCCGGTCGCGGACGGGAACGCCGTCCTTCATGTCGAAGTAGAATGTCCGCACTTCATGACCTCTTTTTCGCGGGCTGACGGTGGCTTTGCATACCGCCGCCCCATCCGCCACGATGCGAAAGAGGCCGGCGGGCACCGCCATGGCCGGTCAGTCGGATTGCTACGGGATTCACGGGAACCGCAGCTTGATCTGGCGCAAGCCGGAAATGCCGAAAATGGCCCGCCGCCGGGGCGAAACCGGCCTGACGCGGCGGTTACGGGGGTGGATCGCGCGCCTTGCGCCGGGCCCTGATCGCAGCTAATGGAACGGCATCGGAGCGTGGCGCAGCCCGGTTAGCGCACTAGTCTGGGAGACTAGGGGTCGGAGGTTCAAATCCTCTCGCTCCGACCATTTACCCCACTGATATTGTTCAATAATAATTCGATCCTCTTTTCGTGTTTCGAGGGCTATTTCGCTCGGGGAAGCACCGGGGAAGCACGAGGCCCAATTCTAAGGCCGCGCGGGGAGCCTTTCGGCGCCCCGCTGGATGCCTTGCCGTTAGGCCCCGGCCACCGCGCCTCAACCATTTTCCAGCCCACATCAGCCATGACGCTGGCGTCAATCTCGACCATACCTCCGGACAAATACCGGAACATGCCGGCATCGTTGGCCCCAACCGGCGTCATCATGCGGACGGCGGTGTCAAAGTCCACACAGGCCTGGACGAGCGCGTAATCGTCCTCGATCGCGATCAGGACGTCCACGCCTTTCGAGGCCAAGCTGGCAGCGATCGCGCTTTTGGATACGGGAAGTTTGGTGGCTTGAGCGGAGTTGTGCATAACGTTTTGCCTTTCGAGCAAGAATGAAATCCAGGGGCGAAATGACCGACACTAGACGGCCCCGCACACCTTTAGGCTCGCGCCTTGGAAATGCGCGTGCGGCCCCTGGACCTAGCCGCTCTTATTCACGAGACGATGGATGAGAGGCTGGCGAGCGTGGTGTAAGGCGCTGATCCGGCGTAGGATTCGGTTGCGAAGCCAACCCTGTCCGCTCCAACTCTGGCCACGCCCGCCATGACCGATGATACGAT
>JBBRSX010000262.1:0-4777 GCA_038244925.1 Hyphomicrobiales bacterium | reverse complement strand
TTCAACCCGGTCGCATCCTCGAACACTCCCAGCGAGCAATCCGCGACTTTGCCGGAAACGAGCAGAACATAGAGCTGGCGTAAGGCATCCCGCGCGTAGTGGCTCTCCAGATTGTCTTCAGGCCTGAAGAGGCCCTGCCCGCCGGTCTGACGCTGTCCCTTGGTGATAGCTCCGAGCGTGTCGAGACGACGCGCGATGGTCGAGAGAAAGCGCTTTTCGGCCTTCACATTGGTCGCAATGGGCCGAAACAGCGGCGGTTGCGCCTGGTTGGTGCGGTTGGTGCGGCCCAATCCCTGGATCGCGGCATCGGCCTTCCATCCGGCTTCGAGCAGGTAGTGCACGCGAAGCCTTCGGTTCTTTGCCGCGAGGTCCGCGTGATAGGAACGCCCGGTGCCGCCGGCGTCGGAGAAGACGAGAATACGCTTGACGTCATCCATGAACGCCTGGGTCTCGCCCAGGTTGGCGGAGCCGGCGCGGTTCTCGACGACCAAGCGATCGACGCCATCACCCCCTCGCTTGCGGACAATCCTGCGGGAGCGGCCCGTCACCTCGGCCACGATGTCGGTGCCGAAGCGCTGCACGATCTGGTCGAGCGCCCCATGAACCGGTGTCAATGACGCCAGTTTCTCGATCAAGCGATCGCGACGCACGACGGCGTCCCGGCAATGCACCGGCTGACCGTCACGATAGACCGGACGCGACGATAAATTGCCTTCGCTATCGGTAAACGGTTCGTAGAGCTGGGTCGGAAAGCTGTGCGCCAGATAATCCAGCACATATTGTGCTGAGTAACGGATTATGCCGAGCAATCTCCGTGATCCGCCTGCCCTGCGCGGTAAAGTGTTCTGGTTACTCGGCATAATTATTGTCCTTTCTGCTAAGTTGCGTTCCTGATGTCGCCGAGCATCGCGAGCAGCGCGTCGGACGGTGGTCGGAACTTTCCGGGTTGGATCGTTGGCGGCGCGTGTGCGGCGAGTACGGCCAGTTTCTCGTCGGGGTCGGCGCGCAGATAGGCTTCGGTGCTCTGTATGCTCGCGTGACCGAGCCAGAGCGCCACCTTGCGGATGTCACCGGTTGCCGCGAGCGTATGCATGGCGCAACTGTGCCGCAGCACATGCGGTGTTACTCGCTTGCCTGCTAGTGATGGTTGCTTCTGCGCCGCGACGGCAACGTGCTTGGCCAGTCGATGGGCAAAGCCGTCCCGGCTCATCCGCTCGCGGTTCCGGTTGAGGAACAGCTCCGGGGCCTTTGCCGAGGGGCGAACCACCAGCCAAGCCCGCAACACGGTCTGTGTCTCGCGCCACAGCGGGAGCACGCGCTCGCGTCGGCCCTTTCCGAGGATCCGGACTGTCGTGAGCGATCGGTCGGGGAAATCGTCGAGGCGCAACGACAACAGCTCCGCGACCCGAAGGCCGGCAGCATAGGTCAGGTGTAGCATGGCGCGGTCGCGCGTTCCGCCTACGGTGCGCGGGTTTGGTACGGCGAGCAGCGCCTGCACTTCGGTCTTGGTGAGATAGTCGATCAGCGTCGTGTCGGTCCGCTTTATCGGCAGTGCACGGATGCGTAACGCTTGCTCGAGGCAGGCGGGAGCTCGGTACTCCAGATAGCGAAAGAACGTCCTGATCGCGGCGAGCCGCGTGTTCCGAGTACGCGCGCTGTTGCCGCGAATCTCCTCAACATGGTCGAGGAAGCCCAGAACAAGTTCCGGGATGAGGTCCTCGACGGTGAGATCAGTTGGCCGCCGCTTCAGCCGCTCCGCCGCGAAACGAACCAGCAGCATGAAGCTGTTGGCGTAGCCGGCGACGGTGTGTGGGCTGGCGTTGCGTTCGCGCGGCAAATGTTCGCGCAGGAACCTGGTAAGATGCGGAGCGAGCGCCGTCATGGCACATCTCCCCCGAACAGCCGTTCATTCGCCTCGGCGATGCCGTGCATCAGCACTGGCGTCGCTTCCAGGTACCAATAGGTGTTCGCGATATCCGCGTGACCGAGATAGGTGCTGAGAGCCGCCATGTGGTGGGCAACCGCCTCTCGGTCATGCGCGCATGCTTCGAGCGAGCGGACGGCGAAGGTATGCCGTAGGTCGTGCAGGCGGGGACCCGGCGTTCCGCGTCCGCCGCGATATCCGAGCTGACGCGCGAGCGTTACGAAGACGACATGTACGGTGACCTTGTGCGGCGGCCGACCGGTCGTGACCACAAACAGATCGTCGCCGTTCCCGCCCAACCGGTCCCGGATCACCAGGTAGTCGGTCAATGCCCGGCGGGTCGTCTTGTGGATCGGCAGAAGGCGGCTCTTGCCAAACTTGCCGCATCGAACAACGAGACCGTCTTCGGTGAGATCATCGCGTTGCAGGGCCAATGCTTCCGAGATTCGCAAGCCCGTCGCGGCCAAGAGGCCGAACAGATGATGATAGGTATGCGGACGGATTGTGCCCTTGGGCGGAAGATCGAGCGCCGCCCGCATGATCGTCCGAATCTGATGAGGGTCCAGAAGGTGGGGCGCGGGACGTGGGCGCTTGCCTCTCCCGAATGCACCGGCAGGCGGAACCTCGTGCCGCGGGTCCTCGGCGTTGAGGAAAGCGCAGAATCGCCGGACGGCATCGAAGCAGGTTCTCGCGCGGATCGGCGAGGAGGCCGTCGCGCACCAATCATGGATGCGACTGACCAGCGTGTACCGATCCCCGTGCGTCTCGGCGTAACGTGCATACTGGTGCAGCGTCCGGCTCTGCTCGTTGAAACTTAGGCCGAGTTTGCGGTACAGGGCGACATATCGGATTACTTCGTTGCTCAGCATGACGCATCTCCCGGCCAAGGTTGCGCGACCTTTGCGAGCATCGCCACGTCAACCTTGGCGTAGATGGCGGTCGTGTCTGGCGACTGGTGTCTTAGGATCGAGCCGACCGACTCAAGGCTGGCGCCGGTCCGCAGCATCCCGGTCGCCAGCGAGTGACGAAACATGTGGGCGCCGGGCGGAACCCCTTCGATACCGCCTCGGGCGAGCACGCGTGCGACAATGCCGGCAATCTCCGCCGATGATGCGAAAGGGGTGAATGGAGCTTGGGCGCGCAGAAATACGCGTTCTTGGCGGACTGTTGGCCGCACCCGCTCGATATAGGCCAACACGGCGTCGCCGGCGTCCTGCGGCAATGGCAGCCTGGTAGATCGGCGGCCCTTACCATGGACATGTAACAGCGCGTTCGCCCAGTCGATGTCGGCGAGCCGCAGCTGCCAGACATCACCAGCTCGCAATCCGAGCCGCGCCAGAAGAAGAATAATCGCCCGGTCGCGAAGGCCGATCGGCGTGGTCGTGTCGCAGGAAGCGATGATTCGTTCGATCGTCGCCGGGCTGGCGTAGCGCGGAAGGGTTGTGAGGCGCCGCCGTGTCACGGACGGGACCGCATGCAGGAGTTCGGGGCGGCACTTGCCGCATGCCGACAGGAACCGGAGATAGGTCCGCAATATAGTTGCTGTGAGCCGAACCGACGCTCGTGAGCGGTGCGGCCCTTGGGTTAGCACCACGTCGCGGATCGTGGTGGCGTTGTAGTCGGCCGGATTGATCCCAAGCGCGGGCAGCCAACGCGACACCTCGTAGAGATACCGCTCGATCGTCTGATCGGTCGTTCCGCAATGCTGCTTCAGCCAGGTGCGAAACGCAGAGTGACGGGGATCTTCAACGGGTGCGACATCGATACTGGCTGCGGTGATCGCGCCACGGCCCCGCAAAAACGCGAGCAACCGGCGCGCTCCACGCCGTCGGTACACGATCCCTGAAGCTTGCAACGTGCTGCGCTTGCGGCAGAGGGGGCAATGACAATTGTGCCGAGCGAAACGCTCGATGACGGCATCATCCACGTCGCGCCATCGGAGCCGCGAGAGCCGAAGCCAGCATGCAAAATGCTCTGCGTCCGACCGATATCGACGCTGGGCGCAACGGCTGTATCCGACGGCAGCGAGCTGATGAGCGTAGAGCGAGAGATGCGTGCCGGCATGCTCAAGATCATCAAAGGCGGGAATATCGCCACGATCCTCGAGAAAGCGAACGAAGCGACCCACACGACTGATGTACGCGGGGTCGCGAAGCTCCCGCGAACTATAGCGAGGGCAGTGACACCTATGCCGTGCAAAGCGCCCAACAGCTCCGATGTCCACGATGGCAAGGGGAATGCGGCGTTGATCAAGCCAAAGCAGAAAGTGACGCGCCGCGCTGGCGTAGTGCCGCACCGCTGATGACAGCCGCGCGGCGCGGAGATGATCGAGAAACGCGGCGGCAAGCCTGTAGTCCGGTCCGGAGGGGCCAGCTTCGGCTTCGTGGCGATCAGAGGCAGAACAATTGATGGCAGTCATGTTGGTCCTTTCGACTTGAGAGAGTCGAGGGGACCGTAACCAAAGGAGTATGATTATGCCGAGTAAACGGAGCATTTCTTGGCGCAAAACCGGCGGATCGCGGATGCCGCTCGGCATAATGCGCTGCTCAGCACAATACGTGCTGGATTATCTCGCGCACTCGTTTCCGACCCAGCTCTACGAGCCCTTTACCGATAGCGAGGGCAATCTGTCGTCGCGTCCGGTCACCCGCGATGGCCAGCCGGTGCAGTGCCGGGAGGCAGTTAAGCGCCGCGACCGGCTGATCGAGAAGTTGGCGTCACTGCCACCCGTGCATGGCGCGCTCGATCAGATCGTGCAGCGCTTCGGCACCGACATGGTGGCCGAAGTCACCGGCCGCTCGCGCCGGATCATCCGCAAGACAGACTCGAATGGCATCGACCGACTCGCGGTCG
>JBBRSX010000261.1:0-4830 GCA_038244925.1 Hyphomicrobiales bacterium | reverse complement strand
GTCGGTCGCGGCTGGATCGAGCGAGATCAACGCCAACATCGGCGGCGTCACCACGGCGGCTGCGGCGACCGGCAAGGCCGCGTCCGAAGTGCTGACCAACGCCCGCGAACTCGACAACCAGTCCGGCATGCTGCGCAGCGCGGTCGACGAATTTTTGGCCAAGGTTCGCGCGGCGTAATTCATCCGCCGCGAGGCATTATCTAAGTCGTCATGCCCGGGCAGAAGTGCGAAGCACGTCTTCGCACTAGATGTCCCGGGCATCCACGTCTTTGGTGTGCCGTGACGAAGTAAGTCGTGTATGGCCTGGTCAAGCCCGGCCATGACGGAGGGAGCGAAGCGTCAGCACGACCTCACTGCTTCTCGATCCCCGCGTCCGCAACCAGCCTCTCCCACAACACCAGCTGCTCCTTCAGGAACGCGTCAAACTCTTCCGGGGTGCCGGAAAACGCTTCCATGCCGCGCTCGGCGAGCTGGCTCTTGATGTCCTGCCGTTCGACGATCTTGCGGATTTCCGCGTTCAGCCGGAGGACGATGTCCTTTGGCAGGTTGGCGGGGCCGAGATAGCCCTGCCACGAGGTGATATCAAAACCCTTCACCGTGTCGTCCATGGTTGGCAGCTGCGGCAGCAGCGCCGAGCGCTTTTTGGTGGTGACGGCGAGCGCCTTCAGCACCTTGCCCTTGACGTGCGGCAGGCCGGTCGGAACGTCGATGAACATCATGGAGACGCGCCCCGCAATCACGTCGGTCAAGGCTGGCGGCGAGCTCTTGTAGGGAACGTGCAGCAGATCGATGCCGGCGAGGCGGGCGAAGGTCGCGCCCGAGACGATCGCCGACGAACTGCCGCTGGCATAGGAGTACTTGCCCGGCTCCTTCTTGGCGAGCGCGATCAGTTCGGCCACTGAATTGGCCGGGATTTCCGGATTGATCACCAGCATGAAGGGCAGGTCTCCGGTCCGCGCGATCGGGGTAAAATCCTTGACCGGATCGTAGCTCATGATCTTGAGCAGATACGGATTTGCCGAGTGCGTGGTGTTGGTGGTGACGAACAGCGTGTAGCCGTCCGGCGCGGAGTGGGCGACGTAGCTCGCCGCTATCGAGCCGTTGGCACCCGCCTTGTTGTCGATCACGGTGCTGACGCCGAGCGCGACGCCGAGTTCCTTGCCGATCAGGCGGGTGGTGGTGTCGGTGCCGCTGCCGGCGGCGAACGGCAGCACCAGCGTGATGTTGCGGTTGGGGTAGGGCGCCTGCGCGGACGCCGCCGCGGTCAACCCCAGCGTCAGGGCAATGGCTGTCGCGAGGCGGCATGGGTTCGGCAATGCGATCATGTCTTTCGTTTCCTCAAATGCGCGATTGATTGGCGGGCAGGCAGGCCCGCAAATTAGCCTGCCAGTCGCGCGAAAGCTACGGCTTCGCCGAGCCGCGCCTGGAGGCGATCACGACGCCGGCCAGCACCAGCGCGTAGCCGGTCAAATGAAACAGCCGCAACTGCTCGCCGAGCAGCAGGATCGCCATCGCCGAGCCGAACATCGGTACCAGGTGGAAGAACGGCGCGGCGCGGTTTGGTCCTATCAGCGCCAGGCCGCGGTTGAAAAATGTATAGGCCAGCGTCGACGGGAAAATGATGACATAGGCCAGGGTAGCCATCGAAATGGCATCGAACTGCAGCCTCACGCCGGTCGAAAATTCCCAGATCGAGAACGGGATCAGCATCGATGCGCCGCAGCAGGTGGTGAAGGAAATCAGCGACAGCGGATGCGTCACCGGCCGGCGCAGCATCAAGGCCGAATAAAGCCCGAACGCCACCAGCGAACTGCCGAACATCAGGTCGCCGCGGTTGAAGCGGATGCTGGCTAGCGCGCTCCAGTCGCCGCGAAGAATGATCGTCAAAACGCCGACCAGCGAGATGGCGATGCCTGCGAGCTGTGCGCCGGTCAGCCGCACCCCGAACAAGGCTAGCGACCAAACCGCCACGAACAGCGGTCCGGCGGACTGGATCAACAGCGCGTTCAGCGCTTCGGTATATTGCATGGCCCAGAAGGAGATCGCGTTGTTGTAGGCGAAGCCAAGCACCGACAGCAGCAAAAGCAACGGCAGGTGCGCGCGCAACACCGGCCAGTCGCGCTTCAAATGCGGCCAGGCAAACGGCAGCAGGATGAGGAAAGTCCCGAACCAGCGCAGGCAGGACAGCGTCAGCGGCGGCACATGGCCGGCGACGTGGCGCGCCAGCACGATATTGCCGGCCCAGAACAGCGAGGTCAGGGTCAGCAGAATATAGGGCTGGTTGTTGAGCCAGCGGACCGGATCGAAGGAAGGCGCTGCGGGTGCGGGCTGGGACATGATCTCGGATGAAATTGCGCCAAAATCATACCGCGCGACAAGTCCCGCGCCTGCAATGCTACAATGTGCTGGGCTTGGAGCGTTTTTGAGCGAAGTGGATGCCGGTTCGCGTAAAGAAAACGCGCCGAAACAAAAGAGCCGGGTGCGCGGGAGCAAGTGATGGGTGTGAATTTGTTGAATGTCAGGGGTCTTGCGGAGCTGGACCGTGAGATGCCGGTGGTGATGGTGAACCTGATGCGGTTTCGCGAACGCTCGCTCGACGGCGACGGTTCGGGATGGGACGCTTACTTGCGCTACAGCGCGCTGACGGTGCCGATGATCAAGGCCCGCGGCGGCACGCTGCTGTGGACCGGCGACGCCAAGGCGGTGGCACTCGGGCGTGAGGAGAGTAACCAGTGGGATTATCTGGCGCTGGTGTATTATCCGACGGTTTCAGCCTTCATCGACATGATGACGTCGGCCGATTACGAGACCCGCTGCGATCCGCACCGGACCAATGGTTGCGTCGAGCATGTGATTATTGCGACCAAGGAAGCCTACAGCAAGTTCAAGATCTAAAACTTCCGCACCAGATCCGACGTGATCTCGCCGAGGCTGCGGATGCCCAATAGCGCGAGGTCGCGGTCGATCTCGGCTTGCAGCAGCGTGATGGCGCGGGTCACCCCGGCTTCGCCGCCGGCGATCGCGGCGTACAGGAATGGACGGCCGACCCAGACGAAGTGGGCGCCGAGCGCCAGCGCCTTGATCACGTCGGTGCCGCGGCGGATGCCACCATCGACCATGATGGTCATGCCTTTTGATTCCGCTGCGATCTCCGGCAGCGTGCGCAGGCCCGAGAAGGTGTAGTCGAGCTGGCGGCCCGCATGGTTGGACAGCATCAGGCCATCGACGCCGCTCTCGCGCGCGATTTTCGCATCGGCCGGCGAGACCAGGCCCTTGACCACGAGCTTGCCCTTCCAGCGCCGGCGAATGAGTTCGACATGCTTCCAGGCGAGCTGGTCGCGGTGGCCGATGTTGCGCATCAGGTTTTTCGCCAGCACCGGCGGGCCACGCTGCGCGTCCATGTTCTCGAAATGCGGCATGCCGTGGTTCATCACCGTGCGCGCCCAAGTGCCGAACAGCCAATGCGGATGCGTCACCGTATCCCAGGCGACCTGCGGCGTGATCGCCAGCGGCACCTGAAAGCCGTTGCGGATGTTGTTCTCGCGGTTCGGCGGCACCGGCACGTCGGCGGTGACGACGAAAGTGTCGTAGCCGGCGGCGGCGACCCGATCGACCAGCGGCTCGATCCGTTCCGGCACGCCGGCGAGGTAAGCCTGGTACCACGCATCCTGGTTGGCGCGGCGCACGTCTTCCAGCGTGATCAGCGACGACGCGCTCAGGATCATCGGCACGTTGGCCGCGGCGGCCGCCTGCGTCAGCACGATGTCGCCGCGATAGGCGCACAGCGCCGAGGAGCCCATCGGCGGAATCCCGAACGGCGAGGCATAGGTCTTGCCGAACAAAGTCGTGGTCTGGTTGCGGCCGGAGACGTCGTTGAGCACGCGCGGCACGAAACCGTATTCGTCGAAGGCCTTGCGGTTGTCGCGCACCGCAGCGTCGCTCTCGGCGCCGCCGGAAATATAGCCGTAGAGAAATTTCGGTATCCGGCGCCGCGCCGTGGCCTCGAAATCGTCCAGCGCCAGATATTTCTTCATCGCGCGCGGGACGGCGCTCTGGGCGCGGGTAACGGTGGCGGGCGGCGGCGTGACGGTCGCGGGTTTGTCGAGCACGGCGGGCGTTTCCCTGTTTTTCGTTCTTAGCGCATGATCCGGAAAAGTGGATACCGGTTTTCCGGCAAGATCATGCGTAAAAGTCATAGAAGACGACGCTACCGCCTCGCGGGCGCGCTGCCAAACTTGCTCTTGTTGATGGACTGGCTGAGATCTCCGAGCATTTTCCGGGCGTCGTTCAGCATCGTGTCAGACTTCTTGTCAAAGCTCTCGATCAGCTCGCGCATCGAGATCACGGTCGGCAGCAGTTCGCCGCCATATTTGTCGCTGGCGAGGCCGCCGAGAAAATCTTTGGTCTTGTCGAGCGCGCTGTCGACGCTGCTGATGCTGGCATCGGCTGAGTTGATGACCGCAGTGATCCGCTCGCCGCTGCCGGACAGTGACGCGGTGAAGGTTTCGAAGTTCAACAGCGTATCCTTGACCGCCACCTCGTTGTCGGTGATCACCTTGTCGACGTTGCGCAGCGCGACGCGGATCTTTTCCTGCAGGCCGAGCGTGCCCTCGGGGTCGGCGGTCAGTTCCGGAATGCCGTCCGCGCCCTTGGCCGGCGGCGGTGCGCCGTCGGAGCCGCCGGTCAGCGAGATCGCCGCGATCCCGGTCAGGCCCTGGAATTCGAGGCCGACCTGGGTATCCCTGCGCACCGGGGTGGCGCCGTCGATCATGGTCAGCGCCACGACGCGGCGCGGATGGTCGAGCTTCAGCGACACCACCTCGCCGACCC
>JBBRSX010000260.1:0-4842 GCA_038244925.1 Hyphomicrobiales bacterium | reverse complement strand
CGTTGGCGGCAAAGAAAGCGTCCATCAGCCGGCACCAGGAGCACCAGTCGCCGCCGACGTCCACCAGCACCCGTTTGCCCTGGGCCCTGGCCATCGCCACCGCAGTCGCGACATCCGCTGCCGCGTCGCGGGTCGGGTCGAACCTGTCCGGCAACGATCCGGTAGCGCGCGCCGGTGCCAGGACCAGCAAGAAGACGGTCAGGAACGCGAGCAGCAGTCTTTTCATGTGGAGGGCCGATGGCGATGACGCCAGCTTAACGCACCCAGTTGAAAGCCCGCTGCCGGAGCCTGGGCCCGGCCGTTGGCCCTGGCACGGCCGGGCGCTGGCGTATCGTTGAGGGTGAAATGAAGACGTTCACCCATTCGCTGGCGGACGAATTGCAGCGGGCCGCCGCGCAGGCGCCGGATCGTCCCTTTATCCGCATGCCGGCGGGCGAGTGGACCTACGGCGAAGTCGACCGCCAGTCGGACGCGGTGGCCGCCGGCTTGTACGCGCAGGGCGTGCGGCAGGACCACAACGTCAGCCTGATGCTGCCCAATTGCATCGAGTTCGCGCTGGCCTGGTTCGCACGGGCCAAGCTCGGAGCCGTGTGCGCTCCGCTGAACACTTCGTTCCGGGGGCGGGCGCTGGCGCAGGCGATCGACCTGGTCGAGAGCCGCTTGCTGGTGGTCCACGCCAGCCTGTGGCCGCAGCTCGCCGAAGTGCGGGTCCAACTCGCAACGGTGAAGAAACTGGTGGTCGTCGGCGACGCTGTTGATCCATCGGCCCTCCCCTGGTCCGAGCTGCTGCGACCGCAAGCGGTAGCGCCCGGTTTTCCGGACTGCACCTTTTCCAGCCTGTGCCTGCTGCTCTACACGTCGGGCACCACCGGCCGCTCCAAGGGCGCGATGCTGACGCACGATAATCTGGCGTCGAACTCGTTCAGCCTGGTCGACTACTGGCGCTTCACCGACAAGGACGTTCTGATCCACGCGCTGCCGATCTATCACACCCACGGCCTGTTCGTGGCCAGCAACGTGACACTGTTCGCGCGCGCCTCGATGATCTTCCTGCCGAAGCTCGATCCCGAACTGATCATCAAGCTGATGGCGCGCGCCACCGTGCTGATGGGCGTGCCTACCTTCTACACGCGGCTGCTGCAGAGCCCTTCGCTGACCAAGGAGTCCGCAAAACACATGCGGCTGTTCATCTCGGGCTCGGCGCCGCTGCTAGCCGATACCCATCGCGAATGGTCGGCGCGAACCGGTTTTGCCATTCTCGAACGCTACGGCATGACCGAGACCAACATGAACACGTCGAACCCCTATGACGGCGATCGTGTCCCCGGCGCGGTCGGCCTTCCCTTGCCCGGCGTCTCCGTGCGCGTCACCGATCCCGAGACCGGCAAGGAGATCGCGCGCGATACGATTGGGATGATCGAGGTCAAGGGCCCGAACGTGTTCAAGGGCTATTGGCGAATGCCTGAGAAAACCAAAGCCGAATTCCGCGACGACGGCTTCTTCATCACCGGAGATCTCGGCAAGATCGACGACAAGGGCTATGTGCACATCCTTGGCCGCGGCAAGGATCTGGTGATCTCCGGCGGCTTCAACGTCTATCCGAAGGAAATCGAGAGCGAGATCGACGCCATGCCGGGCGTGGTCGAATCCGCCGTGATCGGCGTGCCGCATGCCGACTTTGGCGAAGGTGTCACCGCGGTCGTGGTCTGCAACAAGGGCGCCGACGTCTCCGAGGCCGGCGTGCTGAAGGCGCTCGACGGACGTCTGGCAAAGTTCAAGATGCCGAAGCGCGTCTTCGTCGTCGACGAATTGCCGCGCAACGCCATGGGCAAGGTGCAGAAGAATATCTTGCGGGATACCTACAAGGACATTTACGCGAAGTAGCCTGGATCGTCATTGCGAGCGAGTAGCCTAAACACCCGACACCAGACTGATCACAAACCGGCTGCCGACGATGAACAGGTAGCTGCCAAACGCCACCTCCAGCGTGCGCTTCGACATCGCATGCGCGACGCGGACGCCGAGCGGCGCGACCAGGAGGCTGGTCGGCATCACCAGCAGGGCGCCGATCAGCGAGACGTAGCCGAGCGCGAACGGCAGTTGCAGCGCCGTGACGTCAGGATAATGCGCCGCCGCCGGCCAGCCGGCATAGACATAGCCGATCGCGCCTGGGATCGAGATCAGCACCGCCAGCGCCGACGAAGTCGCGACCGCCTGATGGATCGGCCGGCCATAGAACGTCATCAAGAGGTTGAGGAACAGCCCACCGCCGACGCCCATCAGGGTCGAGAGCAGCCCAACCACGAAACCGTAGGCCTTCATCAACGGTCCTTGCGGAAATTCGTCGCCGAGCTTCCAGCTGGCGCGGCCGAAGATCAGGCGCGTCGCGGCGGTCCAGGCGACGCAGACGAACACGATCTTGAACAGCCGCTCCGGTGCGTAGCGCGCGGTGATGCCGCCGGCGATGACGCCGATCACGATCGGGATCAGCCAGTCCTTCAGAATCGCCATGTCGACGGCGCCGCGGGCATAATGGGCCCGAAACGAACTGATCGAGGTCGGGATGATGATGGCCAGCGAAGTGCCGATGCACAGCGGCATTCGCACCTCCAGCGGCACCCCGGCCAGCCGGAAGCACTCGTAAAACACCGGCACCAGGATGGCGCCGCCGCCGATCCCGAACACGCCGGCGAAAAACCCGGAGACCGCGCCGACCGCGACCAGCATCAGCGCCAGTTCGACAAGCTCTGAGACGTTAAGCCCGGCGATTGCCATCTGTAGTCACCCCCCGTGGTTTCCCGGTCGTTTTCTCGGCTCGCGCGGCGAAACGCAAGCGTTCATGAATCGCGCTTCAGGTATACCCGCCCGGAGCCTAGCCAGGGACCACCGAAGGGGTTTGTCAACGCCTGCAATTGCAGGCCTCTTCCATAGGTATGAACGGCCGTTCGGAATTGTTGATTTTGGTCGTTGCGCTGGCGGTTTCGACTTCGTAAATAGAATTGCTCTATCGCGATGTCAGATGGGCCGTCCCGGCCCCGCCAACTTCAAAGCCGCCGATGACCGCCAGGATCGAACGACCGCTTTCGCCGCATATGCAGACCTATCGCTGGACCCTGACGATGGCGCTTTCCATCGTCCACCGCGCGACCGGCTTGGCTCTGTATTTCGGCACCCTGCTGCTGGCCTGGTGGCTGATCGCGGCCGCTTCCGGTCCCGGCGCCTACGCCTATGTGCAGGCCTTCACCGGCAGCATCATCGGCAAGCTGATCGTGTTCGGCTACACGTGGGCGCTGCTGCATCATCTGCTCAGCGGCCTCCGGCATTTCGTCTGGGACCTCGGCTACGGCTTCAAGGCCAGTGAGCGCGAGGCGCTGACCTGGGGTGCCGCGATCGGTGGCATCTCGCTGACGGTGCTGGTCTGGATCGTCGCCTACACCGTCGGAGGTGGACGATGAGCGCCGAAAAATCTTCCTCGATGCGCACGCCGCTCGCGCGGGTCCGCAGCCTCGGCGCCTCGCATTCCGGCACCTCCGATTTCTGGCGTCAGCGCCTCACCGCGGTCGGGATGACGCTTCTGATCGTGCCCGTGATCGTGGTGGTCTTGATGCTGATCGGCCGCAACCAGGCCGGTGCGAAGCAAATTCTCGGATCGTTGCCGATCGCGATCATCCTGTTGCTGTTCATCATCGCCAGCACCTGGCACATGAAGATCGGCATGCAGGTCGTGATCGAGGACTACGTCCACAACGAGAAGCTGAAACTCGCCAGCGTGATGGCCAACAACTTCTTCTGTTTCGCGGTGGCGCTGGCCTCGATCTACGCCATTCTAAAATTGTCATCGGGAGTCTAACCCATGGCTGCTAAAGATTTGGCCGCTGAGACTAACGGCAAGGGCGCCAACGGCGCCGGCCCGGCGACCAACGGCAAAGCCTATCCGATCGAAGACCACACCTACGACGTCGTGGTCGTTGGCGCCGGCGGCGCCGGCCTGCGCGCCGTGGTCGGCTGCAGCGAGGCTGGCCTGCGCACCGCCTGCATCACCAAGGTGTTCCCGACCCGCTCGCACACGGTCGCGGCCCAGGGCGGTATTTCAGCCGCGCTCGGCAACATGCACCAGGACGACTGGCGCTGGCACATGTACGACACCGTCAAGGGGTCGGACTGGCTCGGCGACCAGGACGCCATCGAATACATGGTGCGCAACGCGCCCGCCGCCGTCTACGAGCTCGAACACTGGGGCGTGCCGTTCTCGCGCACCGAGGACGGCAAGATCTATCAGCGTCCGTTCGGCGGCATGACCCTGGACTACGGCAAGGGCCAGGCGCAGCGCACCTGTGCTGCCGCCGACCGCACCGGTCACGCCATGCTGCACACGATGTACGGCCAGGCGCTGCGCCACGCCGCCGAATTCTACATCGAGTTCTTCGCGATCGACCTCATCATGGACGACCAGGGCGTTTGCCGCGGCGTCATCGCGCTCAAGCTCGACGACGGCACGCTGCATCGCTTCCGCGCCCAGACCACCATCCTTGCCACCGGCGGCTACGGCCGCGCCTATGCTTCCTGCACCTCGGCGCATACCTGCACCGGTGACGGCGGCGCGATGGCGCTGCGCGCCGGCCTGCCGCTGCAGGACATGGAATTCGTGCAATTCCACCCGACCGGAATTTACCCGGCCGGCTGCCTGATTACCGAAGGCTCGCGCGGCGAAGGCGGATACCTCACAAACTCAGCTGGCGAGCGCTTCATGGAGCGCTATGCCCCGCATGCCAAGGACTTGGCCTCGCGCGACGTTGTCTCGCGTTCGATGACTATGGAAATCCGCGAAGGACGCGGCGTTGG
>JBBRSX010000259.1:0-4910 GCA_038244925.1 Hyphomicrobiales bacterium | reverse complement strand
TTCGAATCCTGTCTCCCCGACCAATTCCCACTAAGTGATTGATTTTCATGATCTCGCAACGCGGGATGGGGAGTCATGTGCAGTTTGTTGTGCCATTCTCCTCGCCGCCGAGGGAGACGGCAATGACATCTACCTATTTGTATCGCCGTGCGGCCACCTACTGGTGGCGCCGCGCGCGTCTTTTGTTTCGAAGGCGCCCCTGTGATATCCGGATCAGCCTCAGAACCTCGGATCGCAAGGTAGCGCTGTGAATCGGCGTCCAAATCGGGACCCGGTGTGATCTTGTCGATAAGAGACTGATGAGCCGGGAGAAAGGCGTAATCGGGCGGGGTCCTGTCAGTTCAGAATCGCTGAAATTGGCGATCAGCGTCTGAACGCCGCGCCTGTCCCGGAAGGATCGCGCTGCGCTTCGGCAGCGACTATGCTACGATCGCGTTGTCGGCACTCAGCAGGGTGGCGAGCGCAGCCCCCAGATCGGCATCGCTATAGGGCTTTTGCAGCACGGGCCGATCGCCGAAGCGCGCTTCCAGGCCATGTTGGCCATAGCCGGTCGAAAAAACAAACGGGATGGAGCGCAGTGCGAGGGCATCGGCGACACGATAACTGGTCTGTCCGTCCAGATTCACATCGAGCATCGCAACGTCGAAATGTTCAGCCTTCAGCAGGGCCAAGGCCTCATCGACCGTCGCTGCGGCGGATATGGCCGCGCATCCCAAATCGGCGAGCACGCCCTCGATGTTCATAAGGACCATCATCTCGTCCTCAACGACAAGAACGCGTCGACCGGACAGGAGATTACGCATCGGCGACCTTTCGCGAAAACGGAAGGTCGATCGTACAGACCACACCCTCCGGGAGATAGTCGACACGCACTTCGCCGTGGAGTTCGTGCGCCAGGCCGCGCCCTACCACCTGCGACCCGAATCCCGTGTGCGTCGGCGGCACGACCACGGGTCCGTCCTTTTCCCGCCAGGTGAGCACCAACCGCTCGCCGCCCGACCGCACCTCGTTGTTCCACGCGATCTCGATCGTTCCGACATCGTTCGAAAAGGCACCGTACTTCACCGCGTTGGTCGCCAGTTCGTGGAAGGCGATACCGAGCGCCAGCGTCGTCTTGGGCGAGAGGCGGATATTGGCGCCCTCGACCTTGAAGCGTTCGGCGCGACCGTCCGCAACCCCGAATGGCTTCAGCGCAGCATCGATCAGATCGTGGAGCCCTGCGCCTTCCCATTTGTGACGTGTCAGCAGATCGTGCGACCGCGACAGCGCAAAGATGCGCGATTCGATCGCTTCCCGGATGACGGTCGGGTCGTCGCTCGCGCGCAATGCCTGGCGCGTGATCGACTGCACCGTCGAGAGCGTATTCTTTACGCGGTGATTGAGCTCGTCGATCAGCATCTCGCTTTGCGCTTGCCGCTCGCGCTGATCGGTTTCGTCGACCAACGATATGAAATGCTGGATGATTTCGCCCGCTTCATCGCACACCGGGCTGATGTAGAGCGATGCCCAGAAACTGGTGTCGTCCTTGCGCCGGTAACAAATCTCCGGCTCGCGGTCGGCGCGGCCGGCAAACGCGGCTTCGATTTCCGCCAGCGCCTGCGACCCCGCGCCGCGCGCCATCAACGACTTGAAGCTCGCGCCGAGCACCTCCTCGCGATCGAACCCGGTCAGCTCGAGGAAAGCATCATTGGCGAAAACGATCGGGTTGTCGGCCTTTCCGGCATTGGTGAAGACTATCGCCATGCGCGTCTTTTCGGCGGCGACCACGAACGGCCCAAGCTGACCTCGAAAGCATTCGACGTCGGCCTCGGCGGCATTCTGATCCGCGGGAGTATTCGTATCGTGACCCATGTCGTTGAGCTTGCGTCTCGCTATGATGGTTCCAAGCTATAGTCCGATTTCGCCGCGAACGGCATGCCGACGAATGGGGTCGCGGATATCCTTCCGGCGTTTGAGGTTGGGCGCCGCTCCAGTCCATGGAGGAGCGACGCAACAACGCGGCCGCAACTTTGGCTAGGGGTGATCCTCGCCCTTGCTCTTCTTGCCGCCGCGGCGCTCGGTCGGTGCCGGCTGATGCGTGGGATCGATGCGTCGCACATTTGGCGGCGGCGGATTGATGGGGGCCGGCGCGACCCCGGGGGCGGGGTGACGCTGTAGCTGAAGCGGCACAACCTGTGTCGGGGGAGCGCGGTGTTCCGTCGCGCGAGGGCGCGGCTGCGGCTGCTGCGGGAAGACCCGTGGGGGCTGGGGCTGAAGTCGAGGCTGGGGCTGGGGCTGGATCCGCAGCTGGGGCTGAGGCCGGACCGGTTGTGCCGGCTGCCGGTTCTGGCGCTGAAACGCTGGCGGCGTCTGGGGACGGGGGCCCCAATGCGGCTGGAAGTTGTTGTAATATTGCTGCTCCCACCGCGGCCGTTCGGCGTAGAAACTACGGCCGCGATAGTGGCTGTCCCAATAGCTTCCGAAGATGAACGTCAGCACAGAGAGGCCCGGATAGGAGGAGATAGCGCTCCGTCGGCCGCGATAGTCCACGACCAGGTCGCTGCCGGGGATCCAGCCGCGATCGGAGCGGTAGCCGGCGTCGCACCAGCTTCGGTCGCTCAGGCAGCCATAGACATCGACCCGGACATTCCGCGCTACGCGCCGCACGGCGGGATAGTCGTAATCCGGACCGGCGCGCATGGCGGTCGTCCGCACGGTATATCCGGCCGTGGCACGTTGCGCGAGCGCGGGAGCTGCCGGGACCGCGAGTGCGGCGAGCGTCGTCGCGACAATCAATCTGCGCATCGAATATCTCCTCTTGATCAGGATTGAACTTTTCGAATGAGGCGACGAGACGAAGTGCCGAACGACAGGCGCACCCGTCAGTTCCTCGACCAGTCCTTGGCCCTAAGCTGCACGGATCACAGTCGGCCGGTCAGCAGCAGGACAACGGCAATAATCAGCAGGACGCCGAGGACTCCGATTCCGCCATGTCCGAAACCATAACCATAGCCCCCGAATCGGCCGCTGAAGCCGCCGAGCAGGAAGATGACGAGAACAACGACGAGAATCATTCCGAGCATATCGAATTTCCTTCAA
The DNA here is from genome assembly GCA_038244925.1 of Hyphomicrobiales bacterium. Classification (GTDB taxonomy): domain Bacteria; phylum Pseudomonadota; class Alphaproteobacteria; order Rhizobiales; family Xanthobacteraceae; genus Bradyrhizobium. Next base: position 1,832 of record JBBRSX010000259.1, on the reverse strand, counting down.
GGACTTCGCCGACTCGCCTCACCGAGGCCTGGGTCAGCAAGAAAAGAGGCGCCGCACCCATTTCAGCACCGGGCCTAACGACAGCGGGCGTCGCGATCGATTGCCTGACCCGCCAGCGCGCCGGCACCCGCGCCCAGGATCGTTCCGAGGGTTTCGGATCCGCCCGGCGCGAGAAGGTTGCCCAGGACACCCCCGGCAATCGCGCCCACGACCAAGCCCGTCGTGCCGTCGGAGCGACGGCAGTAGTAGCGCCCATCGCGTCCGCGATAGACGCGGTCCTGCCGCGACAGGCGGCGCTCGCGGTAGCGCGGATCGTCGCGATAATAACGGTCCGCCTCATAGCCGCCATATGACGGGTCGGGGTGGTTGTAGTCGTATTGGCTCCATCCGGAGGCGGGGCGGTAAGTGCCGCCATCGCTGGCGCAGCCGGTTATCAGCATTGCCGTGGCTAGTCCGAGAACTGCAATCCGCATGATCCTTCTCCCTCGAAATCTATGCGAGCAGATTATGGATACGGATTGATGGCGCTATGCGTAGATTCCCCAACGCCCGATCAATATTGTTATCGGCATCGCCACCGAAACGACGAAAAACCTGGCCATTGTATCGTTGAACATCGAGAGCATCGGGTGAAAATTTCCCGTTCGTGCTATTTTTCGTTTGGATCTGGTGTCTCACGACTCCATCGAGCGCGCGGTTGGCTCCCACCTGCGGCGGTCCATGAGAACCGCATTTGCGTCCCCGCGGCGGCGACCGGTGCGATCAGCTCTTCGACCCGCATACTTGCCGCCTAAGGATAATCCCGTAGCGACACCGCAACGAACACGTGAGACGCTCTGATGGAAGAGGAACGGCTATGGGCATCCAGGATATTTCGTATCTGTTGAAGCGAGCATGTTTTCACCGTGCAATGGCGCTGCACGCGAGATCCGTCGAGGCGCGGTGCATCCACCATCAATTCGTCAAACGCTACCAACACGTGCTGGTCGGTATTCGACATAGGCGCGAGCCGGTTGCTCATCGTGTCCGGCAACTGCTGGCAGCTTGATCGGTGACCTTGTTGTTGTGCGCCGGCATTGAACCGGGTCTCTGATGAAGAGAGATCTAATAGCTTGAGTTAGCGCAAGAACTTTCGCAGCCCTGTGGGGGGCGATGAGCGGCGATAGAGACCCTGCCCTTGAATCGATCAATTCTGCTGACGTTGTCGTAACGGGGTTCCGTTTCAGCGCCGGTCCACAATGGAGGCTAGTATGACGATCAAAGATATCGGGCCGCAGCCGCAATCGTTCGACATTGAACGGGCAACGCAGGAAAACGAAGATTATCGTTCCGTCGCATGGAGCGGGCGCTATCTACAAGTGACGCTGATGTCGATCCCCGTCGGCGGGGACATCGGGCTTGAAGCACATCCCGAGACCGATCAGTTCCTGCGCCTCGACGCGGGCAGTGGCCGGGTGCAGATGGGCGCAGCGAAAGATAAACTGACTTTTGAAAAGGAAGTTTCAGACGGCTGGTGTGTCTTGGTCCCGGCGGGAACGTGGCACAACATCACCAATATCGGCACGGCCCCAATGCAAGTCTATACGATCTACGCGCCCGCCCATCACAAGCCCGGCAAGGTGCAGGCGACAGCGGCGGTGGCTGAAGCAGACGAGGATGACAGCCCAGCGGCGTGGTCAGTCCAGCCGAAACCCGCGGACGACAAACACGGCTAGTGGTCCGATTCTGATATTTGCTACCGCTTTCGGCGCGGGCGAGGGCGCGGGCATATGTCAAAATCAATCCACTAGCTTCGCAGAAGCGGCTTCCCCGATAGCATTTGTAATCGAACG
>JBBRSX010000258.1:0-4911 GCA_038244925.1 Hyphomicrobiales bacterium | reverse complement strand
GGCCATCGTCGCAGACGTGGGGCAGGTCGCGGTGGACGCGGCGGTGCATGAGACGAGTGCACCTGCAGCGTACGGCGAAATCGTGAGGGTCCGACGCCCCGGTGCTGGCGTCAAGTTGGCGGAAGCGAAAGCTTCTCATGATGATGGTGGCAACAAAGCCGGTCACCAGGACGACCATGTATAAGCCGTAAAGCCATTGCGCAGGGAAGGCCGGAGTGTTTCCGCCAAACCTGTATGCTCGTGTGCGCACTATGATGCATTTATTGCACGCGAGACCGCGGGTGCGGCGCGCACCCGGTCTTCCCTGCGCCCTCTGTTCTCAAAGAGGGCCAACGAAATACAAAACTTCGGGCGATCAGCGCCGCGAGAACGAGAAGCCGTATCCGCCGTCATTGCGAGGAGCGTAGTGACGCGGCAATCCATTCTTTCTCGCTGTGGCTCGATGGATTGCTCCGCGGAGCCTGTCATCGGGCGGCGCTTCGCGCCGACCCGTTGGCTGGCAATGACGGGGATGGCTCTTTCGCAGGCTCTCTCGATTGACTGGGCCACAGGTTGACGCGATCATCGCGGCGAATAGGGATAGCGTGGAGTTGCTGACATGACCGGTGTGGCCGAAACGGGTCCGCGAGCGACCAGCGAGATCGCCAGCTATCACGCCCACGTCTATTACGATCCGGCGACGACGCGGTCTGAGGCCGAGCAATTGCGAACATGGATCGGCGAGCGCTTTTCGGTGACGCTCGGACGCTGGCATGACGTCAAGGTCGGCCCGCACGATCAGGCCATGTATCAGGTGGCCTTTGCCCGGGAGGTCTTCCCCGAACTGGTTCCATGGCTGATGCTCAATCATGGCAAACTGAGCGTTCTGGTCCACCCGAACACCACCAACCCGCGCCGGGATCATCTCGCCGACCCGATCTGGATCGGCGCGGCGCTCGCCGTGCATGCGGAAAAGCTGCCGGAACAGGCCGAAATGGAGCCGGCGCCGGCGCCGAATACCAGCCCGGTTCTCCGGCCCTGAATTGTGGCAGACATTTCATGCCGCAAGCTACGGAACGGCCTGCCGATTTACCATGACAGGGCGCGGCGTCGCGGATTTGGCCGGTCGTGATGGCGGCTATCGCCTGTCTCGATTATGCCTTACTTTGGTTTGCATTATATAAGGGCATATTCGGCGAATCCCTTACGGAATCAGGGGTGATTTCGGAGCGCCGAGCCGGGGACGGATGGATAGAATATCGACGAGAACTGTCAGGCGTGCGCCAAGCCGTGGCTTCCCGTTGTTCGGGAAGGCGGCATTTGTTGTTGTCGCGATCGCCATGGCGTCGGGGCTGGCTGCCTGGATGACCGGTTTCGACCTGAGTATCCACGAGCCGGCATCGGCCAATGTCGCCGGCGCGAATTCGTTCGTCGCCCGCATTACCTCGTTCGATGACCGGTTCGGGTCAGCCTCGCAGCGCAACGCGCCCGCCATCAGCTATCCGTCACGTCCCGTTGCCCGCTCCCTGCGTGCCGATTTCAACGCCGAGTTCGGCCACATCGAAAGCCTGTTGATCGGAAAGTTGCGTGACGGGCAGAGCGGGGTATCCAGTCAGCCCGCGCCATCGGCCGAGGCGGGGGTACCGATGCCGAGGTCCCGGCCGGTTGAAGCCAATCTTCAGTTGAGAAACGATCCGCCGTCGCCGGCGCCTTCGGATAGCCGTACTGCGTTCCAGAAACTGGCCGATCTGGTGCCGATGCGTTTCACGCTGGCGTCGTTGACGCCCGGGGACGGATTGTTTGCCGACAGGCCTGACCTGGGAGCGCTCGGCTACGATAATCAGACCGCCGTTTATGACATCTCGGCGCGCGCGGTTTATCTGCCGGGCGGGACGAGGCTCGAGGCGCATTCCGGTCTTGGCAGCTTGATGGACGATCCCTCCCATGTGAACCAACGCATGGTCGGAGCGACGCCGCCGGCCGTCTACGATCTGAAGCCACGTGAGCGGCTGTTTCACGGCGTTGCGGCGCTGCGCATGACGCCGGTTGGCGAAAGCGACGCGCTTGGTCGGTCGGGTCTGCTGGTGCACAGCTACATGCTCGGCCCCAACGGTGATTCCAACGGCTGCGTTTCGATCAAGGAATACGACAGGTTCTTGAAGGCGTATAACAACGGCGAGGTCACGCGCCTTGTCGTGGTACCGAGCCTGCGCGAAGGCCTTGTCGCGTCGCGGCGTTCGACGTCCCCGTCATGACGGCGATCGTGAGTGAGACTTCCGATTCCGACACGCCGCTGCGGGCGATCTTCAAGATAAATCTGAACGGCAAGACGGTTTCGATCGGGACCGTCGGCCAGGCCTACCGGTTCATCACCAATCTCAGCAGCATCGAATGGGTCGAATTCCGTTCGCTGCACGCCGATGCCGTCAGTGCGCTGCAGCATGCCGCTGGCAACGCGATGCTGACGGTACAGGCGACCAATGCGCTCCGCGCGCTGTTCGTCCGCGCCAGGCTGCTTTAGCAGATAGCGTTTTCGAGCGAAGTGGACACCGGTTCGCGTGAAGGAAACGCGTCAAAACAGAAAGCCAAGCTGCGCCGGGTTTGACGCAGATCAATGTATCCGGACCCTGTTCAGGTTGAAGATGAATGCTTACCCCGAGGCAGGGGAAGCGCATCATGACAAGCCACCTTGAACTGAGTTCGCGGGCGGCACTTTGCAGGCAGCTCGCGCGGCGCGAACCGAACAGCAAGACGTATTGGCTGGCTGAGGCCGAGAACTGGTTGCGTCTCGCCCGCAAGCCGCTTCACCTGGAGCGGAACGGGCAACGCGACGCGTTCGAACAATTCCTCGACCTGATGGCGCGCGAAGACGCCAGGCCGTAGCTGATCTCCTTGTATGCGGTCGCTGACGGTATGGCATTGAGACGGTCGCCGGGTAGGGCTATGTCTCGCAGGACAGCGAGAACATATCCCGAGGGAATATCTGCATGCCCGGAAGCGCCGAGATCGAAGACGACCGCCTGATCCGGGAATTGGTGCAGAACTGGGCGATCTGGCGCGACGCCGGTGACTGGGAACGCTTTCGTACCGTCTGGCATCACGACGGGCGCATGATGGCGACCTGGACGCAGGGCACCGGCGACGAATTCATCGAGATCAGCAAGCAGGCCTGGGCCAAGGGCGTCAGCATCCTGCATTTCCTCGGCGGCATCGCGGTCGATCTCGCCGGCCCCCGCGCGATCGCGCAGACCAAGATGACGATTTCGCAGCGCGCCGAGGTCGAGGGCGTCTTGTGCGACGTGCTCTGCACCGGGCGATTCTACGATTTCCTCGAAAAGCGCGGGGGACGTTGGGGAATCGTGTTGCGGCAGCCGATCTATGAAAAGGATCGCATGGATCCGGTTACCCCCGGCGCAGCGCCTATTCTCGACAAGGCGCTGCTCGAACGGTTTCCGCCGGGCTACCGGCATCTGGCTTACCTGCAGACCCGCATCGGCTACACCGTCAAGCCGGATATGCCCGGCCTGAAGGGCCCCGAAGTCGAGGCCTTGTACGCGCGGGGTGCGGCGTGGCTGCGGGGCAAGCCGATTAGCTGATCTGCTGGCGCACCGTCGCCGCCGCATCGCACATCGCCTTCAGTTTTCCGAATGCGACATGGCGCGGCATGTATTTCATGCCGCAGTCGGGCGCGACGACGAGACGGTCGGCCGCGACATGCTTGAGTCCGTTGCGGATACGGTCGGCCACGACATCAGCCGTTTCGATCTCGGGATTGCCGAGGTCGAGCACGCCGAGCATGATCTTCTTCGACGACAGATCCTTCAACACGCCGAGATCGAGCTTCGGCTGCGCCGCCTCGATTGAAATCTGTTCGGCGCTGGTGTCGGCGAGTTCGGCGAGAAACGAATAGCCGGCCGGCTTGGTCGAGCCGGGCACCACAGCGGCATAGCCGAAGCACAGATGCACCACGGTCGGCACCGTGATGCCCTGCAGTGCGCGGTTGATCGCCTTGACCGCGTAGCGGCGGGCGAGATCGGGATTGTTGCGCACCCAGGGCTCATCGAGCTGGATCACGGCGGCGCCGGCCTTCTGCAGGTCGAGCGCCTCGGCGTTGACGGCCGCGGCGAACGCCATCGCCAGTTCCTCGTCATCCTTGTAGAATTCGTTCTTGGCCTGCTGGCTCATCGTGAACGGACCGGGCAAAGTGATCTTGGCGGCGCGATCGGTATTCTTGCGCAGGAATTCCATATCGGTCAGTTCGACCGGGCGGTTGCGCTTCACCGGGCCGACCACGCGCGGCACCGGGGTCTGTGTGCCGTTGCGCGCGGTGATGATGGCGGGATTGTCGGCGTCGATGCCGTCAAGCGCGGTGGCAAAGCGGTTGGAATAGCTCTCGCGGCGGATTTCGCCGTCGGTCACGACGTCGATGCCGGCGCGCTCCATGTCGCGGATCGCCACGATCGTGGCGTCGTTCTGGGCTTCTTCCAGATGCTCGGCCGGCAGCCGCCACATCGCATGCATGCGGGTGCGCGGCACCGACTTGGACAGCATCGCGCGGTCCACCAGCCATTCCGGCTGCGGGTAGCTGCCGACAACGGTGGTCGGCAGCAGGTGCTTTGGCAGGTTCATTGTAGTCTCCTCGCTCTTGTTATTATTCGCAGTGCCTTAAGCGGCGCGTGTCGCCTTGGCGGCAACTTCGTCCTTGACCGGATTGCGCAACACGCCGATGCCGGAAACCTCGACCTCGACCACGTCGCCTTCCTTCATCCAGAGGGGCGGCGTGCGATAGGCGCCGACGCCGCCGGTGGTGCCGTTGACGATGACGTCGCCGGGGACGAGTTCGGTGAAGGTCGAGCAATAAGCGATCAAAGCGGGGACGTCGAATACGAGGTCGGAGATCGGCGCGGCTTGCACCTCGACGCCATTGAGGCG
>JBBRSX010000257.1:0-4979 GCA_038244925.1 Hyphomicrobiales bacterium | reverse complement strand
TCGACGCCCTTGGCCTTGGCGAGCCTGCGGACATTGTCGGCCGGCGAGGCGTCGAGCTCGACCACGCCCTTGGCGTAGCCAGGTCCGACCGCGATCTTCTGCATGTAGACATCGGGCGCGTGCAACAGCGTGCCGCCGTCGGCCATCGCCATGGTCGCGATCGCGCCCGGCATGTTCTTGGCGCACAACGTGGTGCCTTCGAGCGGATCGACGGCGATATCGACCTGCGGGCCGGCGTTGAGGCCGACCTTTTCGCCGATAAACAGCATCGGTGCCTCGTCGCGTTCACCCTCGCCGATCACGATGGTGCCTTCGATCGGCAGCTTGTTGAGTTCGCGCCGCATCGCGTCGACCGCGGCCTGGTCCGCTGCCTTTTCCTGGCCATGGCCGCGCAGCCGCGCCGCCGAGACCGCCGCGCGTTCCGTCACCCGCACGATTTCGAGCGTCAGGATGCGTTCCAGCAACAACTGCGGCGGAACGGAAATATGGGTCGACATCTCGGCAACTCCCTTAGAGCTTCGTCGCGGGCCCGATGGGCCGCAATCAATCGTCTGGTGCGCTTCCCCGGGAAACGCGCGTTAGTTCTTTTCGATCCGTATCACCTGCGGCCGGCCGCTGATCACCTTGTCGCGCTGCACCGCGTCGAGTGCGCGATAGACCGCGTCCTCGGAGGTCGCGTAGGTAATCAGAATGACCGGAACCGGTGAAGCCTTCTTTGCGGCGTCCGCCACGTCGACGCCTTCGGGATGGCGTTGCATGACGGACTCCAGTGAAATCTTCTCTTTCGCCAGACGCGTGGCAATCTTGGCAACCGTGCCGGGAAGATCGCGCGCCATCAGGCGGATGTAGTAGCCGCCCTCGTGGCGCTCCATCGGCGCCTTTTTGGTATCACGCAGGCGATCCACCGGACGCCCGAACGGCTTTGCGCGAATGCCGCGCGCGACATCGGCGATGTCGGCAACGACGGCGGATGCCGTGGCCGCACCGCCGGCGCCGGGGCCGACCAGCGTGATCGGCGGGATGCCCTCGCCGTCGATGGTCACGGCGTTGGTGACGCCCATCACCTGTGCGATCGAGGAAGATTTCGGCACCATGGTCGGATGAACGCGCTGCTCGATGCCCTTGGCGGTTCGCACCGCGACGCCGAGCAGTTTGACGCGGTATCCCAATTCCTCGGCGGCGCGTAGATCTTCCGGCGCGATCGAGGAGATGCCTTCGACATAAACCGCGCTCTGCGCCACCTTGGTGCCGAAGGCGAGGCTGGCCAGGATCGCCAGCTTCTGCGCGGTGTCGTGGCCGTCGACATCGAACGACGGATTGGCTTCGGCATAGCCGAGACGCTGGGCGTCCTTCAGGCATTCGGCGAACGACAGACCCTCCTGCTCCATCCGGGTCAGGATGTAATTGCAGGTGCCGTTGAGGATGCCGTAGACGCGATTGACGCCGGTTCCGGCAAGTCCTTCACGAAGGGTCTTGATCACCGGGATCGCAGCGCCGACCGCCGCCTCGAAATTCAGGGCGCCGCCGTGTTTCTCGGCAGCCTTCGCCAGCCGCAGGCCGTGCTTGGCGATCAGCGCCTTGTTGGCGGTCACCACCGACTTGCCGGCCTTCAGCGCGGCCTCGATCGCCGACAGCGCCGGCTCGCCGGAACCGCCCATCAGTTCGACGAAGCAATCGACGCGGGGATCGGTGGCCAGCGCCAGCGGGCTGTTGACCCAGTCGATGCCGCCAAGATCGAGCGTGCGCTTTTTCGCTTTCGAACGCGCGGTGACGGCAACCACGCGAATGCTGCGCCCGCTGCGCGCCGACAGCGTTCTTGCCTGTTCTTCGATGAGGCGGACGACAGCGGCGCCAACCGTGCCGAGCCCCGCTATGCCCACTCTCAGGGGTGCGACCATGACTAAAAGAACCTGCTGAAGGAATTACCGCCGATTGGCGAGAGGAACCACGTTGTGCAACGTTTCAATGCCGCTTTCAAGGAAGCGGCGCACGCCGCGCGCGGCCTGGCGGATTCGCTGCTCGTTTTCCACCATGGCGATGCGGACAAAGCCCTCGCCGTGCTCGCCGAAGGCGACGCCCGGCGAAACCACGACACCGGATTTCTCCACCATCAGGGTCGCGAATTGCATGCTGCCGACGCCCTCGAAAGCCTTTGGCAGCGGCGCCCAGGCGAACATCGAGGCCTGCGGCGGCGGGATGTCCCACCCTGCCCGGCCAAACGACTCCACCAGCGCATCGCGGCGCTTACGATAGGTATCGCGCATCTCCCTGATGCAATCGTCCGGCCCGTTCAGCGCCGCAGTGGCAGCGACCTGGACCGGCGTAAAGGCGCCATAGTCGAGGTAAGATTTCACCCGCGCCAGAGCGGCAATGATCCGCTCGTTGCCGACGGCAAATCCCATCCGCCAGCCTGCCATCGAGAACGTCTTCGACATCGAGGTGAATTCGACGGTGACGTCGATGGCGCCGGGAACCTGCAGCACCGAGGGCGGCGGATTGTTATCGTCGAAATAGACTTCGGCGTAAGCCAGATCCGACAGGATGAAAATCTCGTGCTTCTTCGCGAACGCCACCAGATCCTTGTAGAAGTCGAGGCTCGCAACATAGGCGGTCGGGTTGGAGGGATAGCAGACGATCAGCGCGATCGGCTTCGGGATCGAGTGGATGATCGCGCGCTCCACCGCCTCGAAGAATTGCGGCGTCGGGTCCGACGGCACCGAGCGGATCACACCGCCCGCCATCAGAAAGCCGAAGGCGTGGATCGGATAGCTCGGATTGGGGCACAGCACGACGTCACCTGGCGCGGTGATCGCCTGGGCTACGTTGGCAAAACCTTCCTTGGAACCCAGCGTCGCGACGATCTGGGTTTCCGGATTGAGCTTGACGCCGAACCGCCGCGCATAATATCCGGCCTGCGCCTTGCGAAGACCGGTGATGCCGCGCGAGGCCGAATACCGATCGGTCCGCGGCTTGCCCAGGGTTTCCTTCAGCTTCTCGATCACATGGGGCGGGGTCGGCAGATCGGGGTTGCCCATGCCGAGGTCGATGATGTCGGCCCCGGCGTTCCGCGCGGCCGCCTTGGCCCGGTTGACCTGTTCGAACACGTAAGGCGGCAGACGGCGGATACGGTAAAAATCTTCCATGGGACCCTTGCTCCGACAACCGGCGAGAGAGAATCGGGGGAACCTTGGCGTTTTCGAAGCCGAATTCGGCTTCGTCCAGAAGTCGCGCCTAATCAAGGGTTTAGAGCGAATTCAGGCGCAAGATCCCGGGGCTCTGGACCCGCTATGCGGTTGAATTCAGCTCTTTTACCACGGCCGCCCCGCAGCGCCAGCTTCTATAGCGTTTTCGCTCGCGGATCGCTGCGCTGTGGGAAAACGCGTCAAGACGCCGATGGTGTCACTTGGTGCCGGATTTTGGGGCAGCGCCCGTGGACGCCTGGCGGTCCCGCGCGGCGACCAGCTCTGCCTGGATTTTAGCCAGTTCAGCCGGCTTCATTGCCGCCTCGTCGCGGTCCGGCGGCAGATCGTGGACCGGCATGTAAGCGCCGGCTTCCTTGGGCCGCTGCGGCGCATCGGACGGCAGGCCAACGCCCGGCAAGTCTGCGATCTGGGTCGAACAGCCGCCAAGCGCCAGCGCCGATGCAAACAGCACCGCGAGCGACCACAGCCTTATCGTTCGATCCACCGGCATCCGTCCGGAAGTCCCCTGTTACCCGTCGCGCAGCTTATCTCGTCGCGCGGCGTGCATTTCGCTGGCCGCGTATCCCCGACGTTTCGCACCGTTTTTGGGTCGCGCTGGTACGAGCCTTGCAGCGTTAAATCGTCACGCTCGCGTCCAATTCCCCGCAACCGTTCAAACTGTTGTCGCTCGAAACGATTAAAGCCCCAAGAACAACCAGACGAACAAATCCGAGCGGTGCGGCTTCAATGTGTCGGAAGCAAGAAACTTTATCGCAGTGCAGCAGGATTAACCCAAACCCACCGCCAATCCGCGCGGTGACGAACCCGAAATGAAGTTATAGTGTCCCAACCATGACCGATGTTAACACCGAAACCCAGGCTCCGAAAGCGTTCAACGCCGAAGCCTTCGCCATGAACATTGCGAAGGCGATGGAGACCAGCGGTCAGGCGCTGGCGGCCTATCTGAAGCCGCGCGAGAACGGCGAGTTGAAGGACAAGCCGCCCAACGAAATCGGTGAAGTCGTCAAGACGTTCTCTACGGTCGCCGAATACTGGCTGTCGGACCAGGACCGCGCCTCGGATATCCAGACCAGGATGGCGAAAGCCTATCTCGATCTCTGGGGATCAACGGTGCGGCGCATGGCCGGCGAGGAAAGCAAGCCCGCGATCGAGCCGTCGCCGCGCGACAAGCGTTTCAAAGACCCCGAGTGGCGATCGAACCAGTTCTTCGATTTCGTGCTGCAGCTTTATCTGCTCACCACGCAGTGGGCGCAGGAGTTGGTGAAGAACGCCGACGGCGTCGATGCGCACACCCGCAAGAAGGCCGAGTTCTACGTCCAGCAGATCACCAACGCGATCGCGCCGTCGAATTTCGTCTTCACCAATCCCGAAGTGCTGCGCGAGACGCTGGCCTCCAACGGCGGCAACCTGGTTCGCGGCATGAAGATGCTGGCGGAAGACATCGAGGCCGGCCACGGCACGCTGCGTATTCGCCAGTCCGATCCCGCGAACCTCGTCGTCGGCGTCAACATGGCGACCACGCCCGGCAAGGTGATCTTCCAGAACGAACTGATGCAGCTGATCCAGTACACGCCGACCACGGAGACCGTGCTGCGCACGCCGCTCCTGATCGTGCCGCCGTGGATCAACAAGTTCTACATTCTCGATCTCAAGCCGGTAAAATCCTACATCAATTGGTGCGTCGATCAGGGCATCACGGTGTTCGTGATATCCTGGGTCAATCCGGACAAGGAACTCGGCAAGAAAACCTTCGACGACTACTTGAAGGAAGGCCCG
>JBBRSX010000256.1:0-5010 GCA_038244925.1 Hyphomicrobiales bacterium | reverse complement strand
TGGCGGACGTTCGTGCCGCTGCCGCCAACGCCGCCATCACCGCTGCCTCGACCATCCTGTCGCAGTCGGTCAAGGGCTCGGTCGCCGACGACCTGCTCACCAAAGGCATCGCCGAGGTTCGCGCCAAGCTGAACTGAGCGGCCCTGCATCAATCAAAAAGCCGGCGCGAGATCATCGCGCCGGCTTTGTTTTGGCTGCTCGTCTTGTTTTATGGCTGCTTCTTCTTGCGCGGCGCCGGCGCGGCGCGCTCGGGTTTCAGCGACTGCGGATCGAAGCCGACATAGAAAATGTAGCTGTCGCCGATCGCGCCCGGAGGCGCCGGATAGGTCAGATCCTCCGCTACCAGCGTGAAGGGGTCGCTGCCGGTTTCGGTCAGGTTGACGGTGGTCTGGTAGGCCTTGGTGGCGATGGTCTTTTCGTTGACGCCGCCCTGCACCACGGCGACGCGGATCGGAACCTGGATCACCGACGGCGCGCCGGCCGGACCGGCAATGACGCGGCCCTGAATGCCGATCCGCGCGGTGATCATGCCGCCATTGACGGTGCACTCGCGCGCCATCTTGGTGATCGTCGCCTGGAAACGCAGGTCGTTGCCGACCGGCTGCTTGCCGGGCGGCGCCACGGCATAGGTCGACGCACCGGCACGCACGGTGACCGGCGGACAGGTCAGGTCGCCGGTGTCGGCTTCCGGCGCGCCCGGGGCCGCCGGCGTAGCGGCGGCCGGCTCGTCGGATTTGCCGCCGAACAGGCCCTTGAAGCGATCGGTCAGCGACTGCGCCGATGCCGGCGCAGCTAGCAGGCAACCGGCCACACCGGCCAGAATCACGGCTTTGAGCAAGCGATTGTCACCCATGCGACGTTCCTGGCATCCAGGTCATTTCATTGTCCAAGGCGGCCTTATAACAGCCCAATGGCGGCGAACCCAAGGCGTGTGTGGAACCACCAAAATCAGGGTTCAGCCGCGAAAATCCTCGTGCAGCAGCCCGAACAGCAGATGGTCCTGCCAGACGCCGTTGATGCAGAGATAGCGCCGGGCCAGCCCCTCGCGGCTAAAGCCGCATTTCTCCAGCACCCGGATCGACGGCGCATTGGTCGGAATGCAGGCGGCCTCGATGCGGTGCAGATTGAGCTCGCCGAACAGCGTCGGCAGCAACACCCGCAGCGCCGTGGTCATGTAGCCGCGATGGGCATAGGGCTCGCCGACCCAATAGCCGATGGTGCCGGCCTGCACGATGCCGCGGCGCACATTCGCCAGCGTGATACCGCCGACCATGGTGCCGTCGGACTCGCGGAAGACGATGAACGGGTAGGATCGGTCGGCAGCGGTATCCTCGGCGTAGCGGCGCAGCCTGCGGCGAAACCCGGCCCGGGTGAGGTCGTCCGACGGCCAGATCGGCTCCCACGGCGTCAGATAGCTGCGGCTCAATTCACGCAGTTGCGCCCATTGCAGGAAGTCCGACATCTGCGGCGCGCGCAGCAACAGCCCGTGGCCGCGCGGCACGAGCGCAGCCGGTCCGCTGGATGGCAAACGAAACAGGGCCATGCCCTAAACTCCCCCCGCAATGAACAGCCTTCAATGCAGCAGCGTCTTCGCCTTCGACCGGGTTAATCCTTCCGCAAAAGCCACCGCCGTGTCCAGACCCCTGCCGCTGCCAAGCGCCACGACCGCCGGACGGCTGCGGGACAACAGGGCCCGCGCGGCGTTGCGGGTCGATTCCACGCTGACGCCGTCGATCCGCGCCACCAGTTCTTCCGCCGTCAGCGGCCTGCCATAAGCAAGCATATGACGTGCCAGCTGCTCGGCGCGGGATGAACAGCTCTCCAGCGCCATCAGCAGCCCCGCCTTCATCTGCGCCTTGGCGCGGGCGATCTCGGCTTCCGTCAGGGTTTCGACGGCATCGTTGATGACGTCGACGATCACTTCCATCATCTCAGGCGCGTCGGCCGGATCGGTGCCGGTATAGAGGCCGAAAAAGCCGGTATCGGCATAGGGCGCGTGGAAGGTGTAGATCGAATAGCACAGGCCGCGCTTTTCGCGCACTTCCTGGAACAGCCGCGACGACATTCCACCGCCGAGCGTGTTGGTGAACACCTGCATCGAGAACAGCGACAAGTCGGTCTGCGGCACGCCCTCGAGCGCCAGAGTCAGATGCGCCTGTTCGAGGTCGCGGTGCACCACGCGCGAGCCGCCCTTGCCGAACTGTGCGACTTGCGGCTTCGGCGCCTGATCGCCACCGAAGCTCGCGAATTTTTGCCCGACTTCCTCGACCACCTGCTTGTGGTCGACGGCGCCGGCGGCGGCGACCACCATGTTGGGCCCGCGATAATGCGTCGAGAGATAATTGCCGAGCATGTCGCGATCGAACTTCTGCAGCGTCTTGGCGGTGCCGAGCAGCGAGCGGCCCATCGGCTGGTCCGGATAGCAGAGTTCGTTGAGGTGCTCGAACACGACGTCATCGGGGGTGTCCTGCGCCGCACCGATTTCCTGCACGATGACGCTCTTCTCGCGCTCGAGTTCGTCCGGCACGAACGACGGATTGGCGAGAATGTCGGAGAGCACGTCGAGCGCCAGCGGCACGTCGGCCTTCAGCACCCGCGCGTAGTAGGCGGTGGTCTCGGTCGAGGTGCCCGCATTGAGGTCACCGCCGACCGCCTCTATTTCCTCGACGATCTCGCGCGAGGAGCGCTTGGTGGTGCCCTTGAACGCCATGTGTTCGAGCAGATGCGAGATGCCGTGTTCGTCGGGCTTTTCGTCGCGACCGCCGACACCGGTCCAGACGCCGAGGGCGGCGGTCTCCAGATGCGGCATGGTGTCGGTGATGACAGTAAGGCCCGATGGCAGCTTGGTGACTTCAACGCTCATCCGGCAACTCCCTGCTTCGCGGCACGGCTGACCGTGCGCACGAATCGTTCTACTTCCGCCGAATCGTTTTTCATCACCGTGATGTGTTCGGATTTGGTCATCAGTCCGTCGAGCCAGGCCGGCAATTGCGGGCGCACCCCGCAGGCGGCTTCCACCGCGTCGGGGAATTTGGCCGGATGCGCGGTCGACAGCACGATATTGGGGATCTTCGAATCCGAGGTGTCGCGATCGGCCACCGCCAGCGCCACCGCTGTATGGGGATCGACGAGGTCGCCGGCCTCGCGCCAGGCGGCGCGGATTGCGGCTGCGGTCTCGGTCTCGTCGGCGCGGCCGGCATCGAATTCCTCGCGGATCGCGGCCAGCATCGCATCCGGCAGCACGAAGCGTCCGGACTGCTTCAGCGACGCCATCAGCCGGCGAACGCTGTCGGCATCGCGGCCACCCGCCTCGAACAGCAGCCGTTCGAAATTCGAAGAGATTTGAATATCCATCGACGGAGAAGCCGACGCGTGCACATCGCGCACTTCGTAGATGCCGGTCTTGAGCGTGCGCGGCAGGATGTCGTTGACGTTGGAGGCGATCCGCAACCAGCGGACCGGCAGCCCCATCTTCTTGGCGACATAGCCGGCAAAGATGTCGCCGAAATTGCCCGTCGGCACGGTGAAGTCCACGGTGCGCGCGGGTGCACCCAGCGCCACGGCGGAGGTGAAATAATACACCACCTGCGCCACGATCCGCGCCCAGTTGATCGAGTTGACGCCCGACAGCGAGACGGCGTCGCGAAAGCCATGATGGTTGAACATCGCCTTCACGATCGCCTGGCAGTCGTCGAAATTGCCCTCGATCGCCAGCGCGTGCACGTTGGCCGCGCCCGACGTCGTCATCATCCGGCGCTGCACGTCGGAGATGCGGCCGTGCGGGAACAGCACGATCAGATCGACATTGTCGAGACCCGCAAAGGCGTCGACCGCGGCGCCGCCGGTATCGCCCGAGGTTGCGACCACGATGGTGGTGCGCTGATTGCGCTTCGCCAGCACGTGATCCATCAGCCGCGAGATCAGCTGCATCGCGACGTCCTTGAACGCCAGCGTCGGACCGTGGAACAGCTCCAGCACGAATTGATTGGGCCCGACCTGGTCGAGCGGCACCACCGCGGGATGGCGGAACATGGCGTAGGCTTCGTTGGCCATGCGGCCGAGATCAGCGTCGGAAATCTCGCCGGCGACGAACGGGCGGATCACCTCGACCGCGACTTCCCAATAGGGCCGGCCGAAAAATCCGGCCATGGTGTCATGCGAGAGCTGCGGCCAGACTTCGGGCACGTAGAGACCGCCGTCGCGGGCCAGCCCGGTCAGCATCACATCGCAAAAACCCAGCGTGGGGGCCTCGCCTCTGGTCGAAATATACCGCGTCAAGTGTCCCTCCAAAGACCGGCGACCTACGCCAAGCCTTTGATATTGATAAGTTATTTACGTCCGCTCAGCGCGAAGCGCGCGGCACCATAAAGCGTTTTTGTTCGCAGGGGAAATGCCGGATTGGCGAAAAGGACGGGGAGCGAGGGGGAGGTAAAACCTCCCTCTGTCATTCCAGGATGCGCCGGCGCAGGCCCGGAATAACGACGAATGTTTTCCAGCCAGCCCTTGTAGCCATCATAAGTCAGAATACGACTCCGTATTCTCGCGGCGCGATGCGCCCGAAGTTTTACATTTCGTTGGCCCTCCCAGAAATAGAGGGCGCAGGGAAGACCGGGTGCGCGCCGCACCCGCGGTCTCGCGTGCAATAGATGCATCATAGTGCGCACACGAGCATACAGGTTTGGCGGAGGCATCCGGCCTTCCCTGCGCAATGGCTTTACGGTTTATACGTGGTCGTCCTGGTGACCGGCTTTTCTTGCCACCATCGCCGGCTCAAGCTTTCGCTCTCGCCAACTTGACGCCAGCACCGGGGCGTCGGACCCTCACGATTTCACCGTACGCATCTGCCGCGCTCGTCAGTCGCAGCCTACGCGTCCATCGCATCCCACCGCACGTCGTGACGATCGCGATCGCCCCTCAATCGGGTGAGACGGGCGTAGTTAGACCAATGATTTGCCCGACGAGGCAACGGGAATATTTTTCGCGGAAGGGCTGGACATGTTTTCTGGCATG
>JBBRSX010000255.1:0-5015 GCA_038244925.1 Hyphomicrobiales bacterium | reverse complement strand
GGCTCGGGCGGTGCAGGCGTCTCGCCAAAGACTGGGAGAATCTCAATCGAAAGGCGCTCGCATTTCTGCGCCTCGCTTCAATCAGACTCATGCTCAGAAAGCTATGTAATCCAGCATGATCTCTCCGGACAGACTCTCAGAGATATCTTGAACAACCTCGACGCGACACATCATCGTCTCAATGCCCGCACCTGCAGAGACTGCATGTTTCTCGCCGAACGCAGCCCGGGTACGGACACCAGCAAGGGGCCCGCGGCCGTGGAATACAAGTGCAGGCTTTATCGCGTCCCGATCTCGCACGAAGAAACCGAACTTCTTTGCACAAGCTTCGAGTGCGCCACCGCTCGCCCGAAGATCGAAGAACATATCGACAGGGCACGCTTCGCCGGCCAGGACTGACGTCATGCGCTCGCGTTGCCGAGCCCGGACGATGCCGCTAGTTCGGGTAGCCGAGGATCGCCTTGACCTCGAGATATTCTTCAAATCCGAACACCCCGAACTCACGCCCGTTGCCGGACTGCTTGTAGCCGCCGAACGGCAGGCTGCGGTCGAACGGCGCGCCGTTGAGGTAGACGCGCCCGGCGCGAATGCGGTTGGCGACCGCGCGGGCGCGATCGAGGTCCTTCGATTGCACGAAGCCTGCCAATCCGAACGGCGTGTCATTGGCGATTTCGATCGCCTCGTCCTCGGTATCGTAGCTGATGATTGACAGCACGGGACCGAAGATCTCCTCGCGGGCAATCTTCATCTGCGGCGTCACGTTGCCGAACACGGTCGGGCGAACAAAGTATCCGCGGTTTATTTCGGCTGGCCGCCCCGTTCCCCCGGCGACCAGCGTCGCCCCCTCATCCACGCCCGACTGAATGAGTTGCTGAACCTTCTCGAACTGCGCCTGGCTCACCAGAGGCCCCATGGTGGATACCGGATCGAGCGGGTCGCCAAGGCGGATGCTGTCGACCGCGTCACGTGCCGCCGCGAAGGCAGCGTCGCGCTGCGCGCGCGGGATCAGCATGCGCGTGGGCGACTGGCAGTTCTGGCCGGCGTTGGTGTAGCAGGCGTGAACGCCCTGGGTCACGGCGATCTCCAGGTCGGCATCGCCGAGGATGATATTGGCGGACTTGCCACCCAGTTCCTGCGCGACGCGCTTGACCGTGTCCGCGGCAAGCTTCGCCACCCTGATGCCCGCCGCTGTCGACCCTGTGAAGGATACCATGTCGATCTCGGGATGCGCGGCGATTGCCTCGCCCACCTCGGGACCGTCGCCGTTGACGAGATTGAAGACGCCCGCCGGAACACCGGCGGCATCGACGATTTCGGCAAACAGCATCGCGCTGAGCGGCGCGATCTCACTCGGTTTCAGGACGACGGTGCAGCCGGTGGCGAGCGCAGGTGCTACTTTTGAGGCGACCTGGTTCAGCGGCCAATTCCACGGCGTGATCAGCCCGCAGACGCCGATCGGTTCGCGGCGGACGATCCCGTTCCCCATTCGCTCCTCAAACCGGTATTGAGCGAGCACCCGCGCGGCTTCTTCGAAATGAAACAGCGCAACCGTTACCTGCCGTTCGGTCGCGAAGGTGATCGGCGCGCCCATCTCGAGCGTCATCATCCGCGCCAGTTCCGGCAGGCGCGCTTTGAAACCGTCGATGATCTTCCGAAGATACGACAGACGCTGCTCGACACTCGTAACGGAATATGTCGCAAAGGCGCGGCGCGCGGCCCCGGCGGCCCGGTCCACATCCGCAGCGGAACCCAGGCTGATCTGCGCAAACGTCTCCTCCGTCGCGGGATTGACGATGCCCAGAGTTGACGGCGCAGCGGGATCGACCCAGGCGCCGTCGATGTAGAATTTCAGTTTTTCCATCATTCCGATCCGTGAGCTTTGCGCGACCGTGCGCCACCGCTTGCGATGTGTTTGCATCAGGCCTAGAGGTGCCGGCCCTCATCCACCGGCACCACGATTCCCGTCGAGCTGGTCAGATTGACGATGCAAGCGATCGCCGCGCGAGCGACATCGTCGGGGGTGGTGACATGGGCCAGCGGCAGTTTCTCGGCGATCTTCTGCAACTGTTCACGGGTTCGCCCGGCGACAAAATCCGTATCCACGCCGGCCGGCGAAACCGAGAACACACGGATTTTCGGTGCAAGGACTTTTGCCAGCGCGATCGTGAGCGCATCGACGCCGGCCTTCGCGGCCAGATAGGCCAGGCTGCTGCCCAGACCCGTACGTGCCGCGATCGATGAAATGTTGACGATGACGGCTCCGCTGCCGCGCTCCAGCAAGGGACGGCAAGCGCGAACCATCGCGAACGGTCCGCGTAGATTAAGCGAAACAGTTCGGTCGAAGATGTCGTCCGTCAATCCATCGAGATCGGCGGCGGGCACCGGGGTCGTGGCGCCGCCGCAATTGACCAGCACGTCGAGCCGACCGTACCGCTTGTCCACCACTGCTGCGGCCTCGGAGATCGAGGCGGGATCATCGATCGCAATCCGCAACGCCAGATGCCCGCCGCCGTGCAGCCCGCCGACCACTTCGTCCGCCATCGCGCGGCGGCTGTTGTAGCCGACCACGACAGCGCACCCCATGGCGGCGAGGCGCGCCGCGGTGGCTCTGCCGATACCGCTGTTGCCGCCAGTGACCAGCGCCACCTCAGGGATCGCCAGCGCCGGAATTTCAATGCCCGTCATCTACGGCGACCTTACCTGGCTACATCGTGATCTTGGCGGCCTCGATCACCGGACGCCATTTGGCACGTTCGGCATCGACAAAAGCCTTGAGGTCTTCCGGAGAGCCGCCGACGCCCTGCAGCGCGTTCTGCTCGAGGATGGCCTTACCCTTGTCACTTTTCAGGAAGGCGTTCACCGCATGGTTGACCTTGAGCACGATGTCGTTCGGCGTGCCGGTTGGTGCCACCATCGCATACCACGCGGTCGCCTCGAACCCCTTGAATCCCGCTTCCTGTACGGTCGTCACGTCAGGCAGTTGTGCGACGCGTGCACTCGTCGTTACCGCAAGCGCGCGGATCTTGTGGTCTTCCACCAGCGGCAGATAGGTCGGCATGAAATCCATGGCGACGTCGATCTGTCCCGACAGCAGGTCGGTGATCAGCGGCGCGGAACCCCGATAAGGCACGTTGGTCATCTCGACGCCGGCGAACTGCTGGATCAACGCCGAGGTAATGTGTCCGAGCGTGCCGTTGCCGGGAACGCCGACATTGACCTTGCCCGGATTCTTTTTGGCATAGGCGATCAGCTCCGCCAGCGTCTTGGCCGGAAAATCCGGCTTCGCCGTGATCATCATTGGCGACTTGGCGACGAGCACGACCGGCATGAAATCCCGCTCGGAGTCGTAGGCCAGGCTCTTGTACATGAACTTGTTGAGCGCGATCGGCGCCGGCGTCCCGAACAGCAGCGTATAGCCGTCGGCAGCCGCCTTGGCGACCGCGGTCCCGCCGAGATTGCCGCCCGCGCCGGCGCGGTTGTCGACGATGAACTGCTTGCCGAAGTTTTCGCTCAGCACCTGGGCGACGGCGCGTGCGAGGGTATCGACGGCGGCGCCGGCCGGGAACGGCACGATCAGGGTAACCGGGCGGCTCGGCCAATCCTGCGCCACGGCGCGGTGACTTGGCGCGATAACAAGTGCAAGGCCGAAGAGAAGGCCGAAGAGGCCGAAAATGAGCCGGCGCATGTTTCCTCCGAATGGTGTGCGGGTCCCGCGTTGGCGCAAGCGCTTATTCTCCGACGAACTTGTCGAGGCCCTTGCGGTGCAACCATTTCGATAGTTCTTCCGCAACGGCTTCGTTGTTGAGATCGGCAAAGGCGATGTGCGAGTTGCCGTGCAGCCCCGCATCGGGCAGCAGCAGGACCTCGCAGTCGCCGCCGTGACGATTGACGATATCGCAGAACGTCCGCGCCACCTTGACTGAGCTCGCCCAGATCGGACGGGTGTCGGTGTAGTCGCCGAACACCATCTGGATCGGAAACTTCGTCAGCTTCATGAACTCGGCCAGGGGCACCGAGTTGGGGCCGAACGGCGCGCTCGGCTTCGGCTCGGGTCCCTCGCCTTCCGGAAACACGAAGCCCGGGGTTTCATAGGCGACGATGCCCTTCATGTTGCTGCTCTTGGCCTGGAGCGCCGACAGCAGCGCGCGCCAGCCGCCCGCGGAGTTGGTGAGGGCAATGACCGGTCCAATCTTGTCGATAGCCTTTCCGCCGGCCTCGGCCTGCAACAACGCATTCTCAAGGGTGTCGAACTCGTCGTAGCGGGCGCGTGTCGCCTGGTTCCAGGCTTCCTGATTGGCTGTCGGAAACTGCAGGCCCGGATGCCAGTTCGGATAGGTCAGACCGAAACGCCAGGCGGCAAAGTTGCGCTGATCGAAAAATTCCGGCGTGTAGGTGATCGGCTCGCAGCTCCAGTTGGCGCGGCCGACGCGCGGGCCGTCCCACAGGTAGACCGGATATCCCTTGCGCAGGAAAATGCTCTTGTAGCCTTCGCCGCCGTCCCAGCGGTTCTCCCACACCTTGGTGCTGGAGCTGTGCCACATGATCAGGCCGACGCTGCGCCGCTTCACCGGGATGAAGTATTCGACATAGCCGTGGTCGCAGGAAAGCGTCTGGCTGGGGTCGCCGGACTTGCTGATGACCTTGCCGCCCACCTCGAACCCGCCAGTTGAATCCAGGATGATCGGCGGCTTTGCGGGCTTCTCTTCAGCGAACGCCGCATGGCCTAGTCCGGCAAACAGCAATGTCGCGGCAAACGGCTGCAACGCTTTCCAGATTTTGGAATGGTTTCTGCCGCAATTCATGATCCGCCTCCTCCAGAAAGAACATTTCCCGACATCGCCTGCGACACCGGCTACCGCGTGGCGGTTGCCCAGCTAGACGATGGATTCCATGAAACCGGCATCAATGAAGCCAGCGAGCATGGAACTGGAAGGATGTTGGTGGATTCCTGGTTTCAGAAGATCTGAACGAGGAGTGACATCATGGGAACATGGCGGCAAGCCCTTGAGTTGGCG
>JBBRSX010000254.1:0-5092 GCA_038244925.1 Hyphomicrobiales bacterium | reverse complement strand
TCTACCAATTTCACCACTCCGGCATCGGAAAAGCGAAGCCAGAAATTATGGCACAGTGACGCCATGAATTACCCAACCATCGAAGACGCGATCGGCAAGACACCATTGGTGGCGCTGCAGCGGATCGGTGCGGCGGACAACGCGAGGCGGGGCAACGTCATCCTCGGGAAACTCGAGGGCAACAACCCGGCTGGATCGGTCAAGGACCGGCCGGCGCTGTCGATGATCAAGCGGGCCGAGGAGCGGGGCGAGATCAAGCCCGGCGACACGCTGATCGAGGCGACATCCGGCAACACCGGCATCGCCCTGGCGATGGCGGCCGCCATCCGGGGCTACCGGATGATCTTGATCATGCCGGAGGATCTGTCGATCGAACGGGCCCAGACCATGAAGGCGTTCGGCGCCGAACTGATGCTCACGCCCAAGAGCGGGGGCATGGAATGCGCACGCGACCTGGCCGAGAACATGCAGCGCGAGGGCAAGGGCCGGGTGCTGGACCAGTTCGCCAACCAGGACAACCCGCGCATCCACTACGAGACGACCGGCCCGGAAATCTGGGCCGACACCAAAGGCAAGGTCACCCATTTCGTCAGCGCGATGGGGACCACCGGCACCATCACCGGTGTCTCCCATTTCCTGAAAGAGAAGAATCCGGCGGTGCAGATCATCGGCGCCGAGCCCAAGGAAGGGTCTCGCATTCCCGGCATCCGCAAATGGCCGGCCGCATACCTGCCCAAGATTCACGACCCGTCCGCCGTCGACCAGATGGTCGCGGTCAGCCAGGACGATGCCGAGGAGATGTGCCGTCGGCTGGCGCGCGAGGAGGGCATCTTTGCCGGCATCTCGGCAGCGGGTGCCTGCTGGGTAGCGCAGCAGATCGCCGGGACGGTGGAGAACGCCACCATCGTTTTCATTGTCTGCGACCGCGGGGACCGGTATCTTTCTACCGGCGTTTTTCCGGCATGAGGTGGAACGACCGTCATTCCCGCGCAGGCGGGAATCCAGAGCTCGGCAACTGATATGACACAAGCCTACAAATTCTGTCCCGGCTGCGCCACGCCGCTCGAGCTGATCGCATCGCTGGAAGATGGCGGAGAAAAGCAGCGGCTGCGCTGCATCGGCTGCAGCTGGACCCACTGGAACAACCCGACGCCGGTGCTGGCAGCCGTGGTCCAGTACCGCGACCAGATCCTGCTGGCGCGCAATGCCGCATGGCAGCACAAGATGTATGCGCTGATCACGGGCTTCATGGAGGCGGGCGAGTCGCCGCAGGAAGGCATCGCGCGGGAAATCAAGGAAGAAACCAACCTCGACGCGAGCGAGCTCAACCTGATCGGGGTCTACGACTTCCAGCGGATGAACCAGGTCATCATTGCCTACCACGCGGTCGCCGACGGCGAGGTGAAGTTGTCGCCGGAGCTGGTCGACTACAAGCTCTATGACTACGACGCCGTGAAGTGCTGGCCGGCCGGCACCGGCTATGCGTTGGCGGACTGGTTGCGCGGCCGCGGCATCGAGCCCGAATTCATCGAATTCAGGCGTCCTTGATCTCCTTGCGATGAAGATCCTCCTTTTCGGCAAGAACGGCCAGGTCGGCTGGGAATTGCAGCGCAGCCTCGTTGTCCTTGGGGACGTCGTTGCGCTGGATCGTTCTTCGACTGAGCATTGCGGCGACCTGGCCAACCTCGACGGTCTGGCAAAGACGGTGCGTGATGTGCATCCCGACGTCGTCGTGAATGCGGCAGCCTATACGGCCGTGGACAAGGCCGAGAGCGAGTCGGACCTGGCTCACGCGATCAACGCTGAAGCTCCTGGCGTGCTGGCCGCCGAGGCGCAACGGCTGGGTGCCTGGCTGGTTCACTACAGCACGGACTACGTTTTCGACGGCTCTGGAAGCCGGCCATGGACAGAGACCGACCAGCCGGCGCCCTTGAGTACGTATGGGCGCACCAAGCTAGAAGGCGAGCGTGCGATCGCCGCGCACTGCGAGAAGTACCTGATCCTGCGGACCAGTTGGGTCTATGGCGCCAGGGGCGGTAACTTCATCCGGACCATGCTTCGCCTGGCGCAAGAACGCGAGAAACTGACCATCATCGACGACCAGCACGGCGCGCCGACAGCGGCCGAATTGTTGGCCGATGTCACGGCCCATGCCATCCGCCGGCTTGTCACCACAGGCGGCGGAGAACTGGCTGGCATTTACCATCTGGCAGCGGCCGGCCAGACAACCTGGCATGGCTATGCAAGCCACGTTCTGGCCCAGGCCCGGCGGCTTCAGCCGGAGATCGCGCTCAAGGCAACCGAGGTCGTCCCTGTGACAACCGCAGCCTTTGTCACTGCCGCCAGGCGCCCGCTGAACTCCCGTCTGGACACGGCTAAACTCCGAAGGACCTTTGATCTGACCTTGCCGCCCTGGCAGCAAGGCGTCGACCGGGTTCTCGCTGAAATCCTGTAGTGGCTGGCGTCGGAAGACAACCGACAGAAACGAACCTCAAATGCTCTCCCGCAAAGGCATCATCCTCGCCGGTGGCTCCGGAACCCGGCTGCACCCTGCGACACTGGCGATCAGCAAGCAGCTGCTGCCGGTTTACGACAAGCCGATGATCTATTACCCTCTCAGCACCCTGATGCTGGCGGGCATTCGGGATGTGCTGGTGATCAGCACCCCGCAGGACACGCCGCGGTTCGAGCAATTGCTGGGCGACGGCAGCCAGTGGGGCATGAACCTGCAATACGCAGTGCAGCCGAGCCCAGATGGTCTTGCGCAGGCCTTCATCATCGGTGCGGATTTCATTGGCGAATCGCCGAGCGCGCTGGTTCTCGGCGACAACGTGTTCCACGGCCATGACTTCGTGCAATTGCTGGCGCAGGCGGACCGGCAGGACAGCGGCGCCACGGTCTTTGCCTACCACGTGAACGATCCTGAACGCTATGGCGTGGTCGCCTTCGACCAGAAGGGCCGGGCCAGCAGCATCGAGGAAAAGCCGACGGTGCCCAAGAGTAGCTTTGCAGTGACCGGGCTCTACTTCTATGACAACCAGGTGGTCGAGATCGCCAGATCGATTCGGCCCAGCGCGAGAGGCGAACTGGAGATCACCACCGTCAACCAGACCTACCTGAACCTGGGACAACTCAATGTGCAGATCATGAAGCGTGGCTACGCCTGGCTCGACACCGGAACGCACGACAGCCTGCTCGAGGCCAGCCAGTTCATCGCGACGCTCGAACATCGGCAGGGCCTCAAGATCGCCTGCCCGGAAGAAATCGCGTGGCGCAGTGGCTTCATCACGGCGGAGCAGTGCGAGCGTCTGGCACAGCCCATGATCAAGAACGCCTATGGACAGTATTTGGTGCGCATCCTGAGGGAAGAGGCGAGGGGATGAAGGTCTTGCCAACTTCCATTCCCGAGGTCATGATCTTCGAGCCCAGGGTCCACGGGGACGAGAGAGGCTTCTTTTATGAGAGCTTCCAGCAGCGAACTTTCGAGGCGGCGACAGGGATCAGCGCCACCTTCGTTCAGGACAACCACAGCCGCAGCGCCAAAGGTGTGTTGCGCGGCCTGCACTATCAGATCCGGCAACCGCAAGGCAAACTGGTACGTGTCGTACGCGGCTCCGCTTTCGACGTCGCTGTCGACATCCGCAAGAGCTCGCCGACGTTCGGACGCTGGGTCGGTGTCGAGCTGAGCGAAGCGAACCATCGCCAGCTCTGGGTGCCGGCCGGCTTCGCGCACGGCTTCGTCGTCACCAGCGAATCCGCGGACTTCCTGTACAAGGCGACGGACTACTACGCCCCGGAGCATGAGCGTTGCATCGCCTGGAACGATCCCGAGATCGGGATCGAATGGCCGCTGGACGGCCCGCCGAGTCTTTCCGGCAAGGACGCCGCCGGTCTCAGCCTTTCGCAGGCGGAGGTGTTCCCATGATCCTGGTGACAGGCGGCGCCGGCTTCATCGGCTCCAACTTCGTCCTCGACTGGCTGCAAGCCAGCCAGGAGCCGGTGGTCAATCTGGACAAGCTGACCTACGCCGGCAACCTGGAAAATCTGAACGAGCTGAAGGTCAATCCCAACCATCACTTCGTCCAGGGCGACATCGGAGATTTCGACCTGGTGCGCGGCTTGCTGGACCAGCACCGTCCCCGGGCCGTGATCAACTTCGCGGCCGAGTCGCACGTCGATCGCTCCATCCACGGGCCGGAAGAATTCATCCAGACCAACATCGTCGGGACTTTCCACCTGCTGGAAGCGGTCCGGGCGTACTTCGCGACGCTCGAGGGCCAGGAGAAGAGCGGGTTCCGCTTCCTCCACGTCTCCACCGACGAGGTGTACGGCTCGCTGGCCAAGGGCGATCCCGCTTTCAGCGAAACCAGGCGCTACGAACCCAACAGCCCGTATTCCGCCAGCAAGGCCGCCAGCGACCATCTGGTGCGGGCCTATCACCACACCTATGGCCTGCCGGTGGTGACGACCAACTGCTCGAACAACTACGGGCCCTATCACTTCCCCGAGAAGCTGATCCCGCTGATGATCGTGAACGCTCTCGCGGGCAAGCCGTTGCCGGTGTACGGCGACGGCCAGCAGATCCGCGACTGGCTCTACGTCAAGGACCACTGCAGTGCCATCCGCCGGGTGCTGGAAGCAGGGCGGCTGGGCGAGACCTACAACATCGGTGGCTGGAACGAGAAGCCCAACATCGAGATCGTGAACAGCATCTGCGCGATCCTCGACGAGTTGCGGCCGCCCGCCGGCGGCAAGAGCTATCGGGAGCAGATCGCCTACGTCAAGGACCGCCCCGGCCACGACCGGCGTTATGCTATCGACGCCAGCAAGATCGAAAGCGAACTTGGCTGGCGGCCCGCCGAGACGTTCGAAAGCGGCATTCGCAAGACGGTGCAGTGGTACCTGGATCACGCAGCGTGGGTGGAGAATGTCCAGAGCGGCGCCTACCGCCAGTGGATCGAGTCGAATTACCAGGACCGCGGCGAATCCCGCCCCCAGAGGAATCACGCATGAAGATCGACAAGGAAATCGACACCCGCGGGCTGAATTGCCCGCTGCCCATCCTCAAGGCCAAGAAGGCCCTGACGGACAT
>JBBRSX010000253.1:0-5098 GCA_038244925.1 Hyphomicrobiales bacterium | reverse complement strand
TGCCAAGTTCCTTTTCCTGAAATAAGCGGTCGGGCCGGAAACCACCACTTTTCCCCGTTCCGGCGCCATCGATCGACGCGACTCGCCTGAAAGCCGCCCGACAGGTTTTGAGGCGGAAAGCGGCCCGACGGCAGCCGCCCCAGTGGCGGCCATTGCCCTTTGTATTTTAACGGGCCGATATGAACCTGACCCAAGCGATTGTGTCGAAGCTTGGCACCAAGCCCGAACCGTTCGGTTGGTCCGACATCTCCTCGTTCCTGCTCGTTTTCTTCGTAATCGCGTCGCTCGCTGGCATCGAGTTCTTGATAGGGCAAGCGGTGCGCCGGATGGTCAAGAGTGCGTGGCGAAGCATCAGCAGCGAGTATGATCGGGCAAATCGCAAAAACCGGAACGGCAACTAACCAACACTTTTTGCCGTTCCGGCGCCATCGATCTACGCGACTCGCCTGAAAGCCGACCGGCAGGTATCAGGACGAAAAGCTGCCCGGCGGGAGCCGCCCCATTGCGGTCGTTGGCATTGCAGGGCAGCTTGCAGTTATGCAGGGATCAATCGGCAAGTGGGCTATTCCAATCTGTATTCTAATTGCGGGTGCCATCGCGATCTACCTTGATTGGCCCAAGCCTGTTCCTCCCGACAATCTAACCTGTGAGTTCCACGCAACCAGCACGGCGAACGCTCCATCGTTTCGCAAGCTCAGAGACCCAATAACTACGATCCGCTTTTCGGGTTACACGACCGCTACGTCGCAACGAACGCTCTATGGTTTTAAGGGGCGCGCGACCATAACCACGCCCAAAGAGAACGTTTTTGCGGTCGCTACCGGCACCGTCTTTATCGATCAAAAGGGTCAGCCCAATGGACTGTTGGTGGAGGTTGAAAGCGACGTCTTCGCGCCGGACGGCCTGCATGTAATGACGCTTGGCAAGGATGGTGTGGTGGATTTCAGTACTACACAGGCGTTCGTCATGGCCGACCCGAAGCCGGGTTCGCCAAACAGACTGTCATACCCGGTCGCGATGCATTGTCGGGCAAACTCTCCTAGGTAAGTTTGGCGAGCGTGGGCATTGTATGCTGAAGCAAAGCGGCCTGTCGGCTTCCCACCACTTTTACCCGTTCCGGCGCCATCGATCGATGCGTCTCGCCTGAAAGCCGACCAACAGGTTTTGCGGCAGACCGTTGTCCGGCGGCAGGCGCCCCGAATCCGAGACGCCGCCTTCGGCCAAAAGGCTGCCGTAGCCAGATAAAGCGTTGCCTCATTCCGCCGGCAAGCGCTGGAAGGCCCTACGCCCCTACTGCGCCGCTACGTAACAATAGTCGGAAGATCGGCCTGGCTCGTGCTGGCCCCGGCTAGTGGCGCCTCGGCAGGTCGAAACAATGCCGCGTCAGGTCTTCTGCGCGGCGCACAGTCCCGCCAGATCATGCGCCATGGCGTCGAGCGCGCGCGAGAAAGCAATGTTGATATCGCTTTTTATTTCTCCATCTCCGGAAGCCCAATTCATGCGCGACGCACTGCCGCGATAATATTGATCGATGGTTCGGGCATCGACACCCTTGGCCTGGAGCTTGAAAACGACGCTGGTACCCAGGCTGATCTGGACGGCGTTGATCCAGGCCGTTTTGAGCGATAAATTTGCGTTGATGACCGCCGGGTTCTCGACCGACGGGTTAGTGAAATCCACGGTAATACCGCGGGCCTGCAGGCCAGTGACGACAGAAACCAGCCAGGCCGTCCTGTCCGGTGGCGCCAGCACCGGCTTTCCGCCCAACATCCCGATCATTTCGGGTGAACGGCGATCGTCGACAAGGCTCATGATATGGACAGCGCAGGGCGACGCGCCTTTTGCGAGGGCCGATACCACCGGGACCGGTTCGACATAGGCCTGGTCCAGGATCACCGGCCGCGACGCGGCATGGGAGGCGAGCGGCGAGGCAACGGCCAACAAGAGCAAAATGCGCTTGCCGGGCCGCCGCAGCGTGCCGCCGCCCGGTCTGCGAGGCGCGGTCATCCCGTCGCGGTATCGGCAAGCGCCTTTACGGACACGAAGCCAGGCGCCCAGATGAGGGTGGTGCCGGAAGCCTCGCCGGCAATCTCGCGCCCGAAATAACCGCCTGCGAGGATGCGCTTGTTCTGCTTGCTGTCGATCCCGGTGATGATGTCCGGGGTGAGGCTCAGCGACCGGCGCGTCAGCCGACTCACTTCGGCGAAACCCGTCATCAGCGCGGCTCGGGCGCGCTTTGCGCCATCGGCGGCCCACAAAGCCGCGTTCGCGTCCTTGTCCTTGGTGGCGCCGGGCAGCGTCATCACGCTGGTCATGGACTGGCTATACTCCAGATTGCGGTACGACAGGCGATCTACCGGCTTGATCGCCGCGCCCGCGCTATTGACCGCGGCCTTGCGCGCGATCGAAATCCGTTCGACCACCCTGATGCTCGCGAAGTCGGGCGAAAGGTCATAGGAATAGCTCACCACGGCGAGCTGGTTCGCGGCGATCGTATCGAGATAGGCGCTCTGGCTCGCCGTGGAGCTGTCCTTCGAAAAGGGTGCCGCGTTCGCGCTGATCCAGGAGATATCGGCCATTTCTGCCTTGGTCGTATCGATCGCGAGCGCATCGGCGTCGAAACCCGTCAAAGCATCCCGCAATGGCGTGATCAGCGCCTCCGCCTTCTTTGCCTTCGCCGAGTCGACCGCAGCGCCGATCAGCGCGCCGAACAGACCACCGCCCGTGGCGACGGCAATGTTGGATGGATTGATGTCCGACTTGATTTCGGCCTGGGCAACCTCGACCCGCAGCGCGACGGCGCCGGGCGCTGCCCGCGTCGCATCGGCGATATAACTTTGTGGACTTACGGTTCGCGCCTGTGCGGCAGCACCGCAGATGCCGAGCGCGACCGCAATGCTCGCGCGGAATAGTATCTTCATCATCGCCCCCCGGTAACCGTTTCAAATGGTTGGGTAGCTTGCTCATTGCCCGTGAGCAAGCGGCATTTCGCCATTGCGCGCCAGCAGAATCAGCAGCTTAGGTACCGCAGAAAGCGGAACCGGGGCGAAGCCGCGCCGTTGGTGCAGCGCCGGGCGAATGGGCAGGCGGTTGGCACGCGGCCGTGGCATGGGGGACGAGATGACAACGGAAACGAACGAGGCAGGCGGCGCCAGGGCGAGGCGCGCGTGATCACGACGCCAGCCGACCTCGACCGCGTACGGCGCGACTGCCGGCGGATGGTGACCCGCCGCGCGCTGGCGGCATCCGCCGCCGCGGTGGTGCCGGTCCCCGGTGCCGACCTCGTCGCCGATATCGGCCTGCTGGCGAACATGCTGCCGCGCATCAGCAAGGCGTTCGAACTCGACCATGACAGCGTCGAGAAGCTCGATCCCGAAATCGCCGAGAAGATCTTCGTGATCGCGGCGAGCCTGGGTAATAATGTGATCGGCCGGTTCGTCTCGCGCAAGGTTGCGATCGGGCTGTTGCGGCGGATCGGCGTGCGGGTCGCCTCGGCATCGGTCGCGCGGTACGTGCCGCTGATCGGATCGGCCTTTGCCGCCTCGGTGAGCTTCGGGGCGATGAAGCTGGCGGGCAATGCGCATATCGAGGATTGCTATCGCACGGCGCGCGCCTTGTTGCCGTCGGATGCGCATGGCTGAGGGGCGACGGTCAACATGCGCGCCATCGAGTAGCGCCTGGCGCGGCATGTGTGGTGCTGGCAGACTGCCGCCGGGTTTCGCACGAAGCACCGCCGCGCGCCGCCGACGTGATCGCCGTGCCGCCGCAAACGTCGATCGCGTTGGGGGTCACCCATAAAATCGCGAAGCTACGGTCGGGGACCACCGGTGCGGCCGGCCGGAGCATGGCGATCGCGAACCCGAGCATTTCGGTCATGCGCGATTAAGGTTGCGACCCGCTTTCATGCCGGCGTCACCGCCCCGACACGCGCGGCATGACAGGGGCGGTCGCGATGAAATCTGCAAGAATGTCTGGCCTTTCGCACTGCAGCATTGCGGTCTAGGCGGATCGGCGATGCAGATAGTGCTTACCGTGCCCGATTGGGAAGACGTGAAAGAATGGCTGCGACGGCGCGGCACGGCGGGCCTGCTCGCGATCGCGATCGAATTGCTCGTCATCGCCGCGCTGCTCACGCTTGGGCGCGCGCAACTCGAACCGAAGAAGCCCGAGGACAAACTCACCACCTTCCAGATGACGCCCGACGCCAAGCCCGCGCCCAAGCCGGCGTCGCGCGCGACCAAGGTGACGAAGGTCAAGCATGACAGCGGCGGATCGGCACCCAAGGCACCGACGCAGGACGTGCCGGCCGCACCCGAGCCCGAGCCCAAGTTGATCATCCTGAGCAAGGCCGACTTCGCCGCCTCCGACATCGGCAATATCCATGGCGGCGGCGACAGCGCCGGCGACAGCAACACCACCGGCAACGACAGCGGCAAGGCCTATGGCCCCGGCGAAGGACCGGGCGGCGAACGGCTGTTCAACGCCGAATGGGAACGCGAACCGACCCGCGCCGAGATGGTGACCTATATGCCGGCGGGCGTCGAGACCGGCTGGGGCATGGTGGCGTGCCAGACGATTCCGGGCAACCGGGTGGAGAATTGCCGTTCGATTGGCGAATCGCCGGGCTCGGGCCTGTCGCGCATGCTACGCCTGGCGGCGTGGCAGTTCCATGTGCGCCCGCCGCGGATCGGCGGCAAGCCGCAGATCGGCGCGTGGGTGCGGATCAAGTTCGACTTGATCCGGGGCGTGGTGAAGTAGCTTCACGCGCGCCAGTAACTTCTTCGGAATTGGCGCAAGGACGGGGGCACCTGATTCCAGACCCTGGCCCCGTCAGGGCGAAACCTGCGACTCTCGGCACGCGATCCCGGTCATTTGTCACCCGTCATGCCGGACTCGTTCCGGCATCCACCGCGCCGCAAAAGCACCGGTTTCCGCTCACGCGGCACGGTGGACCCCGGAACGAGTCCGGGGTGACGGGCAGAATTTGAGCGGCCGGCCGCTCCCCGAAGCGGAAGGCCTGACGAGTTCAATCCTGCAGCGAAGCCTCGAGCAGCACGAGGCTCGGATCGCCCTCATAGGCGCGCGCGGTGAAGCCCAT
>JBBRSX010000252.1:0-5146 GCA_038244925.1 Hyphomicrobiales bacterium | reverse complement strand
GGATCGCAAGATGCCATCGCGCGCGTCGCGGCCGGCACCAGCGATTTCGCGCTGGTCGATATAAACGCCCTGATGCGGTTTCGCGACCAGGACACGCAGGGCGTTCCCAAGGTCAAGGCGGTGTTCGTGCTGTTCAACAAGGCGCCCTACGCCATGGTCGCCCGCAAGAGCCGCGGCGTCGCCGCGCTGTCGGATATCGATGGCAAGCATCTCGGCGTTGCCGAAGGCGATTTGTCGATCCGGCTGTGGCCGGCGGTCGCCAAACTGAACGGCATCAAGACCGGGCACGTGAAACAGAGCAGCATCAGCGCCGCGGTCCGCGAGCCGATGCTGTCGGCCGGCCAGATCGATGCCGTCACCGGATTTTCCTATCTGTCGGCGATCAACCTGCGGGATCGCGGCATCCCCGCCGACGATCTGGCGGTGCTGAAGTTTGCCGATTATGGCTGCGAGGCCTACGGCTTCGCGGTGATCGTCAATCCGGCACTGGCGACCGCCAAGCCGGAAGCAGTGCGGGGATTCGTGCGGGCTGCGATCGGCGGCGTCAATCTCGTCATCAGGGATCCCACGGCTGCGGCGACCGAAATCGCGGGCCGCGTCGATGGCGGCTCGCGCGAGCAGGAACTTGAACGCCTGCTCACCATTCTGCACGACAACATCCAGACCGACGACGTGAAGCGCAACGGCATCGGCGCGATCGATCAGGCACGCTTCGAGCGGTCGATCGATCAGGTCGCGGAGGATTTCAAGTTCCAGAAGCGGCCGCAGGCGTCTGATATCTTCGACGACCACTTCCTGCCGCCGCTGAACGGCCGCCTGATCAACTGAGTGAAAATCCCATCCCCTCATGGTGAGGAGGCGCGCAGCGCCGTCTCGAACCATGAGGCCCGCGGCTATCCTTCGAGACGCTTGCTTCGCAAGCTCCTCAGGATGAGGTCGGTAGATGTGTCCAAAGGCGATCAAGATAACGACTCCGCACTCTGGTTCTCAGCCGCGATCCCTGATTAGAATGTCTCTCGACCGATCGCGTCCCGCCATTCCGGCCCGAGTCAGCCACTGATGTCCCTGATCCGCCTCTACACCCGCGTGCTCGAACTGCTCGGCAAGGAAGCGCGGCTGGGCTGGATACTCGCCGGCGCCAATCTGCTGCTGGCCGGCGCGCAGTTCGCCGAGCCGGTGCTGTTCGGCCGCATCGTCGATGTGCTGTCCGGCAAGCCGCAGACCGGCCCGCTGTCGTCGAACTCGGCCTGGCCGCTGCTGGGGGCCTGGGCGGCGTTCGGCCTGTTCACCATTGCCTGCAGCGCCGCGGTCGCCCTCCACGCCGACCGGCTGGCGCATCGCCAGCGCCAGGCCGTGCTGACCGATTATTTCGAGCACATCATGCAGCTGCCGCTGACCTTCCACTCCGGCACCCATTCCGGCCGGCTGATGAAGGTGATGCTGAACGGCACCGACTCGCTGTGGCGGCTCTGGGTCGGATTTTTCCGCGAGCATTTCGCCGCGATCATGTCGCTGGTGGTGCTGTTGCCGCTCGCGCTCTACATCAACTGGCGGCTGGCGATCCTGCTGTTCCTGCTCTGTGTGGTGTTCACGGTGCTGACCACGCTGGTGGTGCGCAAGACCTACGGCATGCAGAGCGAGGTCGAGGCGCATTACAGCGACCTCTCGGCGCGCGCCTCCGACGCGCTCGGCAATGTCGCGCTGGTGCAGAGCTTCGTGCGCATCGACGCCGAGGTGCAGGGGCTGCGTTTCGTCGCCGACAAGCTGCTCGCAGTGCAGATGCCGGTGTTGTCGTGGTGGGCGCTGGTCACCGTCATCACCCGCGCCTCGACCACCATCACGGTGCTGGCCATCTTCACCGTCGGTATCGTCCTGCACGCGCAGGGGCTCACCACCGTGGGCGAAATCGTGATGTTCGTCAGCTTCGCAACCATGCTGATCCAGAAGCTCGAGCAGGTCGTCAGCTTCATCAATAACGTGTTCATGGAGGCGCCAAGGCTGCAGGAATTCTTCGACGTGCTGGATGCAGTGCCGACGGTGCACGACCGGCCCGGCGCGATGGATACCGGGCGGCTGTCGGGCCTGGTCGAATTCAACGACGTCTCGTTTTCCTATGACGGCAAGCGGCCCGCGATCGAGGACCTGTCGTTCACCGCACTGCCCGGCCAGACCATCGCGCTGGTCGGTCCGACCGGCGCCGGCAAGTCGACCGCGATCGCGCTGCTGCATCGCGCGTTCGATCCACAATCGGGCATCATCAAGATCGACGGCATGGACGTCCGCGGCCTCAAGCTGACGGCGCTGCGGCGGAACATCGGCGTCGTGTTCCAGGAAGCCCTGCTGTTCAACCGCTCGATCGCCGACAATCTGCGCGTCGGCAAGCCCGATGCCACCGAGGAGGAAATGCGCGTGGCGGCGGCACGCGCCCAGGCGCTCGACTTCATCGAACGCGGCGACAAGAAATTCGAGACCCATGCCGGCGAGCGCGGCCGCATGCTGTCCGGCGGCGAGCGGCAGCGGCTGTCGATTGCACGCGCCATTCTGAAGGACCCGCCGATCCTGATCCTCGACGAGGCGACCAGCGCGCTCGACGCCGTCACCGAAGCCAAGGTCAACGCCGCTCTCGATGAAGTGATGCGGGGCCGCACGACGTTCGTGATCGCGCACCGGCTTTCGACCATCCGCAACGCCACCCGCATCCTGGTGTTCGACAACGGCCGCGTGATCGAAACCGGAACCTTTGATGAACTGGTGGCGAAAGGCGGCCGCTTTGCGGAACTCGCCAAGGCCCAGTTCATGGTGCAGGAAAATGCCCACGCCAGCATTGAAGCGAAATAGCTGAGAAGCAGGCCTGCAATACCGCTGCGAACCGCCGAATTTCGGCCCATTTCGTCCACGATTTAATCGCCGAACCTCTGTTCTGGACCGGCAAGCCGGTATAGGTTTGCGGCTTGCCGTAAAGCGGCGGCACCGGAAACGCTTGAAACCCGAACGTTGAATACAAGGACCTCCTGTGCGAAGGCGGGTCTCAAAGGACCGGAACGGAAAAGTGCATTTTCTTCGACCGCTGCTTTGCAGCCCATCATTGAAATGGATTCTCGTCGCGGCTGCGGTTGCCGTGGTCGCGCCAGGCGTCGCTTCAGCGGAGGCGCTGCTGGTCGTCGAGGCCGACACCGGCAAGGTGCTGCAGGCCGACAACGCGACGATGCCGTGGTATCCCGCTTCCGTCACCAAGATGATGACGGCCTATGTGACGCTGAAGGCGGTCAAGGAAGGCCGCATGACGCTCGACACGCTGCTGACGGTGTCGCCGGTCGCAGCCTCACAATCGCCTTCCAAGATGGGCTTCCGCCCCGGCACGCAGGTCACCGTCGACAACGCGCTGAAGATGATGCTGGTGAAGTCGGCCAACGACATGGCCGTGGTGCTGGCCGAAGGCGTCGGCGGTTCGATCGACGGCTTCTCCGCGATGATGAACCAGTCCGCGCAAAAGCTCGGCATGACACAGACCAGCTACGTCAATCCGAACGGCCTGCCCGCCGACGGCCAGATCACATCGGCGCGCGATCTCGCCATCCTCGCCCGCGCCATTATCCGCGATCTGCCGGAATACGAATATTTCACCCACATTCCCTCGATCCGTTTCGGCCGCAGGATCACCCAGAATTTCAACCGGCTGATCGGGCGCTATCCCGGCGCCGACGGATTCAAGACCGGCTTCATCTGCGCGTCCGGCTACAATCTGGTGGCCTCCGCCACCCGCGACGGCAAGCGCCTGATCGCGGTGGTGCTCGGCGCCTCCTCCGGCACGATGCGCGCGGTGCGCGCGGCGCAACTGCTGGATCGTGCGTTCGCCAACAACAGCGGCGGGCTGACCTGGCTGCGGCCCTCGCTCGGCACCGTCGACAATCTGGTGCCGATCGACGCTTCGCCGCCGAACCTGCGCGACGAGATGTGCGGCGGCCACCGCAAGCGGCCGGCCAGCGACGAGGACGAGAGCGCGACTGTCGCCAGCGCCGGCGGCGGTGCCAGTGCAGGCGGTGGCGAAAGCGGCGCGACGTTCTTTGCCGCCGGACTGCAGGCGCCGATGCCGAAACCGTCGGAATATCTGGCGGCATCGCCCACGCCGTCCGAACCGATCCCGGTCTATACCGGCCCGACCAAGTCCGGCACCGCACTGATCGCCGCCGTTGCAGCCGACGCTGAGAAGCTGACGCCGGCGCGCCGCGGCAAGAAATCGCGCGTCGCGGCAGCCAGGCCGGACGCCGGCGCGGCCCCGAAGTCCGACGCCAAACCCGCGGCCAAACCGGTCCGCCATGCCAATGCGAAGCCTGACGCCGTGGCCAAGCCAGCCGAAAAACCGGCCGCCTCGGCTGTCAAGAAGCCCGCCGCCACCGCTGACAAGACCGCCAAGCCCAAGGCCGCCGCTAAACCCAAGAGCGAAACCAAGCCGGCTGGTTAACGGCCGCGATATCCGCGTATCGAGCCGTTTTCGCGCGGTTCAACCGATTGATCCGGACCGGCTAATGCGTCGATAGCGCGCAGCCGCTTGCCATCGGCGGCGGCATTCTCAATACTGCCCAAACAAGGCATCCCGGCCCAAACAAACAGGGAAACCAGTGCGTTTTTCGCGTCAAGAGGACGCTTCAAAACAAAGAACAGGAGCCCCGGTTCTGATCCAGTCAGACCCGGCCCGGCTCTAAACCAGAGGGGAAATACCATGGAGCGGATCTGGCTCAAGCAATATCCGGCCGGCGTGCCCGCCGATATCGACGTCACCCAGTATTCTTCGCTGGTCGAGTTGCTGGAAGAAAGCTTTGCGAAATTCTCTGATCGCAAGGCGTTCATCTGCATGGACAAGTCGATCAGCTACCGCGACCTCGACGAAATGTCGGCAGCGCTTGGCGCGTATCTGCAGAGCAAGGGCATGCAAAAGGGCGCGCGTATCGCGCTGATGATGCCGAACGTGCTGCAGTATCCGGTGGCGACCGCGGCCGTCCTGCGCGCCGGCTATGCGGTGGTGAACGTCAACCCGCTCTACACCCCGCGCGAGCTCGAACACCAGCTCAAGGATTCCGGCGCCGAGGCGATCGTGGTGCTGGAGAATTTCGCCACCACGGTGCAGCAGGTCGTCGCCAGGACCGCG
>JBBRSX010000251.1:0-5317 GCA_038244925.1 Hyphomicrobiales bacterium | reverse complement strand
TCACCCTGGGTCACGATGCCGACCAGCACGTCGTCGTCGATGACCAGCACCGACCGCACCCGTTTGTCGCGCATCTGGCGCAAGGCTTCGACGACCATGTCACCGGAACGAACATGGATCAC
Organism: Hyphomicrobiales bacterium; assembly: GCA_038244925.1. Taxonomy (GTDB): domain Bacteria; phylum Pseudomonadota; class Alphaproteobacteria; order Rhizobiales; family Xanthobacteraceae; genus Bradyrhizobium. The sequence goes on along the minus strand of JBBRSX010000251.1, from coordinate 5,195 downwards.
GGCGCCCTTCTTCTGGGCCAGAGCGGTTTTTACCGTGCTCATCGATCTCCTCTCGTGGGTCAGTTCCTGCCCCGCCGTGATGGTCCGGATCGAAGATTAGTCGAAATATCCTGTCTTGTCTGCACCGCGCCGATGTCGCCGGCGAAGCCGGCCATCGCCGCTCCCCTCAGTACACATCCTGCTGGAACCGGCCCTTTTTCTTGAGGTCGGCGACAAAGGCAATGGCCTCATCGGTCGAGCGTGCGCCGAACTGGGCGACGATATCGACCATCGCGCGCTCGACGTCCTTGGCCATCCGCTTGGCGTCGCCGCAGATGTAGACATGCGCGCCCTCGGCGAGCCAGGTCCACATCTCGCGGCCGACCTCGCGCATGCGATCCTGCACATAGAATTTCTTGTCGCCGTCGCGCGACCACGCCAGTGACATCCGGGTCAACAGACCCGAGGTCTTCATGGCGTTGAGTTCATCGGCATAGAAGAAATCGCAGTCGCTGCGTTGATGGCCGAAGAACAGCCAGTTCTTGCCGGGTGCGCCGGTGGCGCGGCGATCGTGCAGGAAGGCGCGGAACGGCGCGATTCCGGTGCCGGGACCGACCATGATGATGGGCGTCTTGGCATCGTCAGGCAGCGCAAAGCCGTGCGCCTTCTGGATGTAGACCTTGAGTTCGTCGCCCGCATTGATCCGCTCCGACAGGAAGGTCGATGCCAGTCCCAGACGCCGCCGCTTGTTGACCACGTAACGCACGCAATCCACCGTCAGCGACAGCTTTCCCGGGGTCGCGTTGTGCGACGACGAGATCGAATAAAGCCGCGGCTGCAGCGGCTCCAGCGCCTCGATAAAGGCTTCGGGATGCGGACGCACCCGCGAGAATTTCTGCAACACCGCCATCACGTCCAGCGTGGCCGCGTCGCCGTCGGGATCCTCACCCTGCGCCAGCGCGCGGGCTTTTTCGCGCAACGCGCCGCCGGTGAGATAGGAGATCAGTTCGAACAGCGAGTCCGGCGCCGGCGACAGCGAGACGTCGTCGAGCAGAACCTCGCGCAACGTCTTGCCCCGCACCTCGGTGGTATGCGAGGCACCGAGCAGCGCGATGATCTGATCGACCAGTCCGAGATCGTTGCGGGCGAAAATGCCGAAGGAATCGCCGACGACGTAATCTAGGCCGCAACCGGACAGATCGAACTCGATATGCCAGGTTTCCTTTTCCGACCCCTTGCCGTTCAGTAACCGTCGCGACAGGAATTTGGCCGGCGCCGGATTGTCGCGGGAACGGCCGAGTTCGGCGACGACAGCCGGCGCGGTTGCTGCGGTCTCGCCTGAAGCTGCCGATGACGGCGCCGCCGGCACCTTGTCGATTTCCTCGTACAGTGACTTCAGCATCCGCGCGGTTTCCTTGCCGCCGGGAACGCAGAGATTGAGCCGCGCTTCGCTCTTGGTCGCGATCGCTTCGGAATAGTTGTGGCAGTCGTAGCCGCACTGGCCGCAATCCTGCTGCGCCATCGCCGCCATGAACCGCCGCCGCAACGGACGGCCTTCGGCGAGTTTCATGCGATCGGCGATCGGCATGGTCTGGTCGTGCCACGGCGCTTCGCCGTCGTCGCCATCGCCCATGACGGCGGCGCCCTGCTCCGCCGACAACGGCGTCGGTGCGTCGGACAGCAAGCCGGCAAAGAAGCCGTTCAGCCACGAGCGCTGCGCCTCGGAGAACGGCGCGCTGTTGGGGATGATCTCGATTTTCGGCGGCGGCGTGAGCTGGTTCATGCGGACACCTCTGCATCGGCAAGCTTGCGCAGCGTCTCGCCGTCATGGCGGCGCGCAAATGACAAGAAGGTTTCGTCGGGCGCGGAACGATGGGCCAGATAGGCCTTCAACAGCCGCTCGACGGTGCGCGGCGCGTCTTCGGCCTTGAGGTCGTGGTAGACCTCCTGGCCTACATCCGCGTTGGGCCCAAAACCTCCGCCCGCGAACAGATGATAACCCTCGACGGTGTCGTCATCTTCGCCGACCGGCACTTTGGCGGCGATCAACCCGATATCGCTGATGTAATGCTGCGCGCAGGAATGGTGGCAGCCAGTGAGATGAATGTTGAGCGGCGTTTCGATATTGACGCGCGGCTCGCACCAGTCGCCGATCTCGGCAGCATGCCGCTTGGTATCCGATGCCGCGAATTTGCAGCCGGCATTGCCGGTGCAGGCGATCAGCCCGGCGCGGATCTGCGAGGCCTCGACCGCAAGCCCGATCGCCTTGATCGCGGCAATCGCGAGCTCGACATTCTCGTCCCGCACGCCCGGGATCAAGAGGTTCTGCCAGACCGTCAGACGGATGTCGCCGTCGCCGAGATCCTGCGCGATCTTCGCAAGGCCCCGCATCTGCTCGCAGGTGATTTTACCGAGCGGCAGCGAAACCCCGATCCAGTTCAGCCCTGCCTGCTTCTGCTGGTGAACCCCGATATGGGCCATGCGATCGAAAGCCGGACGCGGCACAAACGCCTCCGCCGCTACCCGCGTAAAAGGCTGGCCGAGCCGCTCTTCGACCACGCCAAGGAATTTGTCGTGCCCCATCGCGTCGAGGACGTATTTCAGCCGCGCCTTGAGCCGGTTGGTGCGGTCGCCGAGATCGATGAAGGCGCGCACGATCGCGTCCGATACCCTGGTCGCGTCCGCCGGCTTGACGATGATGTCGCCGTATTTGGCGAAATCCCGGTGGCCGGTGATGCCGCCAAGGCCGAGGCGAAACCAGACGCCGGGCTCGACGCCAAAGCCGTCCTTCACCTCGACGGCGGAAAACGCGATGTCGTTGGTGTCTTCCAGCACCGCGATCTTGCCGGCGCCATCGAAAGCGACGTTGAACTTGCGCGGCAGACCCGTCAGCGAGCGATCGTTGAGGATGTGATAGTGCCACTCGCGGGCATATGGCCGGGTGTCGAGGATTTCCTGCGGGTCGATCCCCGCCGTCGGCGTGCCCGTGACGTTGCGGATGTTGTCGGCGCCGGAGCCGCGCGAGCACAAGCCGAGGTCCTGAATACCTTCGATCAGCGCCACGGAATTCTTGAAGGGAATTTCGCGCACCTGCAGGTTAGCCCGCGTGGTGACGTTGCAAAACGGTCCGCATAGTTTCTCGACAAGGTCGGCCATGCCGGCCAACTGCCAATGCTTCATGATGCCGTTCGGAATCCGCAACCGGCACATGTAGGAATCCTGCGCCGGCGCGACGTAGAACAGGCCGTAATAGCGCCACCTAAAATTATCCGCCGGTGACGGCGGCGCGTTGTCGAGCGCCTGCTGCCTCAGCCGCGGATAGGCATCGAACGGGTGCTCCTCGCGCTTGAATTTTTCCTGCTCGGCGAGCTTCTTGCCCGCGGCGGTGACCTTGTCCTGCGCCTTGATGTGCGCGGCTTCCGGTCCGCTCGGTTCGGCATTCGCTTTCCCGGCGCCGCCGCCAAGCCCGCGCCCGACCCGGCTGATCTGCAAGCCCGTGGTAAAGCCTTCGAGGTAGCGCTTCTGCTCGTCCGTAAAGTCGACTGTAAGGGTCTCGATTTTCATGGTGCGCGACGAAGCTCCTGCGGCCACGCGTGGTGGCGGAACGAAGTTGGTGTGCAACCGCCTGGAAACCGTCTCAGCCGTGGTGCTGAGCGATTCCGCGAGGCGATCCGACCAGCTTCGTTGCTGCGGAAATCCATCTTGGACGTGAGGCCGACCGGCATCTGCGACGGCTGACTGCACTGCAACATACAAGTTGCGTGCCACATCGAGTCGTAAAAATTATCTAGTTATTTCAAATAATTAGTAAAATGAGCGCGAAGCTCTGAAGCTGGTTTCAGTGAGCTCGAAGAGCAGGCTGCCTAAAAAATAGCCCTGCGCCACCGGATGCCCAACCTGAGTTCACTCCGGCCCCAGCGTTCAGGGCTTCCAGTGGCCGATCTTGAACGCCGCAAGATGCCCGGCGATATCGGCCGGATCGAAGGCGGGTCCGGCAAAGGCGCCGATACCATCGGACCCCGCAGGTGCATTCCCCGGCTGTCCCATGGCGGCGTCATAGAGGTCCGGGCGGAAGACCCCCATGGCGGTCTTGAGCGCCTCCGGCCGCATCGCCGTTTGTCCCCATCGCACCATCTGGGCGTAGAGCCACGCCGCCTGCACGGGATCCGGCCGGGCCGCGCCCTCGCGACCGACCAGGAGGTAGCGGCTGCTCTCGCGAAGGGTGCCGTCGGGCGAAATCTTCAGGCGGCCATCGAGGGTACGCTGGATGACTTCGGCATCGACACCGATCCGTTCCGGCTGGGCCAGAATGCCTGCGACCTCGGCCCGGTTCTCCGGCTGCTCGATGAACTCGGCGGCGCGAATGTGGGCGCGGACCAACGAAGCGAGGATTTCCGGATTCTTCTCGGCCCAATTCTGCCGGACGGCCAGCACCTTTTCCACGGCACTCACCAGAATGTCCGAAACGAAATGCAGGATGTGACCGACGCCGAAATCGACGGCGACCGAATTCCAGGGCGCGCCGACGCAGAACGCATCGACATGCCCGTTGGCGAGACTGTCCACCATGTAAGGCGGCGGCAGCACGACGAGGTGAACATCCTCGTCGGGATCGACCCCGCCCGCGGCCATCCAGAACCGCAGCTGATAATTATGGGTAGAAAACGGAAACGTCATGCCGAACGTCAGCGGCTCCGCTCCGCCAGCACGCCGTTTGGCGACGACACGGGACAACGCCAGCGCGGTTGCCATCGGGTTTGTGGCGTCGCCATCGAGTTCGCCCATGATCGCCGCATGCAGCGCCGGCGACACCGTGATGGCGTTGCCGTTCAGCCCCAGAATGAACGGCGCCACGATGGGTACCTTGACGTGTCCGAGCCCGAGGCTCGAGGCAATCGCCACCGGCGCCAGCAGGTGGGCGGCATCGAAGCGGCCGATGTTGAGCTTGTCGCGGACATTGGACCACGACACTTCCCGCACCAGCGTGACATCGAGCCCTTCGGCCGCGGTAAAACCCTTGTCGACGGCGACGATCAGCGCGGAGGCGTCGATCAGCGGAATGAAGCCGATATGCAGCGGTGTGGTCATTTCAACAACTCCGACGCGGTCAGGATCGACTGCGCGATCTCGCCGATCTTCTTTTTCTCGCGCATCGCCGTGGAGCGCATCAGCACGTATGCCTCGTCTTCGGTAAGGCCCTTCACCTTCATCAGGAT
>JBBRSX010000250.1:0-5453 GCA_038244925.1 Hyphomicrobiales bacterium | reverse complement strand
GTCGAGCAGCCGGAACGCCTCCGCTTCACCGCCGTGCAGGTGAAACGAAAAGGTCGATCCCGCGCCTTTGCACTGCCGGTCATACACCGCGCGCTGCGGCGTACCTTCCGTCAGAAACCCCAGGTAAGTGACGGCGGCCACCTTTGGATGATCGCGGAGATATTCGGCGACCGTCCGGGCATTCTGCATCGCGCGCTCGGTACGGACATGCACCGATTCAAGCGACCGCGTGACCAGCCACGCCGTGTAGGGATCGAGATGGTTGCCCCATGTCGTGCGGAGCGTGCGCAACGGCGCGATGACGGCTTCGCGACCGGTTATGCCGCCGGCGAGCAGATCGCTGTGGCCGCCGCAATATTTGGTCAGCGATGTCAAACAAAGATCCACACCATGCTCGATCGGGCGCTGGGCGAAAGGTCCGAGAAGTGTATTGTCAACAACGACCAGCGGACGCCGCCCCTGCCGCGATCCGGCGATGTCGGCGATGCGGACGATCAGCGCCAGATCGACGATCGCCGCTGTCGGGTTGGCCGGTGTTTCCGCAACGATCAGCGCGAGCGGCCCGCTGGCCATCGCAGCCTCGACTGCGGCCAGAACATTGGCTTCATCCGTGCCGTCCGAATACGTCGCAACATGCGTCCCGAAGCCGGGCAGGACCGCTCCATACAGTTGATCGACACCGCCATAGATCGGCCGGCCATGCACGACGCTGTCACCGGGGCGAACATAGGCCAGCGCGATCGACGAATGGGCGGCCATGCCGCTGCACAGTGCCACAGCGGATTCGGCGCCGTCGATCGCAGCCAGGCGGCGCTCGAGGATGTCGAGCCCCGGGTGGCCAAGCCGTGCATAAATATGGTTGGTCTCCCCGACCAGCGGACCCGTGCCGTGAAAAAACGCCTCGTGAACGTCCTTGGCGTGCTGTGCCGACGGATAGACGAAGGTGGAGGTCATGTAGATGGGCGGCTTGACCGACCCCATGCCGGTCGCCGGATCGTACCCGTAGCCTACCGCGAGGGTCTCGGGACGGACATTGGCGGGCCGGTCAGGCGACATGGGCATCGAGATAGCCGCGTGCGGTATCGCAATACCAATCGACGAACCGCAGGGCCAGCATTTCGGCTTCGGGTGAGAATGGACCAGGGCTATACCCCCGGCTGTTCACACCAAGCTGATTATTCTCAGCAAGTTCCTTGTCCTGCAGATTGGTGCGCGTCCAGAGTTCGCTCAGAGTGTCGACGTTGTAGTCCACGCCTTCGACGGCATCCTTGTGGACCAGCCATTTCCCCGTCACGTGAGTTTCGGTCGCGCTGACCGGCATGGCGCTGAACATGAATACGTGATCTGCGGTTGCATGGACAAAGCAATGCGGGTCAATCGCAAGGCGCATCGAACCGATTGCGCCGCCGTTGATGTCGCACATAAGCTTGTTGACGGCGTGCTTGCCGTCCATCGTGATCGACACACTGCCCTCGCTCAAGGCAAATCGCGCGAGTTGCCACCAGCTTCCCTCGACCGCGGCCGTTTCCAGACCATATGCAGCCATTGTCGACAGGAATGTCTTGGCCGCGCCATCCTCCCCAACGTCGAAATGTCGTGACATGCCCACGGGAAAGGTGCGTGCAAGCTCGGGGTGGCCAGTCGAGCAATGATAGCACTCGCGGCCGTTTTCCATGACCAGCTTCCAGTTCGCATTTTCGACAAGGACGCTCTCAAACGCGAGCTTCGCATCTTCGAACCGGTGCGGCGAGGCATATGCTGTGAACGTCTCCCGGAAGTCACCCATTGGCGGGGGGGTGTCGGACAAGCACACGAAAATCGCTCCTGCGACCTGCTCGACCGCGATCGGTTTCAAGCCATGCGTGGCTTTGTCGAAATCGTCCGCCATGCGATTTGCCGCAAACAGCGAGCCGTCAAGATTATAAGTCCACCGATGATAGGGACACACGAGTTTGGGCACCGTGCCCGTGCCAGGTGGGCACAACATCGATCCGCGATGCCGGCAGCTATTGTGAAAGGCACGTATGTCGCCCGAACGGTCACGGATGATGATGATAGGCCATTTGCCGACCATCTGGGCAATATAGCTCCCCGGCCTGGGCAGCTCGCACGCAAAGCCAGCCATCAGCCAGTTTTGCGCGAACATCGCCTCCATATCGAAATCGAACGCTTCCGGCGCGTTGTAGAGAAGCTGCGGCAAGCAATGTCCGGGCAGGCGTTCGTTTACGGCGGCGAGAATCCGGCTCAACTCCATCGCGGCGCCACTGTTCCTAGATCGATCATATCGCCTGCTCCGTAGGACAGAGCGCAAAGCGGCCGCCAATCGGATTTTGGCATGACGCTATCTCACGGCCTGCGTACACATTTTCGGACTGTTCGTGTTCGGAGCGGGATCGCATTGAGGGCAGTGTCGCATGACCAACGCGAGGTCGGCGCGTAGACCGTGGCCGTTGCGCAACGCTTCCTGTCAAAAATGATCCGCGACGCACGAAACCGCCGCTCGGAAACGCTCGTTTTGCCACGCGTACAGGCGCGGTTGCCGCCTGTCTCGTCGAGTTGCCGACCAGATCATCTGGGGGGCTTTGCGACCGCAACAGTGTACATTTGTAACAAAACGGGCCTTGTTTGGCGCTCTACAAACCGATTGCCGCAAAGATATGGCATCAGCCAACAACAAAATTATATTTGCCAATATGTCAAAATCCTTCAGTTGCGAAGGCCTTGGCACAGCCGCAGCCTAAGACTGAATGGGGTGGGTAGTGGCTGTGCAGATGTACGGTTCGACATGTCATAGGGGGGCGACGAGTATGAATGCCAAGTGGAATCTGTCAGCAGCGGCGACCGTTCTGGTTAGCCTCGGGGCAGGATACGCTCCCGCCCAAGCCCAGTCGACGAGCACTGCGACCGCAGCGGCGTCGGCCCAGGATCGGGGTATTGCCGACATCATCGTCACCGCGACACGGCGCGAAGAGAATCTCAACAAAATCCCTGTCGCGATCCAGGCGCTGACCGGGGAATCGTTGACGAAACTGAACATCACCAATTTCGACAAGCTGATCGAGTTCCTCCCCAACGTGCAGGCGGCATCGCAAGGGCCGGGAACCTCGGCGATCTATATCCGGGGGCTTTCGACCGATACTCCGGGGCTGCAGATCGTCGGCACGGCAGGGGCTGCGCCGAACGTCGCACTCTATCTTAACGACGCGCCAGCTGCCACGCCCGGTCGCAACCTCGACGTATATGCTGCCGATTTGCAGCGCGTCGAAGTGCTGGCCGGCCCGCAGGGCACCCTGTTCGGCGCAAGTTCGATGGGCGGTGCGGTCCGTTACATCACCAACAAGCCCGACCTGCATGAGGTCCATGCCGGGTTCACTGGCAGCTACGGACTGACCAAGGGCGGGAAGGACAGCGTCGCCGGTCAGGCGTTCATCAACATCCCGATTGTCGAGGACAAGTTCGCGATCCGCGTCGTCGTCTACAATGACCAGCAGGGCGGCTATATCGACAATGTCCCCGGCACCTATCAGATGCCATTCAACGGCCATGTCGGCGAAGCGGGCAAGCTTCCGGAAGGCAACCCGCTGCTGGTTCGCCGCGCCCTGGAATCGTGCACCGGCGTCGTCAACTGCACCGGCAGCACATATAAAGCTCCTATCCGGCAGACGATCAACAATGATCGTTTCGTAGAAAATAATTTTAACGATGCCAACTACATAGGCGGCCGCATCGCGGCAACATACAAGATCAACGATGATTGGTCGATCGACTTCATGCATCTTCGGCAGCGACTGAAGACGGATGGCGTGTTTAACTATGAGCCGGGCGTGGGTGATCTGAAGGTTACCCAGTTCAATCCGAATTCGCTGCGCGATGACACCGACCTGTCGACCCTGACGATCAAGGGACGGCTCGGCTTTCTCGACCTTATCTATTCGGGATCCTACCTGAAGCGCACGTCGGTGCAGAAGGCCGACTACGCGTCGTATTCGAATATCGGGCTGTTCTTGCCATATTATGAATGCGACCGCGGCGTCTATTACACCGCAGCCTACAACGGCAATATCGGCAATACCTGCTACGCGCCGAACAAGTCATACATGGTGCGCGACAAGAACCAGCGCTACACCCACGAGTTCCGGGTCTCGACCCCTTCTGCCGAACGTATCCGGGCAACCGCGGGCATCTTCTACGATGTCAACAAACTGTACGACAATACCGACTGGTCGTATCTGCAGCAAGCAGCGGGCTTCATCTACCAGCGCAGCGCCAATCCGATCGTTAATCCCTATGATGCCAGTGTGAAGCCGATCAACGTCGGGTTTTTCAATGATGTCCAGCGGCGCGATCGTCAACTTGCAGTGTATGGCGAAGCCGCCTTTGACGTTGTTCCTGATCGGTTGACCCTGACGGTTGGTGCTCGTTATTATAACGAACAAGCCTCGCAAAATGGATCGTCCAGTACCAGTTTCGGTTTTGGATCGCGGGGCATCTACAATCCGGCCACGGGCACCTATTCGCCGGTCGCCGTTCCGCCGCTCTATTACGGCGTCAGCGCGAACTTGAATACTGTCCTCAAGGACGTATCACCGGCGAAATATCATGGGCTCCTCAAGAAGGCCAACCTGACCTACAAGATCGACGACCGGTCCCTGGTCTATGCGACATACTCGGAAGGCTATCGCCCCGGCGGCTTCAACCGGAAACCGTGCAGCATCGGCAGCTCGACCTGCCCGACCGCTGCAGATTTTGCCAAGCTGGCGGTTTACGTGCCGGATGAAGTGAAGAATTATGAAATCGGCGCGAAAATCTCGCTGTTGGATCGCTCGGTACAGTTGAATGTCGCAGCCTATCGCATTGACTGGACAAACATCCAGATCACCCTTTTCGATCAAAACATCTCGAACCAGACGTTCACCACGAACCTGGTCGATGCGCGGATCAAGGGGGTCGAGGGTGACCTGACATGGCGGGCAACGCCCGAACTCACCTTCAATATGGCAGGGTCGTACAATGACTCGTCGCTGACCAAATATCGCAAGAATACGGTTGTTCTTTTGCCGTTGGGCAGTTCACTATCGAACAGCCCGAAATTTCAGGGCAACATTCGCCTGCGGTATGAAAAGGAACTGGCATCTGGCCTGACGCCTTACTTCCAGGCATCCTTTCATCACGTCGGCAGCAGCATTTCGTCGATCATCGACAACGTCAGTATCCGCTACCCGACGTTCAACGCGACTGCGGGTTATGCGCCGAGTGTCCCGGTTGTCTACAACGGCGTTACGGTTAAGCCAGGCGATATCGTGACACCGCTGAGGGGAGCCCTGCCCCAGGCATCGTACAACACGTTCAGTGCGGCAATCGGCGTCAACAAGGACAATTGGGGCATCGAGATCTTCGGCGAAAATTTGAGCGATGCGCGTCCGGAGCTGTACAAGAGCGGCAATGACGGCGAG
>JBBRSX010000249.1:0-5584 GCA_038244925.1 Hyphomicrobiales bacterium | reverse complement strand
GGGGAGCGCTGGAGAACCAGATCAACCAGTCGCAGTAGTTGGATATGGTCGGCCAGCTCGCCGGCGGTATGGCGCACGATTTCAACAACGTGCTGTCCGCGATCATGATGGCGAACGACTTCCTGCTGAACGCGCACAAGCCGACCGATCCGTCGTTCCAGGACATCATGCAGATCAAGCAGAACGCGACCCGCGCGGCGACGCTGGTGCGGCAGCTGCTGGCGTTCTCGCGCCGCCAGACCTTGCGGCCGCAGGTGCTCGACCTCGGCGACGCGCTGTCCGATCTCACCATGCTGCTGCGGCGGCTGATCGGCGAGAACGTCAAGCTCGACCTCGTGCATGGCCGCGACCTCTGGCCGGTCAAGGTCGACGTCTCCCAGTTCGAGCAGGTGATCGTCAATCTCGCCGTCAACGCCCGCGACGCAATGCCAGAGGGCGGCAAGCTGACGGTCAAGACCGCCAACGTCACGGCCGACGAGGCTGCGCAGATGTCCTACAAGGGCATGCCGGCGGCGGACTACGTGCGCATCGACATTTCCGATACCGGCACCGGCATTCCCGCCGATATCGTCGACAAGATCTTCGAACCGTTCTTCTCGACCAAGGAAGTCGGCAAGGGCACCGGGCTCGGGCTCTCGACGGTCTACGGCATCGTCAAGCAGACCGGCGGCTTTGTTTACGTTGACTCGGAAGCCGGCAAGGGCACCTCGTTCCGCATCTTCCTGCCGCGGCATCGTCCCGAACTCGAAGCCCAGCCGGAGCCGCAAGTTGTCAAGGATGCGCCCGCCGAGCCGCCGAAACCGCGGGCCGATCTCACGGGGCAGGGCACCATCCTCTTGGTCGAAGACGAGGACGGCCTGCGCTCGCTCAACGCGCGCGGCCTGCGCTCGCGCGGCTACAGCGTGATCGAGGCCTCGAACGGCATCGAGGCGATGGAAGCGCTGGAGGAAAAGGACGGCGCGGTCGATCTCGTCGTTTCCGACGTGGTGATGCCGGAAATGGACGGCCCGACGCTGCTGCGCGAAATGCGCAAGCGCAATCCCAACCTCAAGATTATTTTTGTTTCCGGATATGCCGAAGAAGCCTTCGACAAGAGCCTGCCGGAAAACGAGCAGTTCGCCTTCCTGCCGAAGCCCTTTGCGCTTTCGGCGCTGGTCGAGAAGGTCAAGGAAACCATGACATCGTGAGGCCGGACTTTGTCATTCCAGGCTGGTCATTTCTGGCTTGGTCATTTCGGGCCTGGTCGTTTCAGGCTTGGCGCGGGAAACGAACGGTATCTCAATCCCGGCTTTCCAAAACGACCCCGGCGCGGCTCACAGTTTGATGTTAGACAGCGGGATCGCAGGCTGTTCCTGCTCTTGAATCGGAACATTTACGCGATCATACATTTGCCGTTCTGAGCGAAGTTATTGTGCGCAAGTTTTTAGGCGTGCCGGCCACGTCCGGCGACGGATTACGAGAAGGCAAGCTTGATGGACGATCCTGCCGTTGCCGCCGAGGCGCCCAGCGCCGCGGAAGCCGCGCATTTTCTGCGCCGATTCGCCGATTTGATGTCCAACGGGCACAACGCGAATTTCTTGCTGCGCGCGGCTGAACTGCTCGAGGATCTGTCCGCGCGTTCTTCCGCCGCCTCCGACGAGGAGCAGCTTCTGCGTTACAAGTACGAAACCCTGACGCAACACAACGACCAGCTCGAAGCGGACTGCGAACGTCTCAAGGGCGATATCGATGGCCATGTCAGCGTCGCCGGTCTGATTCTGACGGAACGCGACACGCTGAGAGCGACGCTGGAAGCGCGGGAAGCAGAACTGCTCGATGCGATCGGCGCCTTGCAGCGTGAACAGGATCAATCCGCAACGCAATCGCAAACGCACGAAGGCGCCGTCGCTGAACTTCGCGTCGCATTCGATCAGGAACGCCTAGCGTTGACCGCGGCTGCGGACGTCAGCGCCAGGGAGATCGACCAGCAGCGCCGTGTCTACGAACGTGAACATGTCGAGCTCTCGGCCGAGCTGAAACGGCGCGAACAGGAAATCGTCGGACTGCGCTCCGGCTTTGACCGCGAACGTCAGGAGCTACAGTCCCAACTCAAGTCGCGCGAGGATGCCCTTGCGGCGCTTCGTGTCGAGTCCGGTCGCGAATCCGTATCTCTCAGAAAGCAGATCGAAACGCTCGAGGCCAAGCGCGCGGAACTTCGATCGAGCTTTGAACGAATCAGTCAGCTAGGCGTCGAGCCCGAACAACAGGCCGTCGATCGCGTCGAGCCGACCCGACCCGGCGACCAGCAAGGCCATTCGCCTGTACGGACCGTCGACCGCCTTTTGCCGGCCGCCGAATCCAGCGCCGTCGTACCGAAAGAGACCTTGCGCCAGGCTCGCGCGCAGTTCGAATTTCTGGCCAAGGAAAGCATCCGCCGCGGCGACATCGCCACCCAGGCGATGTGCGAACTCGGGGCGCATACGCTGCAAATCGCCTTGGCCGCGGACGAAAGCGCCGAGGCTTCGCCGATCGGCCAGATGGCCCTGAGCATTCTATCGCTTTCCGACCTCAATTCACCCGCTGGCGCTGAATCCGAGCGATCGGCCGGCTGACGGGTATCGCTCCCGCCTGATCTATGGCACTGCGTGGGGCCGGTTTTAGGCCAAAACGTCACATCCCCGCGACTGAGGGCCGCAGCCGCTTCTACCGATAGTGGCTTCACTTTTAGGCAGTCCTGCCCATCTTAGGAGCGGTTCCCCATGCCGGGGATTGAGGAAACAGACATGAATTTCACGCATGCGCGCGGAATTGTTCGGGCCATCGCCGTTGTCCTGTCGCTGGCGGTTCCGCTGGTGATCGCGATCTCGTCGGCCGACGCCCGCATTGGCGGCGGCGGCAGCTCCGGTTCCAGGGGAGCACGGACCTTTTCGGCCCCGCCAAGCACGACCACGGCGCCGGGCACGGCGGCCCCCATGAATCGTACGTTTACCCAGCCGGGCAGCCCCGGCATGGGCGCACCGGCTGCGGCCGGCGCGGCCAAGGGCGGGTTCTTCAACCGGCCGGGCATGGGCATGCTCGGCGGCCTCGCCGCGGGCTTCCTCGGCGCCGGCCTGCTCGGCATGCTGTTCGGCGGCGGGATGTTCTCCGGCCTCGGCGGCCTGTCGTCGATCTTCGGTCTGATCCTGCAGATCGGCCTGATCATCATCGTGGTGCGGCTGGCGATGTCGTGGTGGCAGCGCCGCCATACCCCGGCGGCCGCCTTTGCCGGCGGACCCGAGGCGGGTCCGGCTGCGCAGCAGAGCAGCTTCCGCTCCGGAATGGGCTTTGGTCTCGGATCAGGCAGCGCGCCGCTGGAGATCCTGCCGGCCGACTATGAGGCGTTCGAGCGGCTGCTCGGCGAGATTCAGGGCGCGTGGTCGGAAGAGGACGTCGCCAAACTGAATACGCTGGCGACGCCCGAGATGGTGTCCTACTTCACCAAGGACCTTGAACAGAACAAGGCCCAGAACGACGTCAACAAGGTGACCAACGTCAAGCTGCTGCAGGGCGACCTGGCGGAAGCCTGGCGTGAGGGCGAAACCGACTATGCCAGCGTCGCGCTGCGGTTCTCGCTGGTCGACAAGACGCTGGAGCGCACCACCGGCCGTCTGGTTTCCGGCACCGACACGCCGATCGAGGCCACCGAAGTCTGGACCTTCGCGCGGCGCCGCGGCGGCAACTGGGAACTCTCGGCGATCCAGCAGACCAACTGACGGTTGGCCTGACGAATGCGAAGGGCGCTGCGGTTGATTCCGCGGCGCCTTTTTCTTTCGACGCATGTTCTTTTCAGATTTGGCATTTGATTCATATCGTCGACGCAGTGCTGGAATAATGCCTGCGGAAGCGTGTTCAATGACGACAGACCAAGAACAAACCGGAGGAACCAGATGAAGAATTTTGCCTCGATCCTGGCGCTTGCCGCAATCGTGCTGGCCACCGCGCAGCCGGCAAGGGCGCAATCGGCTGCTACCAGCTTTTTCGTGACCAGCAACGGCGTCGGCAATGGCGCCAATCTCGGCGGTCTCGCCGGTGCCGACAACTGGTGCCAGACGCTGGCGCAGGCGGCGGGCGCGGGCGCAAAGACCTGGCGCGCTTATCTCTCGACCCAGGCCGCCGACGGCAAGCCTGCGGTCAACGCGCGCGACCGCATCGGCAAGGGACCGTGGCAAAATGCGAAGGGCGCTGTGGTCGCCAAGGACGTCGCCGAGTTGCATGGCACCAACGGCCTGACAAAACAGACCGCGCTGAGCGAGAAGGGCGACCTCATCAACGGCCGCGGCGACACCCCGAATCGACACGACGCGCTGACCGGATCGCAGCCCGACGGCACCGCGTTCGCAGCCGGCGAGGACCGTACCTGCAAGAACTGGACGAGCTCGACGCAGGGTTCGGGGATGCTCGGACATATCGACCGCGTCGGCCTGCGTGACGACGATGCCTCGAAATCCTGGAACTCGTCGCACCCCTCGCGCGGACCGGACGGCGGCTGCTCGCAGGCCGACCTGAAGAGCACCGGCGGCGACGGGCTGATGTACTGCTTCGCGGCGAACTGACGGGGGCATTGCCAAGATCGTCATCGGGAGGCGCATAGCGACGAAGCAATCCATCCTTTCTTTGCGGAGCTGGATGGATTGCTTCGCGGAGCCGGTCATCGGGCCCGCATTCGCGCGACGCGTTGGCTCGCAATGACGGCAGTTAGGTGGGCCCGCCCGTGGGCGCGGGCCGTTTACGATTCATTAGCGACCTTCATCAAGGTAAATTTCCATCTCAGGTTGACGTGCGGCGGGGCTCCGCTAGACCATTGGCGAGACGGAGTTGCGCGCAACTTCGCACGAATTTTCTCAAGCCAGCAGGTATAGTAATGTCTCGCGTTATTGCCGCCGCCCTTGTCGCGCTCGCCGCTGTCGCGGTTCCGACTGCCGCCTCGGCCGGCTGCCACTCGTGCTACGCGCCGCCGCAGCCCTGCTGCGGGCAGCAATACCAGCAGCAGGTCGCGCCGGCGCAGTACCGCACCGTGCAGGAGACCGTGATGGTGGCGCCGGGCCGTGTCATTGCGCATCGCACGCCCGCACAGTACCGCACCGTGATGGTGCCGCAGACCGTGATGGTTGCTCCCGAAGGCGTCGCCTACGAGCGGACCGCGCCGGAATATGCGACCCAGGAGCGCGTCGAAATGGTGGCTCCGGCCCGCAGCTACTACGTTCCGGTCGCGCCGCGCTGCAGCACCTGCGGATATTAGAGCATGGTCCGGAAAAGTGGGCACCGGTTTTCCGAAAAGATCATGCTCAAACAATAAGATGATCGACGAGCATGGTTCAACTCAGTTGAAGCATGCTCTAGTATTCTATTGTGACGCGTTTTCTTGACGTGAACCGGTGTCCGCTTCACTTGAAACGCCATGAATAGGCACGGCACAGCCGCCTTCGCTTAGTGTCTGTCCGGGAAGAAGTTGAATCTTATGAATCATTTGTGATTCAAGAGAGGTGGCCTGATTCGGAGGGGCCGCCGATGTGGACGAATGAAAACCGCGCGCGGTATGACCGCAGCCATTTGCGCTACCCCAGCG
>JBBRSX010000248.1:0-5587 GCA_038244925.1 Hyphomicrobiales bacterium | reverse complement strand
CACCTTGCACAGAGGTGCAAGGAGGTTGACACGAGACGCAAAGCAGCAAAAATAATCTGAACTCGCCGCGTTGGTGTCAGTCACTGTTGGGCGAGACCGGCTTCGGAATGTGGAGCCGCGTTTTTACACAGCCTGGGTCAAAAGCGGAAGTCGCCTCCCGGCCGACGCGCTTCCGCTTTGCCGCCAATAGCGGACATGGGCTATTGCGGCCACCAGGTTAGCTTTCAGTCGATTTTGTGAGTGCGCGCCCTCGATCGCCAGTATTCCGGAATACTGGATCGCCCGCTTTCGCAGGCGATGACTGTTGAAAGCAGCTCTCACGCCACGTGCAGCGAACCCATGAAACTGCCGACTTCCGATTTCAGCCGGTCCGACTGTGACGTCAGGCCGTTGGCGGCATCGAGCAGTTTCGAGGTCGCCCGGCCGGTCTCTTCCGAGGCGCGACCGACGCTGAGGATGTTGTCGTTGACCTCGCGCGTGCCGTCGGCGGCCTGCTGCACATTGCCGGCTATTTCCCGCGTCGCCGCGCCCTGCTGGTCGACGGCGGCGGCGATTTCGTTGGAGATCTCGTCGATCTCGGCAATGGTCCCGCCGATCGCCTGAATGGCGCTGACGGCTTCGCCGGTGGCGATCTGAATGCTCTGGATCTGCGCGGAGATTTCCTCGGTCGCCTTCGCGGTCTGGTTGGCCAGCGCCTTGACCTCGCTCGCGACCACGGCAAAGCCGCGGCCGTGTTCGCCGGCGCGCGCCGCTTCGATGGTGGCGTTCAGCGCCAGCAGGTTGGTCTGGCTGGCGATGTTCTGGATCAGCGTCACCACTTCGCCGATCTTCTGGGTGCCGGCGGCAAGCCCCTCGACCACGCTGTTGGTGCGGCGGGCTTCTGCAGCTGCCTTGTTGGCGATTTCGGCCGAGCGCGTCACCTGCTGGGCGATGCTGTTGATCGACGCCGTCAGTTCTTCGGTCGCCGACGCGACGGTTTCCACGTTCGACGAGGCCCGCGTCGATGCCGCGGCGGCGGCCGCCGTCTGTCGCGTGGTTTCCGTGGTGCTGTTGTTCATCGAGGTGGAGAGGCCCTGCATCTCGCCGGCGGCGACCGCGACCGCCTCGACGATGCCGCCGATCTTGCGTTCGAAGCCGGCCGCGAGTTCGCGGCGCGCCGCGTCGCGGTCCTGCTTGGCCTGCCGGTCGGCATCGACGCGATCGACATTGGCGCGAGCTGCGGCGGCGCTGGCGGCTTCCGCCTCGGCGGTTTTCTCCGCGGAGGTTTCGAACAGATGCGACAGCGTTAACGAGAGCCAGATCAGCACGCCGGCCTCGATCAGCAGGATGACGGCGTGAAGCACGACGCGGCCAAAGTCGGCGCCGCCGGGATAGATCGCCGCCGGAAGCAGGAAATTCAGCACCAGATGATGCAGCGCGACCGCGACCGTGCCGGCAATGATCGGGCGATAGTCGCAATAGGCGACGAGGCAGGCGAGTGCCGCGAAGAAGTACATGTGCATGTCGATCTGCCAGGCGTGGCCCGCGAGCTGATAGGCAAACACCGACACGCCGCCCATCAGGGCGACGGCAAAGATCAGGCGGGTCGAAAGTCCGTTCCCGGAGGTGCGCCACGACACCATCGCGGCCAGCGCCATCGCCACCATGAAGGCGCCCGGCATGATCCAGTCGGTGCCGCGCACCAGGCCGATGGTGACGGCGATCGGGACGTGCAGCCACAGCACCGCGAGCAAGGTCTTGCTGGTGGTCTCGCGCAAAATAGCCAGATCATCGCTCTCGATGGTCATTCCCAGTCCCCCGAATAAAATTCAAAAACCCAAGTGTTCTATTTCGCAAAGCAGGCGGCGATCGCCTGCGGGTCCATCGCCAGCCAGGCGCCGGCCGCACGCAATCTCGTCAGTCCGTCATGACCGTCCGGACGCACCACCAGCAGTGCTGGAAGCGCCGTCATCCGGACGATGGCCGCATTTGCCGATGCCGCGGCCTGCAACACTTCCTGGGAGCTCCACCACGGCGGGAAAGCCACGGCAACGACGTCGGAACCGGGGCGGACCTGCAACGACAGCGCCGCGATCGCGACAAAGCTCGCGACCAGCAACGCGGCAGCGTTGAGCCAGGCGGGCCATCGCGATGATGAGATGGTGGTTTCCCGCTCCATGGCGCGACAATAGCGTGACGAAGCTAATTGCTCGTAAATGGATAGGTTAATGAAGTGGTCGAATACGAGCCCGCGCGTCCCGGGGGAAGACGCGCCCGGTGCTGGTCTTACGCCGCCGGCACCGGCAGCGCGGTCACCGACTTGATCTTCTCCATCGCAAAGCGCGAGGTGACGTTCTTCAGCGGCACGGCGCTGATCAGCTTTTTATAGAACACGTCATAGGCAGCCATATCGGCCACCACGACGCGCAGCATGTAATCGACGTCGCCGGCCATCCGGTAGAATTCCATCACCTCTGGCATGGCGCTGACGGCGCCGGCGAAGGTCTTCAGCCATGCCTCGGAATGATCTGAACTCTCGACCGAGACGAACACCGAAATACCCAGACCGATCTTGTTCTGGTCGACCAGGGCGACCCGGCGCAGGATCACGCCATCGGCCTCCAGCCGCTGGATCCGCTTCCAGCACGGCGTCGATGACAGGCCGACACGGTCGCCGATCTCGGCCACCGACAGCGAGGCATCCTCCTGCAGCACGGTCAGGATTTTGCGGTCGATGGCGTCGAGGCGGCGGTTGGCTTCGGGAAGCTGAACGGCGAGGTCGGTCATAAGAAGATTGTTCCATAGTCGAGGTGTATCTACCTCATATATAGAAAAATCTTCTAGAGCAAGCCAGCTACGAGCCGGTTGGAGCCGGGGCGGCGCCTTGGGGCTGGCTTAAAAGCGCTTCAACTTCAGCACGTTGCGGGGCGGCGAAGGCGCCGCCGAACCGGGTGCATTTCAGCGCCGCGGCGGCGGAGGCGAATCGCAGCGCCTGCCGCAATTCCTGCTTCTCGGTGATGGCGAGCGCAAAGGCGCCATGGAACACGTCACCGGCGCCCAGCGTATCCACGGTGTGGACATGGAAGGCTGGCGTCTCCTGGATGGCACCGTGCTCGTCCAGCCAGATGGTGCCTTGCGGGCCGCGCGTGCCCGCCAGGAAGGATTTTGTCAGCCTGGCGATCTTGTGCAGCGCCTTGGCGTCGTCGGCGATATCGGCAGTCTCCTGCAGCGGTTCGCTCGAGAACACCAGATGCGAGGACGCGTTCAATAACCCTTCTCGCAGCGACATCGCGCGATCGACGTCAACGATGACCGGGATGCCGCGCCGGACCGCTTCGGCGCAAAGATCCGTGCAAAATTCGGCGCAACGGCTTTCGGTGAGGATGGCGTCGCAATCGTCCAGCAGCGTTTCGGTGGGCGGCAGGCTGACCTTCCACAGTTCCGGATCGCGGAACGTGACGATCGTGCGCTCGCCGGTCGGATCGATCATGATGGCCGAGATCGGCGTCACCAGGCCCGGCATGTGCACGATGTGTTTGGTCTCGATGCCCTCATGCGCCAGCTTGTCGAAGATATAGCGGTCGGAGGTGTCTTTGGCGTCGCCCATCGGCCCGCAGACCGATGCGCGGCCGCCGAGGCGGACGATGCCGATCGCGGCGTTCAGCGCGTTGCCGCCGCAGATTTCCTCGAAATGGGTAGCGTTTTCCTTCGAGCCGCGGGCGGGAACGCCGCTGACGCGAAAGGTCAGGTCGCGCACCGGCATTCCGATACAGAGAATACGCGGCGGGATTTTGGGCGCTTTATTCTGAAAGTTCATTCGGGGATCCGTCATGCCGGCTCCGCATTGTGCCGGAACCTGGGTCCGGAGTTAACCGACTGGTCCATCGTCCGGTTCCCGCTATGCGCTGACGGCGGTTCCCTTATGCAGCCATAGTCCGATCAGGTGATGGGCGATGGCGAACGGATGGGCCGCAAACAGGCCATCGGGATGCTCGCGCTTGTGCATCAGGGCCACCTCGGCGCGGTTGAACCAGCGCGCGTCCTCGAGTTCCACCCGGTCGACGACGATGTCTTCCGTGGTGGCGCGCGCGGTGCATCCGATCATCAGCGATGACGGGTAGGGCCAGGGCTGCGTCATGTAATAGGTCACGTCGGTGCAGCGGATGCCGCTTTCCTCGAAAATCTCGCGGCGGACGGCGTCCTCGATGGTCTCGGCCGCCTCGACGAATCCGGCCAGGCAGGAATACATCCCGGGCATGAACTGCTTCTGCCGGCCGAGCAGGATTTGGTCGCCATGGGTGACCAGCATGATGACGACCGGATCGGTGCGCGGAAAATGCTCGGCCTTGCAGCTCGGGCATACGCGCTTCCAGCCGCCTTCGTTCATCGCGGTGCGGGTCCCGCAATTGGCGCAGAAGCCGTGGCGCTGATGCCAGCTCACCATCGATTTGGCCATCGCGATCGCCGAGAGTTGCTCGATCGGGGCCAGGCCCTGCATCGCCATGCCGCGCAGTTCGGTGACGGCGACGTCGTCGCGTCCCACGAGCTTTTCGACAGCCGTTGCCGCGATGCCCATGCCGAACAGCGGTGCGCCATCACGCAAGCCCAAAAAGATTGTGCCGGGATTGGCGCCGAGCTTCACGGCCTCGTCGACACCGAGCAGCAGGCGCGGGCCGCCGGCTTCCTGCTTCACCAGCAGCGAGTCGCGATAAATCACATAGGCGCGGGCGTCACGCTGGTTCTCCATCGCGAACAGTTTTTCGTCATTGCCACGCAGATGCGCGGCGCGGTCGAGAACGTTGGTGACGAAAGCGGGCTTCCCAAGCGGATACTTATCGAATGCTGACATTATTCAACCCAACCAGATCTTGCGGCGAAGTGCGCTGATGAAATTTTGAACTTCCTCGGCGTCATGCGCCAGCGGCGGCATCACGCCCCAGACCGGACGCGGCCAGGCGGCATCGTTCGAGCGCCGGGCGATGACGTGGACATGGAGCTGCGGCACCAGGTTGCCCAATGCCGCGATATTGAGCTTGTCGCATCCGGTGACCTCTTTCAGGGCGCGCGCAACCCTGGAAATTTCGGTCATCAGTTGCGCCTGCCCGACCTCGTCGAGATCGATGATTTCGACCGCTCCGCTCCGGCGTGGCACCAGCAGCAGCCACGGATAATGCGCGTCCTTGATCACCAGCACCTTGCACAGCGGCAGGTCGCCGATATCGATGGTGTCTTTTTTGAGCTGGGAGTGCAGCGACCAGTCGGAGGCGTCAGACATGCTTATTTCCTCGTCATGGCCGGGCATAGTGGTCTGCCCTGTGCAGACCACGTAATCTTAGCCTCTACCCCGCCATCCACGTCTTTCTCTGTCGGGGAACGAAAGGAAGGCGTGGATGCCCAGAACAAGCCCGAGCATGACGGCAACTAATGCCTTTCCCGGTTTCCGCACAAGCCCCGCAAAGCCATGCCTCCCCGCTTGCTTTCCGGCCCTTTTGGCCCCAAATAAGGGCCGGGAGATTGGCGGTGGACGAGCCTCTCGCCAACCGGGTCAGGTCCGGAAGGAAGCAGCCCTAACGAGGTCCGGATCGGGTCGCTCGTCAGTCTCCTACCT
>JBBRSX010000247.1:0-5606 GCA_038244925.1 Hyphomicrobiales bacterium | reverse complement strand
TGATGAAGAACTTGCCGGCACCCGTCATCATCAGCGCGGTGCCGAACACCAGGAAGCCGATCACGGTGTCGGCAAAGGCCTGGATCGGAATGCCGAGCAGGCTTTCGCCCGACAGCACGTGATAGGCGGTGGTCTGCTCGAGCGTGAGCTGCGAGCCGCGAAACGGCCCGAGCCAGCTCGCTTCCGCAAACAGCGGATAGACGGTGAAGGGGAGCACGCTCAACAGCAAGCTCCAGCCGCCGGTGCGCCGCAGTGCTTCCATCAGCACGAACCACATCACGAGGCCTGCCGCGATGACGTTCTTTGGCGCGCCGTCGGATTCCCAGCCGAACTGGGCCGCCTTGCGCACGTTGAGCATGAGCCAGATCGAGGCGGCGAAGGTCGCCACGAACAGCAGCAGGTCGTACCAGGGAATGCGATCGAGCGGTGCAGTCCCGGTTCCCGGGAAGATCATGAACGTGAACGGCAGCATCAGCGCGATCAGCAGATAGAAATATTCTGTATTGAGCTGGGTGTAGCCGATGAAGAACCGGAGCGAGAACTGCTGGTTGATACACAGAAGAATGGTGGCCGCGGTCGCGACCACCAATGCCCAGCGCCAGCCGCCGCGCAGCGTCCGCACCCGCGTGACTTCGGCTTCCTGCATGTTACCGAGGCCGGCATGCGGATCCTCGAATTCGATTCGCCTCGGCACCGCCGCCGCACTATCGGACGCAGACATTGTTTACCCCCAATAGAAGCGTGTTCGCCTTCGATTTCCGAGAGCTGCGAAAACGGCAGCTATTGTTCAAAGCCGTTCGGCATGCTGGCCTTGGCCAGGGCTGCGGCGCGCGCCGTCATCCAGCCATCGAGGAACGCCTTGTCATCCGACGGCGGGCTCGCCTTGCCGTAGTCCGCCCATGCCGCGGCCAGCACTTCCTGGCGTTTCAGCAGGCCGTTGTTGTGGGCTTCCTGTTCGGCGGTCCACTGGCCTGCTTCTTTCAGCGCCTTCACGGCGCCCGGATGCGTCGGGACCACCCAGTTCTTGGTTTGCCGCGCGGCGGCGAGGCCGCCGGCACCAGGCGCGGAATCCTTGTAGGCGTCGTAATTATCGATCATCGCCTTGGTGACGGCGTAGATCAGGTCGGCTGGCTGCGCTGCGTAGGTGACGAAGATCGGGTAGGGGTAGTTCGACGATTCGATCGGCTTGTCCGGAGAGATGCCGGCGCCACAGGTCGCCTTTTGCGGGAAGAAGAACGAGCCGACCTTCTTGACCCGCTCCCATCCAGCCTTGTCGCTGGCGGGAAGCGGCGGCCACACCAACCCGCGTGGCGAGGTCTCGGCTTCCTTGGCCGGCCCGGTGATGGTAGTGCCGAAGGCGGCGTCGGTGTCGTTGTTGATCAGGCCCTTCCACATCGCGCCGTAGCTGGCGAACTCGACGATCTTGACGTCGGTCTGCTTGAGGCCGGCGAAAGCCAGAATGGCGAGCGAGTTCTGGTTCAGCGCCGGCGAGCCGACCACAAAGCCGACCCGCTTGCCGCGGAGATCCTTGACTTCCTTGACGCCGGCGTCGGCGGCGACGCCGAGCGTGCCGGTGTTGCAGTCGACCGATGACAGCAGGATTTGCAGCGACTGCGGGCCCCATTCCCGCGCGCCGAATTCGAATACGCCTTCCTGCGCGAAATAGGTGCCGGATCCCATCGCAGACAGCAGCGCGCGCTTGGCCCGCAGTGGCGCCAGCCGCGCCACGTCGTTGCCGGCGGGCAGCACGCGAACGTCGGTGGAATACTTGTCCTTCATCATCTTGCCGACGCCGACCGCGATGTTGAAGCCCGCCGTGCCGGTGTCGTAGGCGGTGACCGCCATGGTCGGCGGCAACTTGACGTCGTCGGCCAGCAAGGGCGCGGAAGCCAGAAGCGAGACACCTGCGAGGGCGACGGGCAGGGCAACGGACGCAAAATTCATCAGCCGACGGTTCATGTTTCCTCCAAATTGTTTCGCCAGACGAAACTTTTTATTGTTGGGATCATGTCATCGCCGTTGAGCGATGGCAACGGCGCAGCCAATGCAGGAGCTGCATATATCGTAGTAGCGCCGCCGGACACATTGTCGCGGAGACGATATCTGTCGTGCAACGTCAGGCGTCGACGATCGCGACCACTTGTCCTTCGGCGATGACGTCGTCGAGTTTGACCAAAATGGCCTTTATTTTCCCTGCTGTCGTCGATGTCACCGGGATTTCCATCTTCATCGCTTCGACGAAAGCGATCTCGTCGCCGTCACTGACGCTGACGCCGGCTTCAAGGGAAATCGCGCATACGCGGCCGGCGACTTCGGTGACGATCTTGATCTCTGGCATTCCGTTCTCCCGGGACCGTCTGACGGACTATTTTGTCCTCGTGAACGGCTTTTTGTTTGTGGCGGCAGATTGCCTGAGGTAGCTTGATCTGCAAGTGGAATTTTATTCCGCAAGACGGAATGAGGCCATACATGGGAAGACGCTCGGAACGGCTCAGCAAGCAGGGAATGCTCGCCAGTGATCTGGCAGGCGAGGGTGACGTGATTCAGGTGGTGTCGCGGGCCTTCGATGTCCTGCGCTGCTTCGAGGGTCACGAAGCCCGTCTCGGCAATCTCGAAATTTCCAATCGCTGCGGGTTGCCGCGATCCACGGTGTCGCGGCTGACGCACACGCTGACGCGGATGGGACAACTGGTCTATCTGCCGCGCGACCAGAAATACCGCATCGGCCCCAGCGCGGTAGCGATGAGCACTTCGATGATGAAGGGGTTGCAGCTTCGCAACCTGATCCGGCTGCGGCTGCAGGACGTCGCCGAGCAACTCCCGGGCACGGTCGGTTTCGTCATCCCCGATCGCTTTCATCTGGTCTATCTCGAATTCGCGCGCGCGGCGAACGCGCTCGGCCTGCATGAGACCACCGGCAGCCGCATCGCGATGGCGAGCACGGCGGCGGGCCATGCCTACACCGCGGCGCTCGATGTCGACGTGGGCGATGCCCTGATCGCCGAGATGGAGCGAGAGATTCCGGAAAGCGCCAAAATGTTGAAGCCGCGCATCGAGGGCAACCGCCGTCATCTGCGCGAGAACGGTTATGTCGTGGCCTGCGGCCTGTGGAGCCCGCATATCAACGGCCTCGCGGTGCCGCTGTGGTCGCCGCAATACCAGACCTATGTGGTGACGACGATCGGCCTGCTGTCGGCGATGTTCGACGAAAAGCGCCTGCACCGGGAAGTGGCGCCGGCGATGCGTGAACTCGCGGCGGCGATCGGTGGCCTGCTCGAGGGCGCTGACGGCGACATCTTCTCAAGCCGGCTGGAACGTAAAGCGCTTCCGGTGGCGACCCACAAAATCAACAACAATAATAAGACCATCAAGACGGAGGATACGAATGAACTGGAAGCCGGAACTCGACGACCTCGCCCGGCGCGAAGCGTTCGCGCGGGAGATGGGAGGCGTTGACAAGGTCAAGCGTCAGCATGACCAGGGCCGGCTCACCGTTCGCGAGCGCATCGACAAGATCGTCGATCAAAACAGCTTCCACGAGGTCGGTGCGATCGCCGGCATCGGCGAATACGATGAGAAAAACGAACTCAAGCACCTGACACCGGCGAACTGCGTATTCGGCCGCGGCAAGATCGACGGCCGTACCGTGGTCGTGGTCGGTGACGACTTTACGGTGCGCGGCGGCTCTGCCGACGCCTCGATCTCCACAAAGCCGCTGATGGCCGAGGAGATGGCGCACGATTTCCGGCTGCCGATCATCCGCGTGATCGAAGGCTCCGGTGGCGGCGGCTCCGTCAAGACCATCGAAACCCGAGGCGCGGCCAATCTGCCGGGCGGTGTCGGCGGCACGCGCTCCTATTCCTACACGATTGCGAACATGGCGCAGGTGCCGGTGGTTGGCCTCGGCCTCGGCTCGGTGGCGGGTCTCGGTGCGGCGCGGCTGGCGGCGACGCATTATTCCATCATGACCAAGAATTCCGCGATGTTCGTTGCGGGTCCGCCGGTCGTGAAGCGGCTCGGCCAGGATTTGACAAAACAGGAACTCGGCGGCGCCGATATCCAGACCCGCGCCGGCGGTGTCGACGATGCCGTCGATACCGAGGAAGAGGCGTTCGAGCGCGTCAGGCGCTTCCTGTCCTATCTGCCGTCCTCGGTATACGAACTGCCGCCGACTCTTGCGTGCACCGACGATCCGGAACGCGCGGAGGAGTCGCTGATGAAGGCGATCCCGCGCAACCGCCGTCAGGTCTACAAGATGCGCCCCATCATCGAGGCCGTCGTCGACAAGGGCTCGTTCTTCGAAGTGAACGCCAATTTCGGCCGCCCTGTCATCACCGGGCTTGCGCGCCTCGAAGGCCGCGCGGTGCTGGTGCTCGCCAGCGATCCCTTCCACTACGGTGGATCGTGGACGGCGGAAGCGTGTCAGAAGGTGGTGCGCTGGGTCGACTTCGCCGAGACCTTCCATCTGCCGGTGGTTTATCTGATGGATTGCCCGGGCTTCATGATCGGGCTCGAAGCCGAGAAGTCGGCGACCATCCGTCACGGCGTGCGCGCGATGGCCGCCGTCAACCAGAGCACGGTTCCCTGGTGCACCATCATCGTGCGCAACGCGTTTGGTGTCGCCGGCGTCGTGCATCAGCCGGCCGACCGTTACTCGATGCGCTATGCGTGGCCGTCGGCCTATTGGGGCTCGCTGCCGCTGGAAGGCGGCATCGAAGCCGCCTATCGCGCCGATATCGAAGCGGCGGATGATCCGGCGGCGAAGCTGAAGGAGATCGAGGATCGCCTCAACAAACTGCGCTCGCCGTTCCGCTCGGCCGAAAAGTTCTGGGTCGAGGAAGTGATCGATCCCCGCAAGACCCGCGCGCTGCTCTGCGAGTTCGCGCGGTTGGCTGAACCGATCCGCACACCGGGCCGGGTCACCAACATGGCGATCAGGCCGTAGCTTTTTTCCTTCTCCCCTTGTGGGAGAAGGTGCCGTAGCGAAGCGAAGGCGGATGAGGGGTCTCTCTCCGCGGAGACAGACCCCTCATCCGTCTCGCTGCCGTTTCGCGGCAGCGATCCACCTTCTCTCACAAGGGGAGAAGGGAAGAAGAGGCCACGTCCTTACCTCACGCTTGCTCGTTCTCGCGGTGGACGTCGTGAATGATGATGCCCATGCCCTTGTCCGGCATCCGGATCCAGTCGCGGCGCTTCAGCGTGCGCTTGGTGTCTTCATGGCCGCTCATCCAGTGCTCGCGCATCGAGGTGCCCGAAAACTCGTGGTCTTTGGCGTCGCCTTCATAGGCCTTCTGCTGATAGATCAGTTGCAGGATCGCGATCTCGGGCAGGTTGCCGATCCCGGCCATGATCTGGCGCTCTTCGTCCGAGAGCTGATCGGCGGGGATCTTCGACAGCGCCTTGTAGAGCCGGGCTTTCAGATTGTGCGTCTTGCGATAGACGTCGGTGTTGTGGCGCGTGCGCGAGGAATACATGATGTCCTTGTACCGGGCCATCACGTCCTGGATGTCACGCGGCAGCGCGCCGCGGGCGCTGAACAGGTCGACCTGGAACACCAGCGAATTGAGGCTGTCTTCCTGGTCGAGCAGGTGTTGCAGCGGCGTGTT
>JBBRSX010000246.1:0-5638 GCA_038244925.1 Hyphomicrobiales bacterium | reverse complement strand
CGGCGCAGACCAAGATGATCGCCGAGCTGAAGTCCGCGAAGCCGGCAGATCGTGAGCAGGTCTATTTGAAGCAGCAGGTAATGGCCCACCAGCAGGCACTCGATCTCCATACGACATTCGCCAAATCGGGCGACAAGCCTGGCCTCAAGGCGGCTGCTGGGAAGATTGCCCCGGTGGTCGAGACCCATCTGACCGAGGTTAAGCAGCTCGCTGCAATGTAGGGCTGCAACAATCCGGCCAATTCCGGACAGGGATGCTGGGTAGCTCGTCGGCGGCTATGTCGTACCAGTATTTGACCGATTTCAGAGGACAGCACATGGGCAAGCCCCCTGCGGCAATTCTCGCCCGGCAGCACTGCAAAATGGCTGAGCTGGGCATGGCGAAGTAATGGCGACCGCCGCTAAACCCCGCGGGCTCGCCGTCGTCACCGGGGCGTCAACCGGGATCGGCTTCGAACTCGCGCGCATTGCGGCGGCGAACGGGTACGATCTCGTTATCGCGGCAGATGAGCCGATCGGCCACCTCCCGACCCGTGGCCGAAGTGATGAGCCGAGGATCGACCGGATCGAAGCCGATCTCTCCAATTTGGCGGGTATTGACGCCTTGCTGAGAGTGATCGGCGGACGCCGGGTCGATATCCTTTGTGCCAACGCGGGAACCGCTCTCGGGCATGCTTTTCTCGAGCAGCCGACCGAGGGATGGCGGAAAGTCGTCGACACCAATATCACCGGCACGCTGCTGCTCCTGCACGCCCTGATGCCGGCTATGATTTTGCGAAACGAGGGGCGTGTCCTCGTCACCGGCTCGATCAACGGTTCGATTCCTGGTCCTTACCTGGCAGTTTACAACGCGACTAAGGCGTTTCTGAATAATTTCACCGATGCGCTGCGCGACGAGATCCGGGAAAGCGCAGTTACGCTGACTACGCTCATGCCGGGTCCGGTCGAGACCCCGGTCTATGCGCGTGCGGGCATGCTCGACACGATTGTCGGGTCGATCCCGAAGCCGGGCGCAGCGGGGGTGGCGCAAACAGGATGGGACGCGATGATGTCGGGGGATCCGCACATCGTCCCGGGAGTGTTGAGCAAGATCGCCGAGGCGGTGGCGCACGTCGTTCCAGCGGGTGTGCTGGCGAGTGTACATAGTATTGCAGCAAAGCCCTCCACCGAGATTATCAACCCCGAAACCGGCGTGATCACGACCGCCTGATCGACCACGACAACGATAAGAAGAGGGCCCCGATCGGGACCCTCTTCATATCGTCATGCCGTGTTCCCCGTCAGCACCTTTGAGACAGCTATGCGGCATTGAGCAACGGAGGGTTTTGGTCTCATCGCAGTGACGAAGGAACGAAGATGAGACCAAAACCCTCTGCCCAAAAATCGCCCGGTGAGCGGGCGGTGCAGGACATTCGCCGCGCGACGCGCAAGCATTATTCTGCCGAGGACAAGATCCGGATCGTGCTCGATGGCTTGCGCGGGGAGGACAGTATCGCCGAGCTGTGCCGCCGTGAAGGGATCGCGCAAAGCCTGTATTACGTGTGGTCGAAGGAGTTCCTGGAGGCCGGCAAGCGCCGGCTTGCCGGTGATACGGCCCGTGCGGCGACCACCGACGAGGTAAAGGGCCTGCGCCGCGAGTCCACCGCGCTGAAGGAGGTGGTTGCCGAACAGGCGCTTGAGATCCGGCTGCTTAAAAAAAGCATGATCGCGGATGGGGGAGACGACGAATGAGGTATCCCGCCGCAGAGAAGATCGAGATCATCAGGATCGTCGAGCAGTCGCACCTGTCGGCGCGCAAAACGCTGGATCAGATCGGCGTGCCGCGTGCCACCTTCTACCGCTGGTACGATCAATATCAGACCGGCGGCGCCGAAGCGCTGGAGGACAGCCCATCGGGGCCGAGCAGGGTCTGGAACCGCATCCCCGATGATATCCGGGCTGCGATCCTCCAACTGGCGCTCGAGGCCACCGAGCTGTCACCGCGCGAACTGGCGGTGCGCTTTACCGATAGCCAGGGCTACTTCGTGTCCGAAGCGACGGTTTACCGCCTGCTCAAAGCCCATGATCTGATCACCAGCCCCGCCTTCATCGTGATGAAGGCGGCCAAGGAGTTTACCGACAAGACCACCCGCCCCAACGAGATGTGGCAGACCGATTTTACCTACTTCAAGATCATCGGCTGGGGCTGGATGTACCTGTCGACCATCCTCGACGATTACTCGCGCTACATCATCGCCTGGAAGCTGTGTTCCACGATGAAGGCCGAGGATGTCACCGACACGCTGGAACTGGCGCTGACCGCCTCGGGCTGCGACCAAGCCCATGTCCAGCACAAACCCCGGCTGCTCAGTGACAACGGCTCCAGCTACATATCCGGCGATCTGGCCGAATGGCTCGATGACCGCCGCATGAAGCATGTGCGCGGAGCGCCCTATCATCCTCAGACCCAGGGCAAGATCGAGCGCTGGCACCAAACCCTCAAAAACCGCATCCTGCTGGAGAACTACTTCCTGCCTGGCGATCTCGAAGCCCAGATCGAGGCCTTCATCGAGCACTATAATCACCAGCGCTACCATGAAAGCCTGGGCAACGTGACGCCCGCTGACGCCTACTTCGGCAGGGACAAAGCCATCCTAGCCCAGCGCGCCCACATCAAACGCATCACCATCGAACATCGGCGCTTGCAACACCGCAAGATCGCCGCTTAACATCAACCCCCAGGATGAGGCCGACACTCCGCTAATTTACGCCGCAAACTGTCCCAAATTATCTGACGACGGACAGCCAAAGCCTCAAAGAAATCGCAGGTAAAAACGGCTTGTGCCCCGTTCACCGAGACATAGGACTTTGTTCCGGGCTTGACGAAGCGTAGCCGCGAATCGGTCACTACGACCATTAAGATAGCCTCCATCGACCGACGTACTGTGCCACGTCAGGCATTTGCCGACAACGCAATCCAAGTACGGTCGTGCCCAGATAAACGGGCGACCGCTTTCAGGAAGCGATCAAGAGCGCCTGAACGTCCGCCATTGGGTCCTCGCCGCCGAAAGCCACCGGTCGGCAGTCGACCCAGTTGCGGACGTTCCGGCATTCGTTTGCTGGTCCTGAAAGCGGCCATCCGCTAACGCACACGAGAGACTGGCGAGCTATGGCGTCGATCTCCCTTTCAAACCTCTTGGGCAGTAAGGCAGCCGTCAAGCCGGTGTAGTTGCCAAAATACTGTCGAGCCAGTCGAGCGTCCTCTGGTTGAAGAGACTGCGCGCGCCAGCTTCACAATGTTCTCCAGCGCCGTCTGCAGCCAGAAATTTGATCCGCGTTTTCGTACAGCGAAGCGCATCGTAGAGCGCGTCGGCAGTGATGCCGATATCGTCATTCTCTGCCGAACACACCAGCGTCGGACAACGGATTTTGTCGGTTCTTCCCGCCAGGCTGTAGTCCTGCGTCAAGCGCAGATAGTCGAGCGCGGTGCTCACGCCGTGGACCCATAGCCCACGACGCAGGCCCCAGCCACTGGCGACGTGACGCATCCGCCTGCGCAGCATGAAGCCGAGCAGGCGCAGAATAACCGGATTTCCGTCAGGAAGTTCTCGCGCGATAAAGTCTGGCATGCGGCTTTTCATCTCGTCGAAGAGAGACGCTTCGCCGGGGTCCGCGATACAGGCGGCAATCCTGTGTTCCGAGCTAACGGCTCGAGGCGCGAGGTAGCCGCCAAAACTGATCCCCATCAGCGCAATCCTGGCTGGGTCGACTTCTGGACGGCTTATGGCAAAATCCACCACGGGGGTGATCACCGCTTCCCAGTCGGGCCGGAACACCAGTCCATCCTCGATGATCGCGGATCCCTGGCCCGGACCGTCGAAGACGAGACAGGTGTAGCCTCGTGCCACGGCCGCTGCGCCGCTGAAAAAGAACGCCTCCTCGGCGGTACTGTCGTAGCCGCCGTTGATGATCAGCGTGGGACGCGGTCGACCATCTTCGGAGGCGCGGAACAGATAGCCATGCAGTGTCGTGTCGGCGTAGGGAATGCTCACCCTCTCCGCGCCTGGCATCATCAGTTCGACAGCAGACTCGAAAGCCGCGCGTTGGCGGCGGTAGGTCTGGACGACACGTTGATCGAGAGGTGCGCCGATAAGGAAAGTGTAGGCAGCGCGATAATAGTTGGAGGCGCGCAGATAGGCGGCGCGAGCGCTGACACGATGGTCGAGCGCCGCGCTATTTTCCGCTTCGGTAAATACTGCGTCAGCAAGTTCGGACCACGCGGAAAACCATCGCTCGGCATCAGGCTCGCCGATCCGTCGCGCCGCTGCAAAGCATTCGGCGATATCGGCACCCCCGCTGCTGCAATGGCTCGCCGCCCTGAGCCACTGGCTATCGAACAACTCGTCCTTGAACGCCATCGTCATGGCCATCGTCCCATCACATGCCGAGGAAGCAAGCATGTCCAGTGCTAATAATTTCATCAACGCGCTACACGTTGCAATAACGGAACGACACCTCGCTGCTAAAGGGTAGAGGGCTCACGCCTCACGGGACTTGATGGCAGGTCGTGAGGAGCCTGTTGGTGCAACTCGGTGTGGGCGCGAGTTCGGAAAGTGTCGCATTAGGGTCCTTGGTCCACCACTCGAGCGGCGTGATCGAAAGCAGATCACTATTGGTCGTGTAGCGAGCGCCGGAACCACTGACGTCGCTTTTCAGGCTCAGTACCTGGCCGTCGATTGTCAGTACGAAACCGCCCGTCAACGATGACGTGTCATACCGCGCCGTCGCGGTCCGACCGGCGTCGCATCGATAGGCGACCGTCGACGAAGTGGTAGCGCCGGCGGCCGCAGTGGCAAGGCCGTTCCACACAAGGCCAAGCGCAGTAATCTGGTCATTGATTCGGCTCCGCATTGCGCTCGCGCCTGACGAACTACGACGGGTCGTGTCGCGAAGGTGGTAGGAAAGTTTCGAGAGGCGCTTTCTCCAGTGGGTTTGAGGGTAGCGGTTCAGGCGGCGAGGTCAATCGGCGGCTGAGCGGTTTCGGCGAGGGTTTGCCAGCCATCGACCTTGCGCATGGTGATCTGCCCCGAGGCGAGCAGCGCCCAGAACAGCATGGCGGCGGTCTCGGGTGACGGCAGCACGGTCTGGGTCTTGATCCGGCGCTTGAACTCCTCGTGGAGGCGCTCGATGGCGTTGGTGGTTCTGGCGGATCGCCATTGGCTTGAGGGCAAGCGGGTGAAGGCGAACAGGTGGTCGCCAGCTTCATCGAGGCTGTCGGCGACGGCGCGGCACTTCAGCCGCCACTTGGCGAGGAAGGCCTTGCGCCGCGCCGTGATCTCGGTCGCCGTCTCGGCGTAGATCATGTCGGTGTAGTCGGCCGACAGCTCCTCGTGGAGCCGCTTGGGGGCATGGGCGAGAAGGTTGCGCTGCTTGTGCACGGTGCATCGCTGACACGGCACATCCGGCCACAGCGCGGCGAGCGCCTTCTCGAGCCCGGCGGCACCGTCGACGATCAGGAACTCCGGGGTTCGCAGATCGCGGGCGATGAGGTCGTCGAGGGTGGAGCGCCACCCGGCCTCGCTCTCGCCGCCGAGGTTGCGGATCGACAGCAGCACCTTCTGCCCGTCGCGCCGGACGCCGAGGACGACCAGCAACGAGAT
>JBBRSX010000245.1:0-5639 GCA_038244925.1 Hyphomicrobiales bacterium | reverse complement strand
TTGCCGAGTGAAGTCGAGTGTCGTCAATCGCGTTTGATGCGGGAGTTCCCGTGGACGCCAGTGCGGTACCTCACTTTCGGACCGGCGGCCCTTCGGCCGTCTCGAATACGCTCGGCGGCCGTGGCCGCCAGGCGCGGGGGAGAGCTGCAACCATGGTCGACGTGACGGCAGGTCAAGGCGCGGGCACCGGCAACGGCTTCAGCTTCAGCGACATCATCGATGTCCTCAAGCGCGGCGATCTGATGCTGGCGTTCGGCGTCCTCACCATCCTGGTGGTGCTGATCCTGCCGCTACCCGCGATCGTGCTGGATCTGTTTCTGGCGATCTCGATCACGGTGTCGATCCTGATCCTGATGACCTCGCTGTTCATCCAGGCGCCGCTGGAATTCTCGTCGTTTCCGACCATCCTGCTGATCTCGACCATGCTGCGGCTGTCGCTGAACATGGCATCGACGCGGCTGATCCTGTCCAAGGGCCATGAGGGCACCGCGGCGGCCGGTCACGTCATCGAGGCGTTCGGCAACTTCGTGATGTCCGGCAATTTCGTGATCGGCATCATCGTGTTCGCGATCCTCGTGATCGTGAACTTCGTCGTCATCACCAAGGGTTCGGGACGTATCGCCGAAGTCGCGGCGCGTTTTCAGTTGGACTCGATGCCCGGCAAGCAGATGGCGATCGACGCCGATCTCTCGGCCGGACTGATCGACGAAAAGACCGCCAAGAGCCGCCGTAAGGAGCTGGAAGACGAGAGCGGCTTCTTCGGCGCCATGGACGGCGCCTCGAAGTTCGTCCGCGGCGACGCCGTCGCGGGTCTTCTGATCGTCTTCATCAATGTCATCGGCGGCATCATCATCGGCGTCGCCCAGCAGGGCATGAGCTTTGGCGACGCCGCCCGCACCTACACCGTGCTGACCGTCGGCGACGGCCTGGTCACCCAGGTGCCGGCGCTGATCGTCTCGACCGCGGCGGGCCTGCTGGTTTCGAAGGCCGGCATCACCGGTGCTGCCGACAAGGCGCTGATGAAGCAGCTCTCGGGATACCCGCAGGCATTGGGCATGTCGGCCGGCGTGATGCTGGTGCTGGCGCTGCTGCCGGGCATTCCGATGCTGCCGTTCCTCGCGCTCGGCGGCGGTTCCGCCGTGCTGGCCTGGAAGGCGCGCAACAACAACCGCCGCAACAGAGCCTCGGCAGCGGCCGAGGCGGCAGCGCCCGAACTGGCGGCGGCGGCTGCCACCGCGGCCGCGGAAGAGCCGATCGCCACCGCGCTCAAGATCGACGACCTCAAGATCGAGCTCGGCTACGCGCTGCTGCCGCTGGTCAACGGCCCCGACGGCACCGACCGCCTGACCGAGCAGATCAAGGCGCTGCGCCGTTCGCTCGCGGTCGAAATGGGCTTTGTGATGCCGGCGGTGCGCATCCTCGACAACGTCCAGCTCGAGGCCAACACCTACATTATCAAGATCAAGGAGGTCGACGCCGGCACCGGCAAGATCTGGCCGAACCACTTCATGGTCATGGACCCCGCCGGCAACCAGGTGGCGGTGCCCGGCATTCACACCATCGAGCCGACCTTCGGTCTGCCGGCGACCTGGGTCGATGCTTCGCTGAAGGAGGAAGCCTCGCTCAAGGGTTACACGGTGGTGGATTCCGCCACCGTGCTGTCGACCCATCTCACCGAGCTGCTCAAGAGCAACATGTCGGACCTGTTGTCCTATGGCGAGGTGCAGAAGCTGATCAAGGACCTGCCGAAGGAACAGGGCGAACTGGTCAAGGACATCGTGCCGGGCAGCGTCTCGATCTCGGGCATCCAGCGCGTTCTGCAGCTTCTGTTGGCCGAGCGGATCTCGATCCGCGATCTCTCCACCATCCTCGAAGGCATCGCCGACGCGCTGGCGTTCTCGCGCAATCCCGCCACCATGGTCGAGCACGTCCGCGCGCGGCTGGCGCGGCAGATCTGCGCGCAGAACACCTCCCACAACGGCTACCTGCCGCTGATCGCGCTGTCGGCGCGGTGGGAGCAGGCGTTCGCGGAATCGATCATCGGCGCCGGCGAGGAGCGCAGCCTCGCGATGCAGCCGTCAAAACTCTCGGAGTTCATGACCTCGGTGCGCAACGCCTTCGAGCAGGCCGCCCGCGAAGGCGAGGCGCCGGTGCTGGTGACCTCGGCGGCGATCCGCCCGTTCGTGCGCTCGCTGGTCGAGCGTTTCCGGGCCCAGACCACGGTGCTGTCGCAGGCTGAAATCCATCCGCGGGCCCGGCTGAAGACGGTCGGCAGCGTCTAGGTGGCGCAAATCAGCACAAGGGCGGCGCGGCGTTTTCGCCACAGGCAAACGCTTTGTTAAAGTCGGCCGGGCTTGCACGATTTTTTTGCCGACCGGAATTTTAACGATCAACATGTTGTAAATATTAGAAAATATGTCGATTTTATCGACCATCAAACGTGTTCCAGTCGCGGCCGTTCAAGTCTTTTCACCGCCTTGTGATCGGGTATTTGGAACTAAACCCCGAATACCCACGTTTCCTGTTGCGAGACGTTGAACCAGCCTGAGTGTGTGACCGACGAAGTTGCACAGGCGGGAAGGTGGCAGGAGACTTCCATGAACCATTCGATTTACAGCGCTGATCGCACGACCCACCTCAAGATCGTGGTCGTGGCCCTTATGGCGGGAATCCTGGTCGCCGGTTTCAGCATCTCGGCGCGCACCACCAGTTCGGATGAAGGCTACACCCAGACCGCGCGCGTGATGAAAGCCGGCAAGCCGGTCGCGATCACCAGTTCAGGCAGCACGGTTGTTCGCTAACGAAATTCACGAATTCACGCGGCTCTTTACAGCCCCCCAAAGTCGCCACGTGGATACTTAAGACCCCAACTACCCCCAAGTTGACTGATGAAAACGCCCGCTCCCCACGGGCGTTTTCTTTTTGCGCCCACGGGCGTTTTCTTTTTGTGGGGTATGGCAATCCGCGATGCGGCGACCCGGGATCAGCGAGCGCCCGGCACGGTCTCGATCAGCTTGCCGGTATAGATCGGCGCCGAGTGCGGCTTGCCGTCGGACGCGCCGCCGGCCTGTTCGACCGTCACCGCATAGGTCGCGCCGGTGATGGTGTTGGCATCGTAGGACGAAAGCACCGGACGCGCGGTGAAGTCGCCGCCGCCGATGATGCCGAGCGAGCGCGGTTGCGGCAGCCGGTCGGAGATCAGCCAGAGCTCAAAACTCTTGCCGACCTCGGCGGTATCGCCGCCGACCTTGCGCACCGTGAAATTCTTGGTCGCGGCATCGATGGTCAGGATGAAGGCGGGCGAACCGCCGTCACGCTGCAGCAGCGCGACATATTGCGCCGAGGCTACCGCCGGCGGCGCCGGTATCTTGACTTCGACCGTCTGGATCCGCGGCTTCGCACGCAGTCCGTTCGGCAACAGATCCGGCGCGTAGACCTGCACCGCCAGCATCGCTATCAGGGCGGCGGCAAGTGCTGTCGCAACCGACGCCATCGTCCGCATCCGCTTCAGACGGCCCGACAACTGGATGACGTTGGAATTATCGGTGGCGACTTGCGCCGGCGCGACAGCCACAGGCTCCACTGGCGGCGACGTCGAGTCGGGCAGCACCAATGGCGCCTGCTCGCCGGAATGCCCGACCGCGGCCTTGATGTTCTCCCACACGATCGGCCGCGGCTCGACCGAACCGACCATCTGGTTCAACACGCCGAGCCGGTATTCCCAGCCATGCACCACCGCGGTGAACTCGGTGTCGACGGCCATCATCATCTCGACCTGCGTGCGCTCGCCGGCATCGAGGGTGCCGAGCGCGTATTCCGCGGCGAGCGCGATATGGTCTTCGCTATAGGCCATCGTTCAAAGTCCAGACACCAATTCACAACCTCAAAGTCCAAGACGTCCTACAAACCAAGACATTCCCGGATATCCATCATGCTGCGGCGCAGCCACGTCTTCACCGTATTGACCGGCGTCTCGAACTTGGCGGCGAGTTGCTCGCGGCTCCAGCCGTTGTAATAGGCCAGCAACACCAGCTTCTGCCGATCCGGCTCCAGACGGCCGACGCATTCCAGCAACCGTTTCAACTCTTCCGTCATTTCGCGCCGCGCCAGCGGATCGGGTGAATCGGCCGCCACTTCCATCGCGGTCGGCTCCTCCTCGATCGAGGTTTCGCTTTTCTTGCGCACCACGTCGATCGCCCGGTTGCGCGCGATCGATGCCATCCATGTAATCGGCGAAGCGAGGGCCGGATTGAACTGTCCGGCGCTGTTCCATATCTTGACGTAGGCCTCCTGAATGACCTCCTCGGCGAGATCCTGTCGCCTCAAGATACGGAGCACCACGCCAAAGAGTTTCGCACGCGTGGCGGCGTAGAGGCGCTCGAACGCAGCCTCATCCCCCTTCGCCACAGCGGCAAGCAGCCAGACCAGCTCAGCTGGCGTCAGCATTCAGCGTCCCCCAAATCGCGATCCCCCATCGCTTCAACGCCGGGAGCCATCGAGAACATCAGTAGCATACCTTGCGTCAAACCGGCCACCAAGTCGCCGGACCAGGGAGATTAACAACGAAAAACCCGGGCCTTGCAGCCCGGGCTTTGGATGGTCTGGAACCAGTAACGGCTAGTGTCAGGCGATGGCGCCGATGCGGGCGCGCATCAGGCCGATACTGTCCATGTCGGCCTGCTCCCGGGCGCTTTCCTCGGCGCGCTCGCGCGCCTGGTCACGCTCGTCGAGCAGTTCGACCTTCTTGAGCTCCTCGAAGGCTTCGCTGAGCAGGCTCTTGGCGTCTTCGAGCTGGATCCGCAGTTCGTCGGCGGAGCGGGTCAGGTTCTCCCGCCGCTGGATCGCAGCCTTGGCATAGGTCGGATAGGCGAAGTGCGTGGGATCGTTGATCCCGGCGCGCTCCTGCTCGGTGTGGATTTCGCGCTCGAGGTCGACCGACATCCGCTGGAAATCGGCGATCATGCTCTCGATCTGGGCGACCCTACGGCGCTTCTCGTCGACCTGAAATTTCTTCAGGCGGATCAGCGTTTCGCGTGACTTCATCGACTCGTACTCCCCAGAAGTCCCAATCTGAACGCGGGACGGAACCGGCATCCCCCAAATGAACTCATAAGGGCCCCACCGGCAGCTCTACTTGTGCGGAGCGGATGATGGCCTGACAAAGTTAGCGTTCCGTTTCCAAATCCTGAAGGATTTGTTCGAGTTGCCGGTACCCGTCGCCCAGATGGGTCACCTCGTCCTTGGCCTGGCGCAGAAAGCGCTCGATCGGCTCATTGAGCCGGATCGCCTCGTCGACCTCGGGGCTGGAGCCCGCCCGATAGGCCCCGAGCCGGATCAGTTCCTCCATGTCGGCATAGGTCGCCATCACCCGGCGAGCCCGGGTGATGATCGGCAGGAACAAGGGGTCGGCCGATTTCGGCATGGTGCGGGAGACCGATTTGAGAATGTTGATCGCGGGATAGCGGCCGCGCTCCGCGATAGACCGCTGCATCACGATATGGCCGTCCAGAATGCCGCGGACCGCGTCGGCGATCGGCTCGTTGTGGTCGTCGCCGTCGACCAGCACCGTGAAGATACCGGTGATAGTGCCGGCGCCGGTGCCGGGCCCGGCCCGCTCCAGCAGTTTCGGCAGTTCGGTG
>JBBRSX010000244.1:0-5799 GCA_038244925.1 Hyphomicrobiales bacterium | reverse complement strand
CGCTCGACGATGCGCCGGGCCAGGACCGCGGCGTCGTCGGCGGAATGGATGTTCTGCTGGAACACGACGAACTCGTCGCCGCCGAACCGCGCCACGAAATCCTCCGGCCGCAGCATTTCGCGCAACCGGTCGGCCACCGCGCACAGCAACTGGTCGCCGCAGGGATGACCGAGCGTGTCGTTGACCTGCTTGAACTGGTCGAGATCGACGAACAGCAGTGCAGACAGTTGCTCGGCGCCCTGCTGGATCGCCAGCAGCCGCCCGATCTCGTCGCGGAAATTGACCCGGTTCGGCAGCGCGGTCAGTTCGTCGTAGCGCGCCAGATGGCTGATGCGGGCTTCCGCGTTGCGCCGCTCGGTAATGTCTTCCAGCAGCACCACGGCACCGCCGCCGGTCATCGGCTGGAACGTCCAGGACAGCGACCGGCCCCTTGTGACGTCGGGATCGGTCGTGATCATGTCGCGCGCCTGGGTGTTTTCGATCTCCGACAGGATCATCTTGCCGCTCGCCGCCGACACCGAGCCGGCGACGACGCAGGCCGCGATGATGTCGGACGCGCTGGCGCCGCGCTGCACGAGGTCGTCGGACAGGTTCATCATTTCGCTGAAGCGGTGGTTCATCACCGCCAGCCGGTCGTCGGCGCGAAACATGCACAGCCCGTGCGGCATGTTGTTCAGCGCGGTATCGAACTGGCCCGCCAGCGCCGATTCACGAAAACTCGATGTCAGCGCCTTGACGAAGATGGCGTGCAAACTGAGGTTGATGCCCTTCAGGCCGATGAAGAACAGCGCCAGCAGCACGGCGAGGCCGACATAGTAGAAGTCGCCATGCAGCGCGAGCGCCAGCGACATCGGCCCGCAGGCCAGCAGCACGTGATACTGAACGAGGTTCGGGCGGCCGTAATTGCGGGCCGCAGCACCCGCGGTGTAGCCGATCGTCACGGCGACGCACACCATATGCGCGACCGCGTCATCGTTGCCGAAAATGGTCAGGAAGCACCAGATGCCGAGAACCGCGGCATAGAGCATGGCGCCGAAGGCGTAGCGCGGCTCCAGATGCTTGGCCTGATCGAAGCTCAGCACCGCGGTGCGGCGTTCGTATTTGCGCATCTGGAAGGCGCGGGCGGTACCGATCCCGATGATCAGGACCACGAACGGCCACAGCAGCACATTGCCGGTCTTCAGCGCCGTCATCACGGCAGCCGCGGCGGTACAGACCGTGCCGACGAACATCGGCCAGAAATTCTGGCACATGGAATCGATCAGGGCCGAGTAAAGGACCGGCTCCAGCTCTTCCCGACTGCTTCGTTTTTTCTGGTCGACCAACTGCATAGGCAGCGCACGCGTCCTGTTGGGGTGCGTAGTTCTACCCTTCCCAGATGAAGTCTTTCTGAGGGAACATCGTTACCGAGACGTTGCGATCGGTTTCCGGTTGTAGAAATCTGCTCGGAAAATCAGCAGGCTAGGGAATGTTTGCCGATTAACAAAATCGCCGCCGGCGCGGCCCTCCCCGCTCACGACAGCAGCGGAGACCACGCCGGATCGGAGGCAAAGCCCGGGGTCGGGACCCGCAATTCGTTGCGTCCGGAGATGTCGATCGTGAACAGCGAAGGCCCGCCGCCACCGCCGGGCTCGCGGAAAAACATCAGCACCCGGCCGTTCGGCGCAAACGTCGGCCCCTCATTGTGGAAGCCCGAGGTCAGGATGCGCTCGCCCGAGCCGTCGGTCTTCATGATGCCGATCGAGAACTGCCCGCCGCCCTGCTTGGTAAAGGCGATGTAGTCGCCGCGCGGCGACCACACCGGCGTCGAATAGCTGCCCTCGCCGAACGATATCCGCTGCGCCGGGCCGCCGGCCGCCGGCATCACGTAGATCTGCGGCTTTCCGCCGCGGTCGGATTCGAAACAGATCTTGCTGCCGTCCGGCGCGTAGGACGGCGAGGTGTCGATCGCCGGCGTGTCGGTCAGGCGCGTGGTGGTCTTCGAGCGCAGGTCCATCACGAACAGGTTGGAGTTGCCGCCCTGCTGCAGGCTCATGATGACGCGCTGGCCGTCCGGCGAGAACCGCGGCGAAAACGACATGCCGGGGAAATTGCCGACGATCTCGCGCTGCCCGGTCTCGATGTTGAACAGATAGACCCGCGGATCGCCCTGGCCGAACTCCATATAGGTGATTTCCTGGGTCGACGGCGAGAACCGCGGCGTCAGCACCAGGTCCGAGCCCTTGGTCAGGTACCGGACATTGGCGCCGTCCTGGTCCATCATCGTCAGCCGCTTGACCCGGCGCTCCTTTGGCCCGGTCTCGTCGACGAACACCACGCGGCTGTCGAAATAGCCCTTCTCGCCGGTCAGCCGTTCGTAGATCTGGTCGGAGATGATGTGCGCGATCCGCCGCCAGTATTCCGGCGAGGTGAAATATTGCTGGCCGGTGAGCTGCTGGGCGGTGTTGACGTCCCAGAGACGAAACTCGGCCTTGAGCCGGCCGTCGCCCTGCCGCGTCATCCGGCCGGTGACCAGCGCCTGCGCGTTGATGGTCTTCCAGCTCTGGAACTGCGGCGCGGCGTCGATATTGGTGACGCGCTCGATGAAGGCGGCCTGGTCGATCGGCGCGAACAACCCGCTGCGCTTCAGATTGTTGGTGATGACCTGCGACACCCCGACGCCGACCTCGGCATCGCCGGGCGTGCCCGCCACGAAGTTCGGGATTGCGATCGGCAGCGGCGTGAATTCGCCTTCGGGAACGATGATGCGCTTCTGCGCCAACGCGTTGCGACTGCCGGCGACGGCGCCAAGGGCGGCCATCCCGGAAATGATCTGCCGGCGGCTCAGGCGGAACGGCATGTTGGGCAATCCATTTTTGTCGGTCATCGCTAAACTCATATTGGTGGTCGCCGGGCCGAATGTCAGGTCTTCTGTTCGGTGAAAACCGGCGCGAAATATTTCCATTCCTCGAAAAACGCCGCGGGCAGTTTATAGGGCTGGCATTCGATGATCGCGCGCAACGCGCTCTCCTGATAGACGCGCAAGTAAGGCGTCGACGGCGCTCCTTCCGGAACCGGCATGCCTTCGAGGCTGCCGTCGCGCTTCAGCCGGATATTGAAAACGGCTTCGGAGCGCTGCGCCTCGATGCCGCCATAGGGTTTCTTCCAGCAGCGCTCGACCTGCTGCTTGAACATCGCGCCCCAGGTCGCGGAATTGTCCGCGGCAGCACCCTTGGAGGTACCAAGCGCCGCGTTGGAGTTGAGCGTGTCGCCGGTCGCGGCCTGGCGCGTCGGATCGCGCTTGTCGAGCAAGGCTGCGATCTGGGTTTGATCATAGTGCCGTTCCACGATCTTCGGCTTGGCCGGCTCCGGCGGCTTGACGGCGACCGGCTTCGGCGGCGGCTTCTTCTCTTCCTTCTTGATCGCTTCGGCGATCGGATCGGGCTTGACCGGATCCGGCTTCTTCTCGACCGGCTTCGGCTCTTCCTTTGGCTTCTCGACCACCTTCGGCGGATCGGGCTTTTTCTCGACCGGCTTTTCTTCGACCTTCGGCTGCGGCGTCGGCGCGGTTTCGCTGACGACGGGCGGCGTCTTCTCGGCGATCTTACCGACGGCGTCGTCGAGCGGCTTGGCTTCGGCGATCTTGTCGACCAGCGGCTTCGGGTTTTCCTTCTTGCCGGTCTTCTGGCCTGCCATGATATGGGCAAGCTGATCCGGCGAAACGACGTCGACCGCAACGGAATCTTCCGGCGTCATCTCGAGCGCCCGGGTCGAAAACGACACCATCGTCCAGCCCAGCACGAGGACGTGCAGGACCACGGACGCAACCAGTGTCTTGTCGACCTTGACTTTCAAGTTCACCTCAGGAGCCCTGCTCCGGCACGATGACGATGTTCGCCTTGAACCCCGCGGTCCGAATATACCCCAATAATTTCATCATATCGGTGTAACAGACGTCTTTATCGCCGCGCAGATAGACCACGCTGTCGGCGTCCGACCGGGTTTCCCGGATCGCCTTGATCTTCGGCAGCAGGTC
Organism: Hyphomicrobiales bacterium; assembly: GCA_038244925.1. Taxonomy (GTDB): domain Bacteria; phylum Pseudomonadota; class Alphaproteobacteria; order Rhizobiales; family Xanthobacteraceae; genus Bradyrhizobium. Next base: position 1,784 of record JBBRSX010000244.1, on the reverse strand, counting down.
GGCGGACGAGATCAGCGTGTCCCCGAGGTAGAGTTCGACATTCGAATTGCAAGCGCCATTGGTGCGCTTGACCGACAGCGTCAGCGGCGGCGCGTTCGAGGCCAGCGACTTGCCGCCGCTCGCGACCGGCAAGTCGATGTCGATGGTCGAGGTCATCAGGGGTGCTGCCACCATGAAGATGATCAGCAGCACGAGCATGACGTCGACCATCGGCGTGACGTTGATCTCCGCCATCACGGCGGCACGACGCCGGCCGCGTCTGCCACCACCCGACGAACCTGCCATGTTCATCGCCATGATATGATGCTCACCGTTGCATTCATATGATACCGCCGCTCACGCCCGTTCGTCGATCTGGCGCGACAGGATGGCCGAAAATTCATCGGCAAAACCTTCCAGCCGCTGCGCCTGCCGGTTCACCTCGGAGATGAACTTATTGTAGAAAATAGTCGCCGGAATGGCGGCGATAAGGCCGATGGCGGTGGCAAACAGCGCTTCCGCGATGCCCGGCGCGACCACTGCGAGCGAGGTGTTCTTCGAGGCCGCGATCGACTGGAAGCTCGACATGATGCCCCAGACGGTTCCGAACAGGCCGACGAACGGTCCGGCGGAGCCGACGGTAGCCAGCACCAGCAGGCGGCGTTCCAGCCGCTCGACTTCACGGGAGATGGAAACGTTCATCACTTTTTCGATCCGCATCTGCAGTCCGGCAAAGGAGCGCGACTGGCTTTCGAACGAGCGCTTCCATTCGCGCATCGCCGCGACGAAACACGCCGCCATCGACTGCGTCGGCTTGCCCGACAGCGTGCGGTAAAGTTCCTCGATCGATTGCCCGGACCAGAACGCCTGTTCGAAGCGGTCCATCGCGCGTTTGGTGCGCGAATAAAGGAATATCTTGTCGATTGCGATCGCCCACACCCAGACCGAGCAGGCCAACAGCCCGAGCATGACCGTTTTCACGACCCAGTGCGCCTGCAGGAACAGCGCGATCAGCGACACGTCGCTGGACGCCAGCGGCAGGGCTGATTGAGCCACGTCGGCGGGATTCATAGCTGGTATCCTCTCAACGCTTTAGCTCCGGTTTGAGCGTGATCCCACGGGTCAAGCCCGAGGGCATGCTTTTCGGAAAACCGGTTCCCACTTTTCCGGATCATGCTCTATCCCAAATCTTCCGGGCGCCAGGAACAAAGGCTGCCAGTTCCACAGCCGCGCGTCGGGCGCGGCGGTGTGCGCCAGCGCGAGAGCCTCTGTTTGCGTCGCTTGGGGGGCCCGCCGAAAGCCGGGTCCTGCATCCCCTGCCAACATGTCAAAACGAGGGCTATTCGCGCGTCATTACGCCCCTAACCAGACGCCAGCCGTGGTTAACACTAGGTTACCAAAGGGGAATTCGGTTGCCGGAAATGCAAGCGGGACGGCGGGTTATGGCGACTCGGATTCGGGTTCCGCCGGACCCTGGCGGGCCGCAGCCGGGCAATGAGTCGCTCTCATCTTGTAGCCCGGATGAGCGCAGCGATATCCGGGACGGGTGTTAGACGGGACCCGGATGTCGCTACGCTCATCCGGGCTACGAAAATGGATACACGTCCGAATTCTCGCGGCGCGAGGCGCCCGGAGTTTTGCTGGAAACCTTGGCCCTCGCAAAGACAGAGGGCGCAGGGAAGACCGGGTGCGCGCCGCACCCGCGGTCTCGCGTGCAATAGATGCATCGTAGTGCGCACACGAGCATACAGGTTTGGCGGAGAGCACCGGCCTTCCCTGCGCAATGGCTTTACGGCTTATACAGT
>JBBRSX010000243.1:0-5934 GCA_038244925.1 Hyphomicrobiales bacterium | reverse complement strand
TACAAGATGGGTACCAATAATGCCGGCATGCTGCTGAAGGGCGCCAAAAAGGTGCCGAAGGGCACGCTGTTCTTCATCGGCCAGAACGGCCAGCTCTATATACGCACCGGCCCCTATCTCGAGGGCGACGGCAAGTTCATGTTCGGCACGAATTGAGCTTTCCGCCCTTCGAGGCCGCCGCTTCGCGTCGGCACCTCAGGGTGACGGCGTCATCCTGAGGTGCGAGCGCTTGCGAGCCTCGAAGGATACGCCTGCCGCTAAAACGCCGCGGCCAGTTCCCTCGCGCCGGGTTTGCTGCCGTTGTAGTCCATGCGTTCGTCGGTGACCGCCAAGAGCTTCGCCACCGTGTTATGACGGATCGCGACCGGGTTGCGTTCGTAGCCGCCGCGCTGGAAGAAATTCGAGGTCGGCACCTGCTCGCGCATCGCCTGCGGCATCGTCACCATGTCGAGCCCGGTGCCGTCGCCGGTCAGGTTCATCATTTCGAGTTCGGCGGCCGTCAGCGGACGCGAATAGCCCTTGGCGCGGGCGAAGATCACTGATGTCAGCAGCTTGTGGGTCTGCAGCATCGGGCCGACGTCGATATCCAGCACCATGGCGTGCACCGCCCAGCCCTGTCCGGTGTTGGCGAGTTTCTCGTGCGCCGACCAGTCGTCGGGCACCGTGCGCGTGAACGCCACCATCTTCTTCAGCACCGCGAGCTTGTGGTCCATCGCCTTGCGCGCCGGCCCCGACAACGTGGCCGCCTTCGCCGTCAATTCCTTGACGAACTCGTGGCCCTGTTCGGCCATCAGTTCGACGCTGTTGGTGGTGAGGAGCTGGTTGTAGCCCATCGCGGTGGAGATCGCGCGCTTGCCGCCATGCTCGATGCCGGACTGCACGTCGTAATTACCGGTGCCGCCGGTTTCGAACGAATAGACCCGCACCGCCTGCTCTTTGGTCAATCCCGACGCCAGCGCGTAGCGGGCATAGGCGCGCTTGAACTCGACCTCGCTCGACGGCCGCTGCGGCGTGAACTGGAACTCTTGCGCCGCCGCCTGCAGGAGATCGGCAGCAACGGGTATCGGCTTGCGCTCACGCGGCTCTGTCGGTTCCGGCGCCGGATCGACCGGCCGCTTCGGCCCGCTATAGAGCGGCGGATGAGTCAGCACGTAATCGTCGAGCGTGATCTGCTGGCGATCGCGGCGCTTGGCGTTGCGGCCACGCCGCTTGTCCGAGATCGACTTCCAATAGGGGCCCGCTTCTTCCTCGAACGCGGCGCGCGCGTCCTGATATTGCTGCAGCTTGCGGCGATAGTCGGCGATTGCCTGCGGCGAGGCCGCCTGCGCCATCGCATCGGCGGTCGAAGCCGGCAATGGCTCGGTTGCCACAGCCTCCGGCGCGCCAAGCAGCGCCAGCGCGAGGAGTCCAAATCCGATGCGAATCAATGGCGGGCGCATGATGCCGTTGTAGCAAGCGCACCGGCGAAGTCAGCCCCCGAAAGGGCGCGACCGGAGGCCGCGCCGCGCGCTACTCCTGTTCCACACCGCTGGACTTCAGCAGCTGCGACCATTTCTTTTCATCCTTGTCGATGAAATCGGCATAGGCCTCAGGCGTGCCCGGCGTGATCTCGGTGCCGTCGGTCGAGAGCTGCTTCTTCACCTCGTCGGACGCGAGCGCGTCGCGCAGCGCCTTGTTGAGCTTGTCGATGATCGGCCGCGGCGTGCCGGCCGGCGCGACCAGGCCGTAATAGAGCGAGGCGTCGAAACCGGGCAGACCGGCCTCGATCATGGTCGGCACGTCAGGCAGCAGGGCGGAGCGGGTCGTGCTGGTCACCGCGAGCGCGCGCAACTTGCCGCCCGCGACATTGGCGTGCGAGGCCGGGATCGGCGCGAACGCCATCGGGATGTGGCCACCGAGCAGATCGGTCATCGCCGGACCCGTCCCCTTGTAGGGGATATGCACCAGCGTGATGCCGGCGGAGCGGGCGAAATATTCGCCGGTGATATGACTGGCGGTGCCGGCGCCGGCCGAGCCGAAATTGACCTTGCCGGGATTGGCTTTGGCATAGGCGATCAGTTCGGCGACCGTCTTGGCCGGGGATTGACCACCAGCGAATTCGGCGCGTTGCCGATCAGGCCGATCGGCGCAAAATCCTTGCGCGGGTCGTAGCCGACGTTCTTGTAGAGCGATGGACCGATCGCCAGCGTGCCGGTGTAACCCAGCAACAGCGTGTAGCCATCCGGATCGCTTTTCGCGACCGCCTTGGTGCCGACGGTGCCGCCGGCGCCGGGCCGGTTGTCGACCACGACCTTCTCGCCGAGCAATTCGCTCATCTTGTCGGCGACGCCACGGCCGACCACCGAGGTGCTGACACCGGGCGCGAACGGAATCACCAGCGTGATGGTGCGGGTCGGATAGTTTTGCGCGGAAGCGTCATGGAAACTCAAGCCGAGCGCGAGCATGGCGACGGCAGCGCCGAGGCATTTTTTCCAGGTGGTCATGTTGAGCGCCTCCCAAGATTATTATCGCAGTTATATGGATTGCTTCGCTTGCGCTCGCAATGACGATCTCATTTCCAGGCGAACACCGGCTGTTCCAACTCGGCGACGCGGGTGGCGCGGCCGGCCAGCACTTCGCTGAATTGATAGATCAGCGCCGCGGTCGGCGCGTGGATATGCTGACCGTCGAGGCGAAAGCGGATCACGCGCCGGGTGCTTTCCGGAATTTTTGTGAACGAGAACGCGTCCTCCTGTTCGATTTCTTCCAGCGCAATGTGATGCACGGAGGCGACCTCCGCAGGATTCGGCGCGATCGCCGCATCGGTGCTGACCCAGACAACGACCGGCGTGATCAGATAGCCGGACCGGGTCGGATAATCGTCGAGCAGGCCGAGCACGTCGCACTCTCCGAGCGCAATGCCGAGCTCTTCGTGCAGCTCGCGGAGCGCCGACTGCGCCTGCGTCTCGCCGGGGTCGCAGCGGCCACCCGGCAGCGCCCATTGCGCCGAATGTGCGCGCAGGCTTGCGGCTCGCCGCGTCAGCAGAAACGCCGTCCCCTCGCCCGCCTCGGCCCTGGTCAGCGCGATCGCCACCGCGGCCCGCTTCAGCGACGGAGCGGCGTCATCCGACGCCACGCGTGCAAACCCGGCGCAGAGCTCTGCGATATTCCGCCGGGTGGTATCGTCAAATGACCTGACCATCCCGCTTGACTACAGCACAAGCGCGACCGATGAAATGCCCTCGACAGCATGACAGCTTGCAAGAAACCTGCAAGAAACCCGCAAGAGAACGGAACGCACGACATGACCAGCAAGGCCGCGGACAAACTCAAATCCGACGGCTGGAAGGTCGTTGAGACCAGCGGTTTCCTGCATCTGATCGGCCCGCTCTGGCAACGGGTGGTCGACGGTATCCACGAATACGCGCTGCAGACCGAGGACAAGCACCACAACCGCCGCGGCCTGGTGCAGGGCGGCGTGCTGATGACGTTTGCGGATCGCAGCTGCGGCATGACCGCCCGCTACGTCTCCGGCAAGCCGACCCTGGCGACGGTGCAGCTGGATACGCATTTCGTCGAAGCCGGCAAGATCGGCGAACTGCTGGTGTCGCGACCGCACGTGGTGCGCTCCACCCGCAGCCTGATTTTTATCACTACGGAAGTGACCGTCGAAAAGCGCTGTATCGCGATGGCGAGCGGCGTGTTCAAGATTTTGAAGAACGAGAGTTAAGGAAACCACCCGATGCAATATCGTAACCTCGGCCGCAGCGGTCTGAAGATTTCGCCGATCTGTCTGGGCACCATGATGTTCGGCGGACCCACTGATGAAGCGACGTCGTCGCGGATCGTGGCGAAAGCGCGCGAGGCCGGCATCAACTTCATCGACAGCGCCGACGCCTATAATGGCGGCAACTCCGAGAAGGTGGTCGGCCGCGCGATTGCGAACAATAGACAAAACTGGATTCTCGCGACCAAGCTCGCCAACCAGATCGGCAGCGATCCCAACCATGGCGGGCTGTCGCGGCGCTGGGTGCTGCAGGCCGCCGAAGACAGCCTGAAGCGGCTCGGCACCGACTTCATCGACATCTACTATCTGCACAAGGAAGACCACGCGACGCCGCTGGAGGAAACCGTGCGCGCGATCGGCGACCTGATCCGGCAGGGCAAGATCCGCTATTTCGGCGTCTCGAACTACCGCGCCTGGCGCGTCGCCGAGATCTGCAATCTCTGTGACAACAACGGCATCGACCGCCCGATCGTCAGCCAGCCCTATTACAACGCGATGAACCGGATGCCCGAGGTCGAGCACTTTCCGGCCTGTGGCAATTACGGCCTCGGCATCGTGCCGTATTCGCCGCTGGCGCGCGGCGTGCTGACCGGCAAATACGCCCCCGATGCCGCGCCCGACAAGGACAGCCGCGCCGGCCGCGCCGACAAGCGCATGATGCAGACCGAATGGCGCCCGGAATCGCTGCAGCTGGCGCAGGAGATCAAGCGTCACGCCGAAGCGCGTGGCATTACCGCCGGGCAGTTCGCGGTGTCCTGGGTGCTGAGCTCCGCCTTCGTCACCGGCGTGATCGCGGGTCCGCGCACCGAAGATCAGTGGGACGATTATCTGAAGGCGCTCGACTATCGTTTTACGGCGGAAGACGAGGCGTTGATCGATCGGCTGGTGGTGAGCGGCCATCCGTCGACACCGGGGTTCAATGATCCCGGCTATCCGATCGAAGGGCGGCGGGCGAAGACGGGGTGAAAGGTCCCTCCTCGTGATTCCGGGGCGATGCGAAGCATCGAACCCGGAATGACGGCAGATATTTTCCGATTAGTGGGGACGATACTGCAAGCCATCGGGAACAATACCCTGAACGGGCCGTTGAATGCTTCGACGCGGCAGTTAGAGCCATCAGCGTCAGCGGAGAATTCCCATGGAATTGATCCTGATCATCCTCGTCGTGATGCTTCTGTTCGGTGGTGGCGGATATTGGGGTCGCCGTCGCGGTCATTGGTAGGATCGCGATGATCGACTTTCCAAACCACAGCCGCTCGTATGATGTGACGCGGCACGCCGTGCGGTTCTGGGGACATGACAGCGCCATCGAGGCGTCGTTCTATGTCGACGAGGACGCGCTGACGCGCATGCAGCCCAACGTCAGCCCCGATGAATCAGGTTTCCTCGGCGCGTTCGACGCCAACCGTGACAAGATCTGCGCGGCCGCCGCCAAAGCCTACGTTCGCGGCAGTCGCGGATCCTACGATCTCGGCGTGGGGAACTTCTAGGCCGTTACGGGCATCAATCGGCCGGACATAAGCCTTCTTCAATGGCTGCTGATTGCAGTGTTCCTGCGTCCGTCACGCCTTCGGCGGCGGTCTTCAGGATGCGCGATGCCATCTTCACCTTGGTAGCCGGCGTGGCGGGCTTGCCCGACGCGCTGTCGATATGATCCGAGGCCGCTTCCAGTACCGATTTCATCGTTGAGACCAGTTCCGGCTTGAAGTCGATCGGCGATATCTTTGACATGCTTGCTCCCGTTACCGCACAGCTTAGCGTGGCAACGTGACTCCAATGCGACCACGGTGTGAACGGGTGCCTTAGATGTTAATCTCGCGGCTGCAGTTCCGCCCGTGAAGGCCGGGAACAGCCACGCAGCTTCTCGATTTCATTTCTGCTGCCTCTGGCATACCGGGTCGCCCGCCCCAGTGCGCAATCGCGCACAAGACGGGTGATGACAAGCGAATATGTTCTCGCGGCGCGATGCGCCCGGAGTTTTGCATTTCGTTTGCCCTCTTTGAGAACAGAGGGCGCAGGGAAGACCGGGTGCGCGCCGCACCCGCGGTCTCGCGTGCAATAGAAGCATCATAGTGCGCACACGAGCATACAGGTTTGGCGGAAACACTCCGGCCTTCCCTGCGCAATGGCTTTACGGCTTATACGTGGTCGTCCTGGTGACCGGCTTT
>JBBRSX010000242.1:0-5945 GCA_038244925.1 Hyphomicrobiales bacterium | reverse complement strand
GGGACTGGCGGCGCGGCGCGAATGCAAGATCGACAAGCGCGGCCAGTTCGTCGAGATCACCGAGACCGGGCGCGAGTTGCAGAAGAAGATGTGGAACGCCTATTCGGCGGCGATCGAGAAATATGTCGGCTCCAAACTGTCTGATACCGATGCCATCAAGCTGTGCGGTCTGCTCGACCGGCTCGGCTGTTCCTGCGGGGATATCAAGACGGCCGCCGTCCGAGACGGCGTGCCCGCACGATGATTGCCCTGATACCTTTCGTTGTTGCGGACAATGCCGTCCGCATTTCTCCCAGTCACACGGCGCGTTCGGTCGAATCGCCAAGGATCCGGATTTTTTATGGCGCGTGACCAGATCGATATGACGCCGCTGCAATCGCGCGACGAACTCGTGGAATGGCTGGCAGCCGGCGTGAAGCCGCCTTCCGAGTTTCGCATCGGCACCGAACACGAGAAGACTCCGTTCACGCTCGATGGCCATCATCCCGTGCCGTATGAAGGCGGTAAGGGCATCGGCGCGCTGCTCGAAGGCATGCAGCTGCTGCTCGGCTGGGAGCCGATCATGGAGCGTGGCAACATCATCGGGCTGTATGACGTCACCGGTGGCGGCGCGATTTCGCTGGAGCCCGGCGGACAGTTCGAATTGTCAGGCGCGCCAGTCGAGACCGTGCATCAGACCCAGTCGGAGCTGATGGCGCACCTGGCGCAGGTGCGCGAGATCGCGACGCCGCTCGGCATCGGCTTTCTCGGGCTTGGCATGACGCCGTCCTGGTCGCGCGCGCAGATCCCTGTGATGCCCAAGGGCCGCTACAAGATCATGACCAACTACATGCCGAAGGTCGGCCAATACGGCCTCGACATGATGTACCGGACCTGCACGGTGCAGACCAATCTCGACTTCTCCTCCGAAGCCGACATGGTCAAGAAGCTCCGCGTCTCGGTGGCGTTGCAGCCGATCGCGACCGCTCTGTTCGCCAATTCGCCGTTCACCGAAGGCAAGCCCAACGGGTATCTTTCGTTCCGCTCCGAAATCTGGCGCGACACCGACAACGCGCGCTCGGGCATGATTCCCTGGGCGTTCGAGGACGGCATGGGGTTCGAGCGCTGGGTCGATTACGCGCTCGACGTTCCCATGTATTTCGTCAAGCGTGGCGACACCTATATCGACGTCGCGGGCTCCTCGTTCCGCGCCTTCTTCGACGGCAAGAACTCGGCGTTCCCCGGCGAGCGCCCGACGCTGTCGGACTGGGCCAATCACCTGTCGACGATTTTCCCGGAAGTGCGGCTGAAGCGCTATCTGGAAATGCGCGGCGCCGACGGCGTGCCGTGGGGCCGGCTGCCGGCGCTACCGGCGTTCTGGGTCGGCCTGCTGTACGACGAGGACACCCTGAACGCGGCCTGGGACATGGTGAAGCACTGGAATGCGCAGGAACGTCAGGCCATGCGCGACGACGTTCCGCGTTTCGGATTCAAGACCCGAATCAGGGACCGCTATCTGTTCGAGATCGCCAAGGAATGCGTGGAGCTGTCGCATGCGGGCCTGCGGCGGCGGGCCCATGTCGACCACCTTGGTCGCGACGAGAGCCGTCATCTCGAGCCGCTGGAGCGAATCCTCGATTCCGGCCGGACCCCGGCGGAAGAGATGCTGGAGAAGTTCAACGGCGCCTGGGGCGGCTCGGTGGAACCGGCCTATCAGGAATACGCGTTCTAATTCTCGGATAACTCTACGCAATCTACGCAACTTGATCCCGGTGCGAACCGGTGCCTTCCCCGGATCAAGGTGCGCGACCGCTTGCCGCATTTTTGGGCCGTTCATCCACCGTACAGGTTGAGGCCGTTCAAATGAGGCCTCGGGGCGCGTATTTGAAAGCAGTCACAGATGGGGATCGGCCGCCTGCTCAGGGTGTGTGTGGTGATATTGGCTTTGCTGGCGGTGGTGACGTCCGTGCACCCGGCGCTGGCGCAGGCCAATTTCGACCGTCCGGGCGGCGATTACCTCAGCGCGCCGGTCACCTCGGGGGATCCAGCCGATTGCGCGCTGGTCTGCGAGCGCGACAAGCGCTGCCGCTCCTGGAGCTTCAGCTATCCGACCGACGCGACCAACGGCGCGGTGTGCTGGCTCAAGAGCAGCGTGCCGGCCCGCAGCCAGGATAATTGCTGCGTGTCCGGCGTGCGCGGCGCCGGCGTGGTCGAGCCCCGGAACAACACGATCGAAACCTCGATCGACCGCTTTGGCGGCGACTACAAGAACTTTGATCTTGCCGGCAGCGACGGCGACGACGCCTGCAAGGCCGCCTGCGCCGGCGACAACAAATGCCGCGCCTGGACCTATGCCCGGCCCGGCTATGCCGGCCGCGACGCCCATTGCTACCTGAAGAAAGACATCAAGCCGCCGCGCCGCAAGGCGGGGTTTATTTCCGGCGTGGTCAGGTAACGTTTTCCCGTGGTGCCGCGTAATTGAAGCGCGTGCCGAAACAATCAGGCCGGTCCGGGCGTATCTGATTGCACGTTATCAGGGAGACGATGATGCCTTTTTCGCGAAGATTCTTTGGCTGTACCGTTGTAGCGGCAACGCTGGCGCTGGCCGGCTCGTTTTCCATCGCATGGGCGGGAACCGCCGTGCCTTACTCGGCGGATGCTTTCAAGGCGGCCCAGGCCTCGGGCAGCCCGATTCTGGTCGAAATCCATGCCGACTGGTGCCCAACCTGCAAAGCCCAAAGCCCGATCCTCGACAAGCTGACGGCGGATCCGAAATTCAAGGATCTGAAGATTTTTCGGGTCGACTTCGATGACATGAAGCCGGTGGTCAAGCAGTTCGGCGCCCAGATGCAGTCGACATTGATCGTGTTCAAGGGGGCGGCGGAGAAAGGACGTTCGGTCGGCGACACCAAGCAGGCCTCGATCGCGACGCTGCTCGACAAGAGCCTCTGAGCTTCCGTGACCGCGCTCTCGCTGGCCTTCGTGGCCGGACTGCTGTCGATCCTGTCGCCCTGCGTCCTGCCGTTGGTGCCGATCGTGCTTGGCGCGGCCGTCGCAGCGCATGCGTTCGGCGCGGTCGCGCTGGCCGCAGGGCTCGCGATCTCCTTCACGTTGCTTGGATTGCTGCTGGCGCTGGTCGGATTCGGCCTTGGTATTGATGCCGGCATGTTTCGCCTCGCTGCGGCCTTCGTCATGATTGTTCTGGGCGTCGTTCTGCTGGTTCCGGCATGGCAAGCGAAACTCGCCGCAGCCGGGGGGCCGGTGTCCAGTTGGGCCGATCAGCGCTTTGGCGGATTCGCGTCCTCGGGCCTTGCGGGCCAGTTCGCCATCGGCCTCTTGCTTGGCGCGGTCTGGTCGCCTTGCGTCGGGCCGACGCTCGGCGCGGCATCCCTGTTGGCCTCGCAGGGACGCGACCTGTTGCAGGTGGCATTGACGATGGCAGTGTTCGGCGTCGGTGCCGCGGTGCCGCTGATTTTATTGGGACTGCTGTCGCGCGCGACATTGATGCGCGTGCGCTCGGGCCTGATGTCGGTCGGCAAGCTCGGCAAGGGGTTGCTCGGCGCGGCGTTCATCGTGATCGGCGTCGCGATCGTCAGCGGCGCGGACAAGAGAATTGAAGCCGTGCTGGTCGATGCCTCGCCGCAATGGCTGACGGAATTGACGACGTCGTTTTAACCGCTCGGGCGTTCAAGACATGTCTGCCGGTAGCACCGTCACCTCCGGCCACAGTGCCTTCCATCGTACCGCCTTCGCTTTGTAGTTAGCCACCGAAAAATTTGCGCTCCGATTGGGCCGCACGACCATATCTGCAGCGTCGTCGAATCCATCCGGTGCGTAGACGTCGTAGCCATCCGGCGTGCAGCGGATTCCGAACTTGGTATTCCTGGTGAGGAAGCGGTCGATGCCTTGCGTCGAGGAAAGCAGCGCAGGGTAAGGGACGCGATGTTTGTCCGGATACCAGAGGTGGACGCGGGCTTGATTGCGGACCTCGACCTTGACACCGATCTTTCCGACACGATCCGCCAAGGCGCGGATGACAGCATCTTCAGCTTGCCAGGACGTATCGGAATCGAAATAGAACACGTCATAATCGTTGATGCCGTATTCGACGGCGCGATTGGTCCGTACGTTCCACACCGTCTGCACCAGGCATCCGGCGACGAGCCAGGCGTCCGGCAGCGCGAGTTGAAACAGTTTGTCAGCGATAATTTCGTTTGCGGGATTGCGCAGCGCGAGGGTGAGGAATTCGTTTCGGTCCATGGCGCGGCCACGCGGTCATTGTTTGGATTGCGCGTCGTATTCCTTCACCGCCGCCTTCGACGCCAGCGTAGCCCAGTGCCGGCGCAGCAACGGTTCGACGGTGGCGCGTCTGGCCTTCGAGAGGCGAAGCAGCACGATCGGATAATCGCGGTAGTGGTCGGTGAAGTAAAACAGCTTCGGCTGGCTTTCCACCAGCATCTCGCGCTCATCCTGCGGCACACCCGGAATCACCAGGCTGTCGCCGTCTTCCTTCAGACGCGCCAGCAGCTTCTTGCGCACCTTCAGCGCCGGCGTGCCGTAGGAAGTGCCGTCCTCGACTTCCGCCCAGGCCAGCGCAAGCTTCCTGACGTCGTCGAAGGTCACGCGGCCTCAATGCACCGAGGTGAAGAACCGCGCCATCCGGAATCCCGACAGCCAGGTCCAGACCGGCTGGCTGCGGATGCCCATGTCCCAGGAGCCGACCACCGCATCGGCGCGGCCGACCAGATTGTCGATCGGCAACAGCCCGACGCCGCCGTCGCGCACGGAGACGCGGCTGTCGGCGGAATTGTCGCGGTTGTCGCCGAGCACGAACAGTTTGCCTGCTGGCACCGTCACCTCGGCGGTGTTGTCGAGCCGGCCGTTGTCGCGCATCTTGAAGATCGCGTGGGTGACGCCGTTCGGCAGCGTCTCGATGAAGCGATAGGCATGTTCGCTGCCGCCGCGGTCATCCTCGGCTTCGCCGACGCCGTCGGGGGTCAGCGCTGCGGCGTGGTCGTTGATGAAGAGCTGGCCCTGGCGAACCTGAATGCGGTCGCCGGGCAGCCCGACGACGCGCTTGACCCAGGCCTGCGAACGGTCGCCGGGCCAGCGGAACACGACGACGTCGCCGCGCTTCGGCGTTTCGCCGAACAGCCGGCCGGTCTCGGGCAGGGTGATCTGGATCGGCAGCGAAGCCGCGCCGTAGCCGTAAGGAAATTTCGACGCCAGCAGCGCGTCGCCGATCAGGAGCGTCGGTTCCATCGAGCCGGACGGCACGTAAAACGGCTCGGCCAGCGCGCCCTTGGCGATGAACACCACGGCGACGATCGCCGCGAGTTGGGCCGCCTGCGCGCGCCAGCTGATCGGCTTGGCAACAGCGGCTTCCTGTTCGCTACTCGCGAGTTCGCTCTTGTCGATACTCACTAGCCTGTTCCTCCGACCGTGATCCGTTCCATCCGCAGCGTCGGCTGGCCGACGCCGACCGGCACACCCTGGCCGTTCTTGCCGCAGGTGCCGATTCCGGTATCGAGCGCAAGATCGTTGCCGATCATGGTTATTCTGTGCAGGTCCGTCGGCCCGTTGCCGATCAGCATCGCGCCCTTCAGAGGGGCGCCGACCTTGCCGTTCTCGATCTTGTAGGCCTCGGTGCACTGGAACACGTATTTGCCCGAGGTGATATCGACCTGTCCGCCGCCGAAATTGGCGGCATAGATGCCGTTCTTCACAGAGGCGAGAATTTCGGCCGGATCGCGTTGGCCCGCCAGCATGTAGGTGTTGGTCATGCGCGGCATCGGCACATGGGCATAACTTTGACGTCGCCCGTTGCCGGTCGGCTTCATGTTCATCAGCCGCGCGTTTTGCCGGTCCTGCATGTAGCCGACCAGAATGCCGTCCTCGATCAGCACGGTGCGATTGGTCGGCGTGCCTTCGTCGTCGATCGACAACGAGCCGCGGCGCGCCAGCAT
>JBBRSX010000241.1:0-6047 GCA_038244925.1 Hyphomicrobiales bacterium | reverse complement strand
TAAACTCTGCTGCTCGCTCATCGTGCTCTTCCTTTCGTGTGCTTGGCGGCTCACGAAGGCGAGAGTCACGATGGGCTCCCCGATACGTCAAACGTTGATTGTCACCCCGGCAAAGCCGGGGGATTACCCATGTTATTTATGCCGGTGAGGCCCATGGCGGGTTCCTGTCGGGCGCATGGTCGGTCGATCCCACCTGGGACATCGTCTCGGCGGCGCCCGAGGATGCGGAGAAAGCCGTTCGCTTCCGGCGCGGCTGGTTCCTCGGCGACGGCACCGGTGCTGGAAAGGGCCGGCAGGTCGCCGACATCATCCTCGACAATTGGGCAAAGGGCCGCCGCCGTGCGCTGTGGATCAGCAAATCCGACAAACTGCTTGAGGACGCGCAACGCGACTGGTCGGCACTTGGGCAGGAGCGCCTGCTGGTCTCGCCGCTGTCGCGCTACCGACAGGGCACGCCGATCCGGCTGTCGGAAGGCGTGCTGTTCACCACCTATGCGACGCTTCGCTCGCAGGATCGCGGCGAGAAGGTCAGCCGGCTGCGGCAGATCGTCGACTGGCTGGGCGCGGATTTCGACGGCGTGATCATCTTCGACGAGGCGCATGCCATGGCCAATGCCGCAGGCGGGTCCGGCGAACGCGGGGGCCAGGCACCCTCGCAACAAGGCCGGGCCGGCCTCCGGCTTCAGCACGCCTTGCCGAACGCGCGGATCGTTTACGTCTCGGCGACCGGCGCGACCACAGTACAGAATCTCGCTTACGCCCAGCGCCTCGGTCTGTGGGGCGGCGAGGACTTCCCGTTTGCGACACGGCCCGAGTTCGTGGCGGCGATCGAGGATGGCGGGGTGGCGGCGATGGAGGTGCTGGCGCGCGACCTGAAGGCGCTCGGCCTCTACACCGCGCGATCGCTGTCGTTTGACGGCGTCGAATATGAGTTGCTCGAGCATGAACTGACGCCGGAGCAGGTCCGCATCTACGATGCCTATGCCGGCGCCTTTCAGGTCATCCACAACAATCTCGGCGCCGCGCTCGAAGCGGCGAACGTCACCGGTGCCAGCGGCACGTTGAACGCGCAGGCCAAATCCGCGGCACGATCGGCGTTCGAAAGCGCCAAGCAGCGTTTCTTCAACCACCTCATCACCGCGATGCAGACGCCGAGCCTTGTCGCCAGCGTCGAGCGCGACCTTGCCGACGGCCATGCCGCTGTGGTCCAGATCGTCTCGACCGGTGAAGCGCTGATGGAGCGGCGGCTTGCCGAAATCCCGACCGATGAGTGGGATGACGTCCAGGTCGACATCACGCCGCGCGAATATGTGCTCGATTACCTTGCGCATAGCTTCCCGGTGCAGCTCTATGAGCCGTTCACCGATGGAGAGGGACATCTCTCCTCACGGCCGGTCTATGCGGATGGCCAGCCGGTCGAATGCCGCGACGCCGTCGAGCGCCGGCAGCGGATGATCGAGCATCTGGCGGCGCTGCCGCCGGTGCCAGGCGCGCTCGACCAGATCCTTCACCGGTTCGGGACTGAACTCGTCGCCGAGGTGACCGGCCGCACCCGCAGGATCGTCGCGAAGCGCACGGACGATGGCGCGTTGCGCTTCGCAGTGGAGAACCGGTCGGGCTCCACCAACCTCGGCGAGACCCAGGCGTTCATGGACGACGCGAAGCGCATCCTGATCTTCTCCGATGCCGGTGGCACCGGTCGCTCCTATCACGCCGATCTCGGCGCGGTGAACCGGCGCCTGCGTGTCCATTATCTCCTCGAATCCGGCTGGAAGGCGGACAGCGCCATCCAGGGCTTCGGTCGGACCAATCGCACAAACCAGGCGCAGCCGCCGCGGTTCAGGCCGGTGTCCACCAACGTGAAGGCCCAGAAGCGTTTCATCTCGACGATCGCCCGGCGCCTCGACACGATGGGTGCGATCACCCGCGGTCAGCGCCAGACCGGCGGCCAGAACATGTTCAGCGCGCAAGACAATCTGGAATCGCATTACGCCCGCGATGCCCTGCGCCAGCTTTACAGCCTTCTGGTCATCGGCAGGATCGAAGGCTGTTCGCTCCTCCTGTTCGAGCAGGCGACCGGCCTTTCGCTCACCGATGCAAATGGTCTGAAGGACGAGCTTCCGCCGATCACCACCTTTCTCAATCGCATGCTGGCGCTGACGATCGCCCTGCAGGACGTCCTGTTCACCGCGTTCGAGGGACTCCTCGCCGCGCGCATCGAGGGCGCGATCGCCAGCGGCGTCTATGAGATCGGTCTCGAAACGCTGATGGCGGAGAGCTTCGTCATCGCCGATCGCCGGCCAATCTATACGCATCCGGGCACGGGAGCGGAGACGACCCTGCTCACGATCGAGCGCCGGGACCGGAATCAGCCGCTCCAGCTCGAACAGGCGCTCTACCGCGGCAATGATCTGGATGCCGTCTTGCTGGTGAATGCGAAGTCCGGCCGTGCAGCCGTGCAGGTTCCATCGCGCAGTCTGCTGCTCGACGATGGCAGCCTGGAACGCAGAATCCGCCTTGTGCGCCCGATGGAAGCGCTGACCATGGCGTGCGATGCCATGATGGACACGCAGTGGGAGAAGGCTGACCGGGCCAGATTCGCCGCCGCATGGACTGGCGAGCTCAGGGCGATTCCGGAATTCGAGACGAGCACACTGCATATTGTGGCCGGCCTTCTTCTGCCGATCTGGAAGCGCCTGCCCAACCAGTCGTCGCGCGTCTATCGCCTCCAGACCGACGATGGCGAACGCGTCGTTGGTCGGCGCGTCTCTCCCGCCTGGGTCGCGGCGACGCTCGATGTCGGTTTGCCGGCACTGACAGCTGGGCAGGCATGGCCAATGCTGCTGGCGGGCGAAGCTTCGCTGCACCTCGCCGAGGGGCAGGTCCTGACGCGCGTCCGGGCGATGGATGTTCACCGGATCGAACTGACCGGATTCAACGATCTTGCCCTGCAGCGCCTGAAGGCGCTCGGCTTGATCTCGGAGATCGTCTCGTGGAAGTTGCGGCTGTTCGTGCCGACGGGGGCCGAAGGCGCGGATGTGCTCGCGCGGCTGATGGAGCGTTATCCGCTTCAGCGGGTCGCCGAGCGCAACCCGGCGAAAGCCGCCTGAGGATGCGCCCCGTGGAAAAGCCCGCCACCGACATCGCCCGTCGCCTTGCTTCGCATGCGGAGGCAGTATGTCGTCGCTACCTGTCACAGGGCCGCCGCGAAGGCCGCTACTGGCTCGTCGGCGATGTCCGCAATACGCCCGGTCGCAGCCTCTATGTCCGTCTGGCCGCGTCGCCGGATGGACGGGGCGCGGCGGGTAAATGGACCGATGCCGCGACCGGCGAGCATGGCGATCTGCTCGACATCATCGCGCAGGCCGGAGGCCATGATCACCTACGCGACGCGCTCGATGAGGCAAGACGATTTCTGAGCATGCCGATGCCGGAGCCTTCGAACGAGAGCCCGCGCCATCGCCGTGAAAAGGCACCTTCGGGGACTCCTGAAGCCGCGCGCCGATTGTTCGCCGCGTCGAAGCCGATCGCGGGCAGCGTCGTGGAAGCGTATCTGCGCAAACGTGGCCTTACGGCTCTACGCGGGTACGACGCACTGCGCTTCCATCCGCATTGCTATTACCGTCCTTGCGAGGATGATGCGGCGGACACGAGGGCCGCGTGGCCAGCGATGATTGCGGCGGTGACGGACAGTGACGGCACCCTGACCGGTGTTCATCGCACCTGGCTCGATCCTGCGACGTGCGACAAGGCGTCGATCGCGACCCCGAGGCGCGCTATGGGCAATCTCCTTGGCCACGGGGTTCGGTTCGGACATGCCGGAGAGGTGATGGCGGCGGGCGAGGGGATCGAGACCATGGGGTCGCTACGATCGATCATGCCCGCACTGCCGATGATCGCAGGCCTGTCGGCCGCCCACCTTGCAGGCATCCTGTTCCCGGCGACGCTACGGCGGCTCTATGTCGCGCGCGACGACGATCCCGCCGGCGATGCGGCGATGATGACGTTGACCGGCCGGGCCATTGCGGCCGGGATCGAGGTCGTGCCCCTGGCCTCCATGCTCGGCGACTTCAACGAGGATCTGCGCCTCCTGGGAGCCGATCGCATGCGAGCAGCGGTGCGGGCGCAGCTCACGAGGGCCGATACTGACCGATATCTCGCGCCTCCAGGCTGATTGTCGAGATGGCGGTGCGTGGCCGCTTGGAACCGTCGTGTGCTGATCCGACGGGTATGGCGCTACAGGTTCGAATGAGAGCCGCGCCCCCGGCCTTCTAAGAGGGCGATCGGGACGGCAAACGTCCCGGCCCCGCAACGGCGGACTTCGACTTTCTTCCCCTGGCGGCTGCACCGCCATTCCTCGCGAGGCAAGAAAGCCTCTTCCGCCGTCCTCCGCTTCGCTGCGGTCCATTTGCCCACCCCAGCGCGCAAGCGCGCCGGGGACCCCGAGCGGATGCAGGCCCGGGCCGCCCGCCGTCTTTCGTCGCCTGCGAAGGCCGCGATGGGCGCGGCTCGATTTCGAAAGGCATCATCATGACAACCGATCAGCACGATCCCGACCGGGAGCCCGAGCACCGCGAATCCGCCACCGGCGTCGTTCTCCAGGAGCTGGCGCTTTACGCATATCGGCCATTCTCGGACGAAGCAGACCCTCGGCCGCTTCCCGAAGACCGCATGGTCGCTGGTGCCGTCGCCGACATCTTCGATGCGATGGTATCGACGCTGGAGGACACCAGGCTCGAACCCGATCTCGAGGATCTGCTCTGGGGCCTGACCAATGTGTTTCACCGCGCGGCCGAGCGGGTCGAACGCGAACTCGATGACAATGAGGTCGCCCAGAAGCGCGGCCAGCGTGAGCAGGACGGTTCCGAGGTGAAGTCGGTCGAACTGGAACGATTGCTCCGGGAAGGCACGACGATGATCGAACGCCGCGATGCCATGGAGTTCTTCCGCGATGCCGCCGCCGAGCAGTACCGGGTGCATCTGCGCAAAGCCTGGACACCGCGCTCCGGGTCGATGGCAAATCGCAAGGCGCTGACCGCATCGATGATCGACAGCCGTGACTTCATCAACGCGCGGCGCAGGGCGGAGCGGGACGTGCTTGTGCCGGCAGGGCCGAAGATCGCCTTCACCGCCGGCCAGGATTTCAACGATCACAAGCTGATCTGGGATGTCCTCGATCGTGTTCAAGCCAAGCACCCCGACATGGTGCTGCTGCACGGGGGTTCGGTGAGCGGCGGCGAGCGCATCGCGTCCGCCTGGGCGACTGCCCGGAAGATTCCGCAGGTCGCCTTCAAGCCCGATTGGGCGAAGCATAAGAAAGCGGCACCCTTCAAGCGCAACGATGCGCTGCTCGCCATTCTCCCAATCGGTGTCATCATCTTCCCGGGTACCGGGATCCAGGACAATCTGGCCGACAAGGCCCGCGCAATGGGCATCCGTCCGATGGATTTCCGCAACAAAGGCGGGGGGTGATCGAGCCCCTGGCTTATGTCTTCTCGACGATGGCAGCGGGCTGGCCCGGCCCATTTCGCTGGAATTGCTCAAAGGACAGGGGATGGTCAGGGTCGAGAGCCGCGACGCGCTCAGGCATGTTCAGAAGCTTGATCGCGGCTGCGGTGATCGCTTCGGAAATCGACGGGTAGGTCTCCGCAGAACTCATGGTCACGGAGCCGTCGAAACTCACGGTCGCCTGGAACCCATTGTCCTTGGGCGTGGCGGATAAAGTAACCTGGCTCATCGAAAAATGACTCGTCCGTAGGGGATCTCCGCCTCGATATATTCCGTAGGTCAGGATTGCGACAGCGCTATGTCGTCTGGTTGCCCATCCAGTCCGGAAATCAAGGCCCACCCCGCTCTTTGAGGCTTAACCCTTGGTCCAGCGCATGGCCTGACGCCATCAACCCGTAATATGTGGAACGGCCCGCGTAGCAAGGTCCCTCGGCAGTCGATTCTTCGCATGGGAACGGTGCGGTCATATGTCCGGCCTGTTAGCGCGGCACATGGCCGCTGGCCTCGATGAAGTTCGCGGCGCAAGTGGCTTGATCAAG
>JBBRSX010000240.1:0-6050 GCA_038244925.1 Hyphomicrobiales bacterium | reverse complement strand
CCCAGAAATGGCGTCTGCACGTCGTTTTTGATGGAGGCATGGGCAGCGCAATTGCCGTGCGATGCCTCCATCGCGAGATTCCTGGCGCCGAAATCGCGGTAATCCGGTGCTCCTGCGCGAGACTCGTTGGAGGCCCTTGAAGGGCACGCCCGAACGCCCCTCATCATGGTCACCTTAAGCGATTTTTCGGGTGACAATCATGGCCGACGAAGATTTCCTCCCCCGCCTGGGCGGCATCAAGCGCGAGCGCTCCTACGCGGGCGAGCTGAAACGGACGACCAACCTGGCGCGGGGCGCCGCCCGCGCCATGCGCGGCCGTTCCGGCTTCACCGGCGAGCGCATCGGGCGCGGCGCTGGCGTCGGCCGGGTGCTCGGCAGCAGCGACCGCTTTGCCCATGCCCGAGGGCGCCGAGTGATCGTCAAGGCGCGCATCGTCAAGCTCGCGGGCAAGGGCGCCGCCGGTGCCGTAGCGCACCTTCGCTATCTGCAGCGCGACGGCACGACTCGCGATGGCGAGCGAGGGTTACTTTATGGCCCCGGCGATGACAGTATCGACGGTCGCGCGTTCCTTGAACGCGGGACGGGCGATCGGCACCAGTTCCGCTTCATCGTCGCCGCCGAGGACGGCGCCGAGTATGATGACCTCAAGCCGCTCGTCCGCCGGATGATGACGCAGGCGGAACACGACTTGGGCACGAAGCTCGACTGGGTCGCGGTCGATCACTTCAACACCGGGCACCCGCACAGCCACATTATCGTTCGCGGAACGGACGAGCGTCGAGCCGACCTGATCATTGCCCGAGAGTATATGACCAAGGGCTTTCGCGCCCGTACCACCGAATTGGTCAACCTCGACCTTGGCCCGCGCACTGAGCTAGAAATGCTTCGCGCCCAGGCGCGGGAGATCACGCAGGAGCGGTTCACGTCGATCGACCATCGGCTGGTCGCGGCGATCGACGCCATTGGGCATGTGTCCCCGGCTCATCACGACAGCATCGAGCAATCAGCTCGCGCTGGTCGGCTGCAAACGCTGGGTCGACTGGGATTGGCGACCGAACAGCGGCGCGGCGTTTGGACGCTCAATGCCGAACTGGAGCCGACCTTGAAAGGGATGGGACGGCGGGGCGACATCATCGCCACGATGCACCATGAGATGGGCAAACATCAGCTCAGCCAGAACTCGGCCGACTATGCGATCTTCGATCCAACAAAGGGCGAAGCAAAGCCGATCGTCGGGCGCGTGCTGACCGCAGGCCTGTCCGACGAGCTTGCCGATCGCCGTTATCTGATCGTCGAAGGGGTTGATGGGCAGGCCCATCACGTCGACGTCGGCGAGATTCAGGAGCTTCCCCGGTCGCCATCAATCGTCCGGATCGTGCCGACCGAGGTCGCCGTGCGGCCGGTCGATCAAACTGTCGCCGATGTCGCGGCTGCCAATGGCGGACGGTACTCGGTCGACCTTCACCTGAAGCATGATCCAACCGCCAGCGAGACCTTTGCCGAGACCCACGTTCGGCGCCTCGAAGCGATTCGGCGCGCGAGCGGCGGCGCGGATCGCGCGCCGGACGGCAGTTGGATCATTGCGCCTGACCACATCGCCCGCGTCGAGGCCCACGAGCGCAAGCTTGCCGAGCAGAAGCCAATCAGCATCGAGTTGCTGTCATCGAAGGCGATCGATCAACTTTCAGCGCATGACGGCGTGACATGGCTCGATCGCGAGCTGGTCACGGACGAGCCCACCAAGCTGGAGCACGGGTTCGGCGCGGAGGTCCGGCGCGCGCTTCAGCTTCGGCAGCAGTGGCTGGTCGAGGAAGGCCTCGCCCAGGGCGGCACCGGCAAGACCCGATACCCTGCCAGCATGATCGACGCGCTACAGCGGCGCGAGCTCGTCCGGGTCGGCGCTCAGCTATCGACGGAACTTGGCTTGTCGTTTGCCGACGCGAAGGCCGGTCGCGCAGTCGACGGGATACTGACCCGCGCAGTCCAGGTCGGCGAAAGCAAATTTGCGCTGATCCAGAGGAGCAAGGAGTTCACGCTCGTCCCGTGGCGGCCTGTCCTCGATCACCACATTGGGAGACAGGTCAGCGGCATGGTTCGCGAAGCGGGCGGCATCAGTTGGACCATCGGGCGAAGCCGGGGTTTGTCGATCTAATTTTCGTCGTCAGTTGCCCTGAAACGTCACTTCGGTGCACCCGGCAGGCTCTCTCAAGTCCGCGCAGGCCAGCGTAATTTACCTTCATGCGAACGACGAAAACCCGCCATCAGTTCTACCTCCCCGACGCCATGTCGGTGAAGCTTGACCAGCTCGCCGCCAAGCCCGGAACATCAAAAACCGCGATCCTGTCCGACGCGTTGACCGCCTGGCTCGATCGCCAAGGCGCAGCCGAGGTTGAAACGCGGTTCGGCCCCAGGTTCGACCGACTGTCGCGAGCACAGGATCAGACTGACCAAAAGGTGGACGTACTGATGGAGACCCTCGGTCTTTTCGTTCAGCATCAGCTGACCCTGACCGCCCATCAACCATCGTTCGATCATGGGACAAGGCAGCTCGGCCTCGAGCGATACCGGCAGTTCATCGAGCTCGTTGGCAGGCGAGTGGCGAAGGCAGGCGCGGAAACACCCAAGGCCATCGAAAAGGCAAAATCATGACGCCCCTCATCGGACCAACGGTCGCCGACGCGGGCGAGCGCGCCATGCGGCCCATCACGGTGCGAATTCGCGAGGCGTGCCGAATCACTGGGATTGGGCGGTCAAAACTATATGAGCTAATTCAGGCGGGCGACCTGCAAACGATAAAAGTCGGGGCGATCACACTCGTGCCGCTGGCCAGCATCGATGCTTTCCTATCTCGGGGACCGTCGGCTTAGCGCCCAGTCCTTGCCGTTAAGCGGTCACGCGCGAGCCTATTAAGCAGCCGTTCGTGAAGGTCGGATGAGTGTCCACGTCGTAAGTGGCGCCGATGAGCAAGTTGCAAGCCGCTCAGCCTCGTTCCGCCGTGACATATGGCGTGCTTGCGAAATGGTCGCCTGCGCGCGTGCTGAATGAAACCTCGTGCGCCATGCCTCGTTAGTCGCCCTGATGGATCAGCGGCAACGAGAGTGAAGATGAGCCAGCAGGAAGACGGACGCATGGGAAAGCTGCTTCGCGGCGCCTTTGCGGGAATGGTCGCTGGCGCGACGGCCTCATTCGCAATGGATCTATTTCAAACAGCGTTAATGCCACTTTCATCGTCCGGCGACGACGAAAGTCAGGAACCCGCGACGCAGAAAGCTGCTAATGGAGTTGCCAAGGCACTGACGGGAAGTGCACTGTCGTCTACAGATAAGCCGCTCGCCGGCCAAGCAATGCATTACGCGCTCGGGATTGGGCTCGGCGTCGCATACGGAATCGCTGCCGAATTGTACCCTGGCGTGACCGCCGGCGTTGGTACTGCATTCGGGCTTGGGACCGCGACGTTACTTGATGAAGCCCTCGTCCCTCTAGTCGGACTTGGTCGTCTTCCATGGAAGGCGGGGCCAACGAGCAATTTGGATTCCTACGCTTCGCACCTCGTATTTGGCAGCACCACGGAGTTGGTCCGTAGGCAGGTCGCCGGCACACTTAAGGGGTGACACTCATTAGACGTCTGTTAGTTTATGACCCCGTTTGTGCTTGCCCAGGCATGTCTCGATCCTCCTGAAACAGTTCAGGCCTCACCAAACTCATCTCACCCGATTGTGGGTAAGGTAATTGACCGGACACTCTCTGCCGGTTGAACGAAGCTATGCGGCCAAAGTCGGCGGCGCTGATTGCGCCAATAGTGCGGTCAGCACGTCGACCAAATTCCGGTTGGAATATGGTTTGTTGAGCACCAGTTGACGGCCAAAGCTTTCATCTATGCTATGCTCACCGTAACCGGTCGAAAAGGCAAACGGCACGCCGGCATCGCTCAACGCCCGGGCGGCGGGGTAACTTCTTTTCCCGTTGAGATTGACGTCGAGAGTCGCGAGATCGAACTTCTCCGCTGCAATAAGGGCCAAGGCCTTGTCGAGACTGCCGGCAACCGAAATAGAAGTGCAGCCAAGGTCGATGAGCATGTCCTCGATCGCCATCACGACAAGCATTTCGTCCTCGACAACAAGGATTCGCCTTCCGGAGAGGAAATTTTTATCCATTAAGAACCGCTTGTGGGGCTGGAACGTAGATTGTGCAAACGATACCGCCGACGAGAAAATCTAAGGTCACCTTGCCGTCGAGTTCGTGAGCTAAGCCCTGTTCGATGACGCGAGATCCAAAGCCTTTTTTCGTTGGTGGCGTCACCACCGGCCCATCTTTCTCTCGCCAGTGGAGGCATAACCACCGGCCATCCGATTTGCTTTCCAGTGTCCACTTAATCGAAACCGTTCCCGCCTCGTTGGAAAAGGCGCCATATTTGACGGCGTTAGTCGCCAGTTCGTTCAACGCAATCCCCAATGCCAGGGTCGCCTTAGGCGACAACCGGATATTCTCGCCTTCAATCGTAAATCGCTCGGCGTCTAGTTCGGTGGTGGTAAACGGCGCAAGCGCTTGGCGGACGAGGTCATCCAGACCAGCGCCATCCCATTTCTCGCGCCCGAGCAAGTCGTGCGATCGTGCCAACGCGGCGATGCGGGTCTCGATCGCTTCCTTGGCGGTCTGCAGGTCGGGGGCGTTGCGCACGGCTTGGGCGACAATCGACTGTACCGTGGCTAGCGTGTTCTTTACCCGGTGATTGAGTTCATCGATTAGTAGCGCCGCGTGTTGCTGCGCCAACTGATATTGTGTTGTGTCCACCAGCGACACAAAATGCTGCACGACCTTGCCCGATTCGTCCTTGACCGCCGTAATGAAAACGTCCGCCCAGAATTCGCTACCGTTCTCACGTGCATAATGGATCCTGAGGGTGTCGTCCGTTTCCTCGGCAAACGCTTTCTCGATCTGCTGGATCGCCCTTTTGTCGTCGCAGAAAGCCAGCAGGAAGTTGAAGCTTTGCGCAAGAACCTCGTCGCGGTCGTAGCAAGTTAGTTTAAGGAAGCTGTCGTTGGCAAAGATGATCGGGTTACCGGCCACTTTGGCATCCGTGAAGATCATCGGCATTCGGGTAGTATCGGCAGCGACGACGAACGGGCCCAGGTCTTCCTTAAACTCCTCAACATCGGCCTCGGCGGCTCTCTGTTCCTCATCCTTGGGCGCTTTGTCGCTCATCATGCTGTTCCCGTCTGGTTATGAGCTCGCCGACGGCGGTAGGTGAATTAGCACATCACTATCGGAATAGCCGCGGCAGCCGCATCATAGCCACCCCCCTATCAGGCTGAATGTGTGCTCGATGTTACGCTGTTCAATTATACACTCCGAGTGCCGTGGGTCACTCCGGCCGCGCTGCGAAGGGCTTCCGGTTTGAGGACGTCGATCCAGTCATAGCCGACCTTGAGCACGCCTTTGGCCTGCAACTGGTTCATGATCTTATTGATCTGGACCGTGCTCCGGCCGAGCGATCGCCCGAGGACCCGTTGGCCAATCGGTAGGCTGAAGCGCCCGTTTTCACAATAACCAGCGCGGAGCGAGCGCTCGAGGAACTCGTTCAGTAGATGGGCAATGCTCCGAGTCGTGCAGCCGCTGGTCAACCGCGTCAAATGCTCGACAAGGAGAAGGCGGTAGTCCCGTCCGCTGCGAGCAATCATCGCCGCGGACTTCGGTGTGGTGGTGGGGCCGCCCTGCACCAGCGGCGACGCGTCGATTGTCCGGATTGGCGTCAAGCTCACGACCTCGCAGCAGCCGGTCTCAAACAGGCTTGGAACGATGAAATCGCCGGGCATAAGAAACAGGAAGATTAATCGCTGGCCGTCATCGGCGTATCGTAGCCACCCCACCCAGCCGCTGGTGATGAGCCGGACTCCGTCACCGACGCTCAGTACGGTGTTGGACGGGACGTGCCGCGCACTTCGCCATAAGCCAAGGATCGCTGCCTGTTCGATAACACCAGGCGGATCTTCCTTAAATGATCGGATAAGTCGCTCCAGGTTGCCGCGCTCGGAGCGCTGCTGATGGAGCTG
>JBBRSX010000239.1:0-6215 GCA_038244925.1 Hyphomicrobiales bacterium | reverse complement strand
ATTTGGGTTCGTTGATTGCGGGCGCCAAATACCGCGGCGAGTTCGAAGAGCGGCTGAAAGCCGTGCTGCAGGAGGTCACCTCGGCCGAAGGCAGCATCATCCTGTTCATCGACGAAATGCACACGCTGATCGGTGCCGGCAAGGGCGGCGGCGCGATGGACGCGTCCAACCTGTTGAAACCCGCTTTGGCGCGTGGCGAACTGCACTGTATCGGCGCCACCACGCTCGACGAATACCGCAAGCACGTCGAAAAGGACGCCGCTCTGGCGCGCCGGTTCCAGCCGATCTTCGTTACCGAGCCGACGGTCGAGGATACCATCTCGATCCTGCGCGGTCTGAAGGACAAGTACGAGCAGCACCACGGCGTGCGCATCACCGACTCGGCGCTGGTGGCGGCGACCACGCTGTCGAACCGCTACATCACCGACCGCTTCCTGCCCGACAAGGCCATCGACCTGATGGACGAGGCGGCAGCGCGGCTGAAGATGCAGGTCGATTCCAAGCCGGAAGAACTCGATTCGATGGACCGGGAAATCATCCGGCTCAAGATCGAGCAGGAAGCGCTGAAAAAGGAAAGCGATGCCGGCTCCAAGAGCCGCCTGCAGACGCTGGAAAAGGAACTCGCCGATCTCGAGGAGAAATCAGCAGCCCTGACCGCGCGCTGGAGCGCGGAGAAGAACAAGCTCTCCGACGCGCAGAAGCTGAAGAGCGAGCTCGATGGTTTGCGCATCGAACTCGCCAACGCACAGCGCCGCGGCGAATTCCAGCGCGCAGGCGAACTGGCCTATGGCCGGATTCCCGAGCTGGAGAAGCAGATCGCCGACATCGAGGCCAAGGAAAACGCCGGCGAGATGATGGAGGAGGCGGTCACCGCCAACCACATCGCGCAGGTGGTGTCGCGCTGGACCGGCGTGCCCGTCGACAAGATGCTGGAAGGCGAAAAGGACAAGCTGCTGAAGATGGAGGACTCGCTCGGCAACCGCGTGGTCGGCCAGGCTGAGGCGGTACGGGCGGTGGCGACTGCCGTGCGCCGTTCGCGCGCGGGCCTGCAGGACCCGAACCGGCCGATGGGCTCGTTCATGTTCTTAGGGCCCACCGGCGTCGGCAAGACCGAGCTGACCAAGGCGCTGGCGGAATATCTGTTCAACGACGAGACCGCGATGGTCCGCCTCGACATGTCCGAATACATGGAGAAGCATTCGGTATCGCGGCTGATCGGCGCGCCCCCCGGCTATGTCGGTTACGACGAGGGCGGGGCGCTGACCGAAGCGGTGCGGCGGCGGCCCTATCAGGTGGTGCTCTTCGACGAGGTCGAGAAGGCGCATCCCGATGTCTTCAACGTGCTGCTGCAGGTGCTCGACGACGGCCGCCTGACCGACGGCCAGGGCCGCACGGTCGACTTCCGCAATACGCTGATCATCATGACCTCGAACCTCGGTTCGGAATTCCTGGTCAACCAGCCGGAAGGCGAGGATACGTCCGAAGTGCGCGAGCCAGTGATGGGCATGGTGCGGGCGCATTTCCGGCCCGAATTCCTCAATCGTGTCGACGAGATCATCCTGTTCCACCGTTTGCAGAAGAGCGAGATGGGCCGGATCGTCGAGATCCAGTTCAGCCGGCTGCAGAAGCTGCTGGTCGAGCGCAAGATCGTGCTGACGCTCGATGCGGCGGCGCGCGACTGGCTGGCGGCCAAGGGCTGGGACCCGGCCTATGGTGCCCGGCCGCTGAAGCGGGTGATCCAGCGCAGCGTGCAGGATCCGCTCGCCGAGATGATTTTGGCCGGCGAGGTCGCCGACGGCGACCGCGTGGCGATCTCCTCGGAGGGCAACGTGCTGACCTTCAACGGCAAGGCGCCGCAAACCGCCGAGATCACGCAGTTCGACGCGCCGGTCTCGAAGCGTAAGCTGAACTGACGGTTAAGTTCTGAACCCCTCCGCGATGCGGAGGGGTTTTCGTCTGTGCCAAGACCGCAACCTTTCGCAAAACGGCTGTCTTTTCCAAGCTGTAGCGAGGCTGAAGCCCGCGGCAACTTCGGCGTGTGGTGGGTTGACGCACGCAATGAGCGTGTTGTGGAAAAGAGACACGTTTTGCGATTCCGCGCTAAGGGTGTGGAATCCACTTGAACAACCAGTCACATCATCGCCACAATCCTTAACGGGGTGTTAAGGGGGCGTGCGATGCGTGGTGCGGGCGAGTTGCGTCGTAGTTTGTCAGCAGTAGCCGGATTGATTGCGGTCGCATTGGCTTTGTCGGGATGCAACTCGATAGAAGGTGGTCCGCCGCGCCTGTTTTCAGTAGCCGTTGAAGCGGACGTGGCGCGAGGGCGGTTGATCGCGGCTGAGGACGCTTACTACACCGCTGGGTTCGCAAGGACCAAGGGGATCAGAAACGAAATCATTTCGACACGGATGCGAGAAATTGATTCTTACTATTACGCCTTTGAAGCGTCTCTGATTAGAGAACGGCAGGAGATTGGCTTTGTTAGTTCAATTATTGCCATGGCACTTTCAGGAGCGGTTCCTCTTGTAGCTTCGATAGGTACGAAAAATGCTCTAGGTGCGGCATCCCTAGCGGTGCAGGGCGGGACTAAGGCCTTCAGTGACGAGGTTCTTTTCCAAAAGACGGTTCAGGTTTTGGCGACTCAAATGAGAGCCCATCGCGACACGATCGCGTCCGATATCATCACGCGGATGCGCACACTCGATCTCGATGCGTATCCATTATCAATGGCGCTGGGCGATCTTGATGAATACTTTGCGGCCGGCACGATCGCGGGCGCTCTCGTCGAGATCCAGAAAACAGTAAGTGCAGAATCAAGAGCTGCCGAAGCGGCAAAAGCGACTACAATTGAGGTGGCATTCTCGCCGGTAACGGACCTCGGGAAAAGCATACGTGCCTTCTGGCGCTCAAGTGCGAAGAACAAGAAAGACGTAGAAGATTGGGTCGACAACAACACCAACTTCGGATCAGTGCCGGTATTCTTAAGATCGAACTCCACCGCCCTATATCAACAAATCATCAAGAAACTTGGCATTCCGACTCCCTGAGATAATTCGAATCGAACCTTGAGCTCTCTAAAAAGCGAGAAATTATCATGGCCAAGCGAACAAATATTGCCTTGAGCGATCCACCCCATGATGGCCTGCGTGAATTTTGGCGGTCTAGCCCTGCAAACAAGAAGAAGGTCGAAAAATGGGTAGACGACAACACGGTGCTTGGATCTGTGCCGGTCTTTTTGAGGTCTGGGTCTGCTGATTTATTTGAGAAAATTGCCAAGGATCTGAAAATGCCGGGATACTAGGTCGAATTAGCAGAAGCGCAGTGGTTGCGGTGTGTTTGCAAACCGAGGGCGATCATGTCTAAGCCAAACAATATTACGGTGTTGAAAATACCGGACGCTGAGTTGAAAGATTTCCTGGACGAAGTAGCGGAGGAAGCGAAGTTTGACGAGGTATCTTTGACCAAGGACGGGACGACCTGGACGGTAAAGTTGAAACGAAAAGTGCCGGTGTCAGACGATAACTAACAATGGCTCCGCAAGGCGGTTGCTGGCTAGCTCGGTGACGCTCCTTTAGCGGGATCGATCTGGACAACGCGCTTGGCGCTGACCTTCGGCCACAACAAGCACCCCGTCGGGTGCCAAAGCGATGCCCTCAGGTATTTCAGATACTTGGCGACGATGGTTCTCTCGCCGTTGGATTCGATCTTTTGACGCGGCGACCGTCCCGACCGGCCCCTCGATGCCGCCGGTCACGGCGTTACGATCCTCACCGTTGATGCGCCGCCGAGGCTGTCTCCCGGCAGGCCGCTCTCTCGCCGGCTGCGAAACCGCGATTCACACCCCTGCTTGCGCCTTGTAGCGCACGACCTCCGAGAGCTTCCCGGTATCGATGTCGTAGAAATAGCCGAAGACATTGACGTGCTTTGGCAGCGCCGCTGCTGGCCCGGACTCACACGGGGTCCTGCTTGAGCGACGTTTCGTAATCCTCGATACAGATGTTGTCGCGCGCATGGAGCCTTGAGATGTCGGCGTGATGCTTGTGCTTGTAGGCGCCGATGATGCCGTCGGCGGTCAGCTGGTCGCACCGCAATGCGAATGACGTACCACGACGATGTTCCCCCCGGTTTCGGGAGAGGGCGCGTTTGAGGGGGAGCGAATGTCGGCCGCTACTTCTTCGTGATCTTGTAGATCGCGTTTTCGACATCCGACGAGAAATAGATCGCCCCGGACGCGCCGACGCCGACGCCGGTCGGAATGTTGGTCGGCAATCCGCCGGGCGCGGCGGCGAGGCCGATCGGCAGATTGGCGGCGATCTCGGTGACGGTCCCTTTGGCGGGATCGATCTGGACGATCCGCCTGGCGCCGACCTCGGCGACGACAATCTTGCCGTCCGGCGCCAGCGCGATGCCCTCAGGCATCTTCAGGTCCTTGGCGATGATGGTTTTCTCGCCGTTGGATTCGATCTTGGAGACCTGGCCGGCGAAGGCTTCGGTGACATAGACCGTGTCTTTCGATGCGGCGACCATCCCGACCGGCCCCTCGAGGCCGCCGATCACCACGGTGCGATCCTTGCCGTGCTCGCCGCTGACGCGCAGCAGCGATTTGCTGCCGAGTTCGTTGACCAGAAGGCTGCCGTCGCCGAGCCTGACGGCGTCGTGCGGCGCCTTGAAGTCGTGCAGCATGTCGACGGTCTTGCCGGTCTTGCGGTCGATCACCTGGACCGTGCCGGTGAACCAGCTCGACAGCAGCACGTCGTCGTTGTTGGCGGTGGCGCTCATTGGATATTCCAGCGTCACGCCGTCGGCATGCATGCGGGCGGGTTCGGAAACCTCGCCGGTTGCGCCGTCGACGGTACGGTAGGCGAACACGTCGGCGACATAGATGGTGTCTTTATCGCCGTCGGAGACCACGCCGATGCCGCCGGGCAGCGCCAGCTGGCCTGATATGACCTGCTTGGCATCGCCGGTCTCCGGATCCACCTCCTGAATGCCGTTGTCGGCCATGTTGGAGACGAAGATGCGGTCCTTGTCGTCGATCGCGAGATTGTCGAGCGAGGGCTTCAGTTGCGCCACCATCTTCTTGGCGCCGGTTTTGGGATCGACCCGCACCAGCTGGCCGAGCGCGGTATCGACCACCCAGAGATTGCCCTTGGAATCGAAATTGACGGCGGCTGGAATCTTGAAGCCGTCGGCGACAACCGTCAGCTCCGCCTTGTCGACGTCGACCTTGGCGACCTGGCCCTTGAACCACAACGGCCCGTACAACATGTCGTCAGGCCCGAATTCAAAACCGTTGAGGCCGCCCATCTTCTCCATGATCTTGCGCGGCGGCTTGGTGCCCTCGACATCGATTTCATAGAGCGCGTCGCCCAAAAACACCTGCGTCGCATAGAGCCGTCCGTCCTTGCGGTACGCGAGCGAGTTGATGCCGGGCAGGCCGGAGGCCAACTTCTTGATCGGACCGTCGCCCTTGCGCGAATAAAGATCGCCGGTGAGGAAGCCGGTCCAGGCCATGGTGCCGTCGGGTGCGAACGCGATGTCGTCGGCCATGCCTTCCGGCGTCGGAATCGCGATCTTCGCCGTGCCGTTGGTGCGGTCGACTTCGTACAGCGCAGCACCCGCGACGCTGCCGGCGAACAGGCGTCCGGATTTGTCGATCCCGAGCCCATGCACGCCGTGGAACGCCGAACCCGGAACGAGTTTCGTGACCTCATAGGTCTGCGCCGCAGCGCCGAAAGGGGTGATGCAAAGAACGATCGCAGCAACAGCCGCATCGCGCGCAAGCCTGCTCGTCATGACGCTACCTCCCGTTGATTTTGGTAACGAGTATTCGTCGAAGGATGTCGGTTTGGCAAACGAAACCTGTCGCAAAAGCCGCTGTACCGCAGTCATCATTACGACATGCGGCATCGCCGGCAGGCGAATTCAGGTTTCGGGATATGATTGTTTAGGAGGTGCCGGGATCAGCAATGGCCGACCCTCGGGATCAGCAAGTGCTGACCTCGGGATCAGCAAGTGCTGACCTCGGGATCAGCAAGTGCTGACCTCGGGATCAGCAAGTGCTGACCTCGGGATCAGCAAGTGCTGACCTCGGGATCAGCGATTGCTGACCTCGGGATCAGCGATTGCTGACCTCGGGATCAGCGATTGCTGACCTCGGGATCAGCGATTGCTGACCTCGGGATCAGCGATTGCTGACCTCGGGATCAGCGATT
>JBBRSX010000238.1:0-6363 GCA_038244925.1 Hyphomicrobiales bacterium | reverse complement strand
TCATGCGCCGAGGCGTTTGCGCCCGGACCAAATCCACTCCTCGTCATCCCCGCGAATGCGGGGATCCAGTAATCACCGACGTTCGTGCTTGAACACGAACGCCGCGGCGTACTGGGTCCCCCGCTTTCGCGGGGGACGACACCTGTTGGTGTGATGGAGCTACAGCCCCAGCACCGCCTTGGTGATGATGTTGCGCTGGATCTCGTTGGAGCCGCCGTAGATCGAAACCTTGCGGTTGTTGAAATAGCTCGGCGCGATCTGCGCGGTCCAGTCCATGGTCTCGTTGGAGCCGTCGTCGCCATGCTCGTCATAGGGCGCGGCGAACGGGCCGATCACTTCCATCAGCAATTCCGTGGTGGTCTGCTGGATTTCCGAACCCTTGATCTTCAGCACCGAAGACGCCGGGTTGGGCTTGCCCTTGCCGTGCTTGCCTTCGTCGGCGACGACGCGCAGCTGCGTCAGTTCGAGCGCCTTCAGCTCGATCTCGCAGGCCACGAGTTTTTCGCGGAAACCCTGGTCTTCGAGAACCGGCTTGCCGTTGGACTCGACCTTGGAGGCGAGTTCCTTGATGCGGCGCAGCCGCTCCTTGGAAACGCCGACGCGGGCGATGCCGGTGCGTTCGTTGCCAAGCAGGAACTTGGCGTAGTCCCAGCCCTTGTTTTCCTCGCCGATCAAATTCTCAACGGGAACCTCGACGTCGTCGAAGAACACCTCGTTGACCTCATGGCCGCCGTCGATGGTCTCGATCGGGCGCACGGTGACGCCCTTCGACTTCATGTCGAACACGATGAACGAGATGCCCATCTGCTTCTTGGCGTTGGTGTCGGTGCGGCAGAGGCAGAAGATCATGTCGGCGTGCTGCGCCAGCGTGGTCCAGGTCTTCTGGCCGTTGATGATGTACTTGTCGCCCTTGCGCTCGGCCTTGGTCTTGAGGGATGCAAGGTCCGATCCGGAGCCCGGCTCCGAAAAGCCCTGGCACCACCAGTCGTCGACATTGGCGATGCGCGGCAGATACTGCTTCTTCTGCTTCTCGTTGCCGAAGGTGTAGATGACGGGGCCGACCATGCTGACGCCGAAGGCGAGCGGCGCCGGCGCCGGGTGCATCTGCAGTTCTTCGTTGAAGATGTAATGCTGCACCGAGGTCCACCCCGTGCCGCCATATTCCTTCGGCCAGTGCGAAACGCCCCAACCCTTCTTGTTCAGGATGCGCCACCAGGTGACCATCTCGTCCTTGGAGAGGTGACGGCCTTCCACCAGCTTCTGCCGCGTGGCCGGCGGCACGTTCTCCTTGAAGAAGGTGCGAACTTCCTCACGAAACGCCATTTCGTCTTTGCTGAAAGCGAGATCCATCGGATCCTCCTGTGAGCTAAGTTTAAACCTGATTACGCGACGTCTTGCTTACTGGTGGCGGCCTGCGGCGACGGCTGCTGCTGCCGTAGTTCGTGACGCGACAATTTTCCGACCGGCGTGCGTGGCAACTCTTCAACAAAGTCAACCGCGACCGGCAATTCGTGCTTGCCGATCTTGCCGGTGAGGAACGTACGCAGATCTTCCAGCGTGAACGGCTTGGCATCCGCGCGCAGCTTGATGAAGGCTTTTGCGGCCTCGCCGCGATAGTCGTCGGGAATGCCGATCACGATCACTTCCTGGACGCCAGGATGCGTGTAGATCGCCTGTTCGATCATCTGCGGATAAACGTTGAAGCCGCCGGAGATGATCATGTCCTTCTTGCGATCGACCAGGTAGAAATAGCCGTCCGCGTCGACATAGCCGATATCGCCGGTGAGGAAGCGGTCGCCGACGAAGGCTTCCGCGGTTTCCTTCGGCCGGTTCCAGTAACCCCTGGTGACGTTCGGGC
The DNA here is from genome assembly GCA_038244925.1 of Hyphomicrobiales bacterium. Lineage (GTDB taxonomy): Bacteria > Pseudomonadota > Alphaproteobacteria > Rhizobiales > Xanthobacteraceae > Bradyrhizobium. Next base: position 4,505 of record JBBRSX010000238.1, on the reverse strand, counting down.
CGCGAATACGGATTTCGCCGGTCTCGCCTGTCGGCATGATCTTCGTGGAATCTTCCAGCGACACCACATCCATTTCGATGCCGGGCAGCATCAGGCCGATCGAGCCCGGCTTGTCCGGGCCTTCCTTCGGATGCGCGGTGCCGGGCGAGCAAGTCTCGGTCATGCCCCAGCCGCTCTTCAGCTTCATGCCGACCCTCTGCTCGAGGATACGTGCGACTTCGACCGGCAGCGGCGCGCCGCCGGAGCCGACGCTGACCAGCGAAGACAGGTCGCGCTTGTCGAGATCGGGCAGTGACGCAATCGCGATCCACATCGTCGGCACGCCGGGGAAATAAGTGGCGCGCTTGACCTCAATGTCGCGCATCACGGCCTCGACATCGAAGCGCTGGTGCAGCGAAATCAGGTGGCCGCGGCGGATCGACGACAGCAGCACCACCGTCAGCGCGTAGATATGAAACAGCGGCAGCACGCAGATCACGCGCTCGATCGGGTTGTTGCGCTCGGCGCGTGCCGGCTTGCCCCAGACGTCATAGACCGAAACCGCCGAAGTCAGGTTGCCGTGGCTGAGCATCGCGCCCTTGGGCAGGCCTGTGGTGCCGCCGGTGTATTGCAGCAGCGCCACGTCGTCGGCCGTCATCGAAGGCCATGAAGCAGGCTTCGTGACGCCGTCGGTGAATTGCTTGAAGGTGATGATCTTCGGGTTATCCGGCAACGCCGTCTGCGGTGTTCCGACTTTGCCCCAATGATCGTCCTCGCAGACGATCAGGCGATCGAGCAGACCCTTGTCGAGAAACTTCAGCGCGGTCGGCAACAGCGCCGACAGGTTGCTGGTCACCAGTACGCGCGCGCCGGAATCGCTGAGCTTGTGCGACAGCGCGATCTCGCCGTCGAGTGGACTGAGATGCACGATGCGGGCGCCGGCCTTCAGCGCGCCGAAGAAGTTGACGGGATGATCAGGCGAATTGCCGAGGAACAGCGCCACCGAATGGTTCTTGCCGTAGCCGGCGCGCAGAAATGCGCTCGCGGCCGTCTCCACCAAGCCTTCCAGCTCGGTGTAAGTGATCGGCCGGTCGCGGAATTCAAGCGCCGGCCGCGCGCCGAATTCGGCTGCTGCCGTCGACAGCAGGTCGGGCAGCGTGCCGCGCACGATGGTATCGTCCCAGCGGACGCCTTTCGGATAATACTGTTCGCCGGGATGGGTCATGCGGGCTTTGTAATTCGTGAGGCGAGCGAGCTGTTATCTGCTCCCTTCCCCCTTGCGGGGAAGGGTCGGGGAAGGGGGTACCGCGACGACGGTGCCCGTGGCTTACCCCTCTCCCTAGCCCTCCCCCGCAAGGGGGGAGGGAACGGAGAGAGTGTGCCATTCAACGTCATCAAGCCGCTTTCGCCTTTTCCGCCAGCGACGCAAAGGTCTTGCCTTCGGCGGCGAGACGCTTCAGCAGCGGCGACGGCTCCAGCGACGGATCGTTGGTTTCCTTGGCGTAGTGCGACAGACGATCGGCGATGTGCTTGAGGCCGACCTGGTCGGCATAGAACATCGGGCCGCCGCGGTAGATCGGCCAGCCGTAACCATAGAGCCAGATCACATCGATATCGCTCGGACGGGCCGCGACGCCCTCTTCGAGAATGCGCGCACCCTCGTTGATCATCGGGTACATCATCCGCTCGAGGATTTCGTCGTCGCTGACGACGCGCTTCTTGCGGCCCAGACGCAGCAAGGTCTCGTCGATCAGCTTTTCGACCTCCGGATCGGGCGTCGGCGCGCGGGAGCCGCCTTCATACTTGTAATAGCCCTTGCCGGTCTTCTGACCAAAACGTCCGGCCTCGCACAGCGCGTCGGCGATTTCCGACTTGAGACCGCGGTCCTTGCGCGAGCGCCAGCCGATATCGAGACCGGCGAGATCGCCCATCGCGAACGGTCCCATCGGCATGCCGAACTTGGTCACGACAGCATCGACCTGCTGCGGCAGCGCGCCTTCGAACAGCAGCTTTTCCGACTGCTTGCCGCGCTGGGCCAACATCCGGTTACCGACAAAGCCGTCGCAGACGCCGACCACGGCCGGCACCTTGGCGATCTTGCGCGCGATCGAAACCGCGGTCACCAATGCGTCTGGCGCGGTCTTGTCGGCGCGGACGATCTCGCACAGCTTCATCACGTTGGCGGGCGAGAAGAAGTGCATGCCGAGCACGTCCTGCGGGCGGCTGGTCACCTTCGCGATCTCGTCGATGTTGAGGTACGAAGTGTTGGAGGCCAGCACGGCGCCCTTCTTGGCGAACTTGTCGAGCGCGGTGAACACTTCCTTCTTGACCGCCATGGTTTCGAACACGGCTTCGATCACCAGGTCAGCGTCCTTGACGTTTTCGAGGCCAACCACACCGGTGATCAGGCCCATGCGCTTGGCCGGGGCATCGGCCGGGATGCCGCCGCGCGCGGCGGTGGCTTCGTAGTTCTTCTGCATCACGCCCATGCCGCGCTTGAGCTGTTCCTCGCCGGTCTCGATCAGCGTGACCGGAATACCGGCATTGGCGAACGACATCGCGATGCCGCCGCCCATGGTGCCGGCGCCGATGATGGCGACGCGCTCGACATTGCGCGGCTTGGTTCCGTCGGGAACGCCGGCGATCTTGGCGGCCTCGCGCTCGGAGAAGAAGGCGTAACGCTGTGCCTTGGACTGGTCGCTCGACACCAGCTTGAGGAAACCTTCACGCTCCTTCTTCAACCCTTCGTCGAACGGCAGGTCGATCGCGGCACCGACGGCGTCGGCGGCGGCGAACGGCGCTTCGAGGCCACGGGCCTTCTTGGTCAGCGCGGCGACCGCGTTGGTGAAGATCGAACGGTCGGCCTTGGCAGCAGCGAGCTTGGAGTCATCGTCGCGCAGTTTGCGCAGCGGGCGCTTCTCGGCGAGCACCTTGCGAGCAAACGCTTCGCCGCCGGACGCCGGGCCTTCGACGATCTCCTCGATCAAACCGTGCTTGAGCGCGTCCGCCGCGCTGATCGGATCGCCGCCGACGATCATCTTGACCGCGAGCTCGGGACCGACCGCGCGCGGCAGCCTCTGGGTACCGCCGGCACCGGGCAGCAGGCCGAGCTTGACTTCAGGCAGGCCGAGCCGGGCTTCCTTGGTGGCGACGCGAAAGTGGCATGCCAGCGCTACTTCGAGGCCGCCGCCGAGTGCGGTGCCGTGAATGGCGGCAACGATCGGCTTCGGCGAATTTTCCATCAGCACCAGCACCTCTTGCAGGCCGGGCAGCTTCGGCGGCTTGCCGAACTCGGTGATATCGGCGCCGGCAATAAAAGTGCGGCCGCCGCAGGTCAGCACGATGCCCTTGACCTCGGCATCTGATATCGCCGCCTTCATGCATTCGAAGATACCGCCGCGCACAGCCGCGCTCAGCGCGTTTACCGGGGGGCTGTTAACCGTGACGATGGCGATGGAGTCATGACGTTCGAGTTTGACGACTTCGTTCACGGGACTCTCCCTGGATACTTGTTCTTTGATTTCGTTAGCTTCGCTTGGTCTGTTTTTTTGGCTTCGCTGCCCGACTTGCGTTGAGTAGCTACGCTCTTTTGTTGATTTCGCACTGCGAAATTTAATTCCACATCTTGACACGGAGGGTTATTTTGAAGCACGTCCCTTGTCAACGAGCTCCGCGCAGAAGCAGGTAAATGAAGCGTCCAGGGAAGAAAGTGGCGACAGATCGCAGCTTCGTCGTCGCGCTTTCCCGCGGACTTGATGTGTTGCGCGCATTTCATCCCAACGACGGGCTTCTTGGCAATCAAGAGATCGCCGCCCGTACTAATTTGCCGAAGCCAACCATTTCCCGGCTGACCTATACCTTGACCAAGCTGGGCTATCTTACACCGGTTCCGCGGTTCGAAAAGTATCAGCTGGCGCCGTCCGCCATGGCTTTGGGCTATGCCGCGCTGGCCAATCTCGGCGTTCGGCATTTGTCCGAACCCTACCGGGAAGAGGTGATGCGCGAGACCGGCGGCGCGGTGGCCGTCGGCGGACGCGACCGCCACAGCATGATCTATTTCGGGCAGAGCCGTAACGGCCTGTCGCTCGGCGTGCAGCTCGACGTCGGTTCGCGGGTACCGATCGCGACCACCGCGATGGGCCGGGCCTATCTCTGGGCGCTGCCTCCGGAAGAGCGTGCCGCTTTATTGCGCGAACTGCGCGACCATTACGGCAGCCGCTGGTCGCGGATGCGCGACGGCATCGAGCGCGCCGGTGAAACGGTGGCGCGTCACGGCTTCACGATTTCCGCCGGCGAGTGGCAGGACGATGTCGCCGCGGTCGGCGTGGCGCTGAAACTCAACGACGGAACCGGACCGTACGCCTTCAATTGTGGCGCGCCCGCATTCCGTTTCACGGAAGATCGATTGGTCCGCGATATTGGACCTCGCCTTGTCGCGATGGTAAGGAACATCGAGGCAGCGCTGGGCGGCGTAGCCCCGCAATCAAAAAAAGACGAAAGCAAAAAGCTCAAATCAGGAGGGAAAG
>JBBRSX010000237.1:0-6401 GCA_038244925.1 Hyphomicrobiales bacterium | reverse complement strand
TGGCTCGGGCGGTGCAGGCGTCTCGCCAAAGACTGGGAGAATCTCAATCGAAAGGCGCTCGCATTTCTGCGCCTCGCTTCAATCAGACTCATGCTCAGAAAGCTATGTAATCCAGCATGATCTCTCCGGACAGACTCTTATACTAGGGTCATCAACCGGTTAGGCGATTTTTAACCACATACGCAAATACTATCAATGAGTTTTATCCACAAGTATAGGGCCTATCGCGCGAGTAATTGAACTATTTTGTTGCAATCGTTCCCTGGTGATTGTTCGTCATCTGAAATAGGTGCGTCTTTAAATATTACACCTAATGATTGTGGTGTGATTCAATCGGGAAATCGGCCTGCCGACGCTGAAATATGCTGCTCGCCGTTAGATTGGTGGAGCCTCCGGCCACGTCTGCATGGATTTGAAAATGCCGACGACCGATACCTTGGATCCGAAGAACGGCGCGACCGTGTAGAGGAGTTTCTGGCGCACCTGCTCCTCCTCCTCCGCCTATGTGTAAGCGGTCGAGAAGGGTTGCGACCGTGGCAGGGAGTTGTCCGAGAAATCGGCTGCGGCTACGCCGCTGCAGCTTCCGGCCATGTCTGCAAGGATCCGAAAATGCCGATGACCGATACCTTGGTTCCCTGCGGCAAAATCGCCAGAAGTTCCTGATTGATCCCGCGGCTAAAGGCAAAAAATTGATCGACGCCGAACCAGGCGCGGCAGCTCCCGTGTCCTTAGCGGGCTGATCGCTGCGCCGCCCATCGGCGGTACTGCCGCGTGCGGAATGCGGTCGCGAGCTGCTGCATGATCAATGCGCGCAGCGGCGATATCGCGGGATTCGGTGCCTTGCCCTGGCTGAGCTTGCGCAACTGGAATTTGACTGCGGCCATGCTGGCGAGAGATGCAAAGACCTTGTTGTTCCACGTGATCGGCGCAAGCGCCGGAGCGTTGTCTTTGCCGAGACGCCAGTCGCGCGGCAAAGACGGGTCGATCGCCAGCGCGGTGCCGATGCCGACCATGTCGACGCCGGCGCCGAGCACTTGCTCGGCCACCGCTCTGCGGCGGATGCCGCCGGTGACCATCACCGGCATCTTCGCGATCTTCTTGATGTCTTCGGCGAACTCCAGGAAATACGCCTCGCGCGCAAGTGTCCGGCCATCGCGGGACTGCCCCTGCATGGCCGGCGCTTCATAGCTCCCGCCGGATAGTTCGACGAGATCGACGTCCAGTTGGTTGAGCATTTCCACCACCTGCCGGGCGTCGTCGGTGCTGAATCCGCCGCGCTGAAAATCCGCGGAGTTGAGTTTGACGGCGACCGCGAACCCGGGAGAAACGGCGGCGCGCACCGCTTTGACGATATGCAGCAGCAGGCGCGCCCTGTTCTCCAGCGAACCGCCCCATTCATCCGTCCTCCGGTTGGTGAGCGGCGACAGGAATTGACTGAGCAGGTAGCCGTGCGCGGCGTGGATCTCCACCCCGGTAAACCCGGCCTGTTCTCCCAGTTGGGCCGTGCGCGCAAAGCGCTCGATGACCTGTTCAATCATCTCCTGTGTCATGGCCACGGGAATGGCGAAGCGACTGGACATCTTGCCGAGGTCGATTGCGACCGCTGAAGGCGCAACGGTTTGCTGCCCGAGATTGGCCTGCATCTGGCGGCCGGGATGGTTGATCTGAAGCCAGAACTGCGCGCCGTTGGCCCGACCAATTTCGGCCCAGCGCTTGAACCGATCCAGATGCTTGTCGTTTTCCAGCACGACGCCGCCAGGCCCGGTCATGGCACTTCCGTCGACCATGACGTTGCCGGTGAGGATCAGGCCCGCTTCGCCATCCGCCCAGCACTGGTACAGCCGCATCAATTCAGCGGAGGGCGCCTGATCCGTGTCTGCCATGTTCTCTTCCATGGCGGCTTTGGCGATGCGGTTGGCGATGACCGAGCCGTTGGGCAGCGTCAGCGTCTCAAACAATTTCATGCGGCACTTTCACAGGAGCGCTTGATCGGGAAGAGTTTGGATGGATCGTTGCTCGACCCTACCCTTAAAGCTGATTTTAAGGTCAAGGACATTGCATCAGCCCGAGCGCGGCTCGCAAAAGCGGGGGCTGCGCGGCTTGAGGTAAAGAAGTCCCTAACAAGCCGGTGCGTTTCTACCGCGACAAGTCAATAAAAACGCAGTCGTCGTCAGCTAGACTGGCGCCATGTCGCAGGCGATTCCTCTCACCAGACCCGACGCGCAGGGACTCCGGGCCTCCATCCGCGGGTCGGTGTGGATGTTGCTGGCTTCGACTGCAGCGCCTGTCGTGGCCGTCGCTGTCTACATCGTTTTTTGGAGCCTGATGCCGGCGTATTCGGCCAGCACGGTGATCGCAGATTTACAGACGACCCTGACGCTTCGCTTCTATTACATCTGGGACCAACAAACCGACCGCGGTCGTTACCTCAACGTGACGACGCCGGACGGCACGGTCAGGATTGCGATGAAGGCAGTCGATTGGGCTCACAACAGCCGCACCAGCATTTACGTCACCCCGGAACGCAAGATCGGCATCGTTGGTCCCATCGGCGACGATTACCTGGCGTCACTCGATCCGCTGCAAACGGTGACCGCAAAGGGGCCGTCCTACGACTGGACTTATCTGGGCGCGTTTGATTTTGAATTGCTGCAAGGCAATGCGCGGCGGCTCCGCTTTGTCAGCGCCGCAGAGCAGGCTGAGTGCATTCCGATGCGAGGTGCCGATATCGCAAGGGATCAGGTCCGCAAGATCGCACGCCAAAACGAGTGCGACCACTACGTGGCCCCCGCCGAAAAATAGCCGCTTCCCTTTCGCTTCAGAAGACGGACGGCTGTAGCGTTGAAAAAAAAAGGGAGCCCGCCGACCGGGCGGGCGAAAGTTTCAGGAGGAAACGCCCCGATGAAGAGCGTCGAGCCAATCTCGGTGATTCGGCGCCTGCGGCCAAGAACGTAGAAATACAGGGGTCTCTCGCGCGCCGGTTGCGGCGCTTTGCAGCAGGCCGGATAACCGGTTCGCAGCCCGCGCTGACGCGGTGTGGGCGGCTCCGGATCATGCGCCAGCTTTTTGTTTTGACGCGTTTTCTTCACACGAACCGGTACCCACTTCGCTCGAAAACGCGCTAGCGGCGCGCGCCTTTCAGCGATCGTACCGCTTCGATCGGCGCGGTGGCGGCGGGCTGCAGATCCAACACCGCCTGCATCGCCGCAAAGGCGTGCGAGACCACGCCTTCATGGCGCCGCGACGCCAGGCAGGCAAAGGAGAGGTCGCAGGTCAACGCCACCTTGTCGGCAATCACGAAATCCCGCTTGCGTGTGATCCGGTCCAGGATGCCGTCGCGGGCGAGGCCGAGACAGATGCCGGATTCGACAAAGTCGATCACGGCCGCTTCCTGATCGGCGAAGGCGACGCGCTTCGGCATCGCGCCGAGCGGGCGAAAGATATCGTCCAGTAGCCGCCGGTGCGCCGCGCGGGGCGGCGTTGCCAGCCACGGCAGGCCGGCGAGGTCGGCCCAGTCCTTGCCCTGGACCCGGTCGCTCCAGGCCGTCGGCGCGATCACGTGGTAGTCGTAGCTCGTGAGCGGCGCGAGCTGGAACTTGCCGTCCTGGATGGTGCGCTCGGGCGGCTTCCGCGACCCTGGCAATGCGATGGGTGTTGCATCGACATAATATCCGACGTCGAGTTCGCCCCGGCCGATCTGAATCAGCACGTCGTCGCTGGTGCCGTGGCGCAGGAAGACCTCGGTCTCCCGCGAGGAGGTGGCGAGGCTGCGCACGAACGGGCCGAGCCGGATGAACTCGGGCTCCAGGATGGTGCCGACGCGCAGCGTTCCCCGCTGCGATTGCCGCACCTGGTCCGCCGCCGTCCTGAAATCCGATGAAGCCGATACCGCCTTGTGCGCCAGCGGCAGCAGGCTGGCGCCGGCTTCCGTGAGGGTGAAGCCGCCCGGCGTCCGGTGGAACAGCAGCAGGCCGGTACTTTCCTCCAGCCCCTTGAGCTGCAGGCTGACGGCAGGCTGGGTCAAACCCAGCAACGTCGCGGCACGCGAGACGGTGCCTTCACGGGCGATCGTGATGAAGCAGCGCAAGGCCTGGGTCCGCGGCAAGTCGTTCATTTGAAACGCTTATACACATCGCACGCTCAAAAGTAACATTTTTTTTTGATAAAACCCTGCGTTGTTTCGGGCGGCGGGCATGGCCGACCCACAGTCGTCATCCTGAGGAGCGCGTAGCGCGTCTCGAAGGATGGCTGCGGAATTCATCCCTCGAGGCTGCGCTCGCACCTCCAGCGATAACGGCGCAGCCGTTATGCGGGGATGACGGGTTGCGATGACGTTCGCGCTCGTCACTCCGGCAGGTTGTTGACCTTGCGCACCCAGGCGCGAACGTCGCCGAGCACGTCCGGCAGCACTTCCTTGACGTCCTGCACGGTCATGCCGGCCCTGATCCGGGGATCGTAGAGCAGGTTGAGGATGTACTGGTCATAGATATCGAAATAGCCCATCGAGACGTTGTCGTTGAACATGGTCCACGGCACGGACGAGGTATCGTTGATCGGTCCCAGCGATTGCAGCAATTCCTCATAGCCGCAATCGAAGAAGACGAAGTCGCCATTGTCGACGGTGAGGATGACGTCGGAATGCTCGATCTCGAATTTCTCGTTCTTGCGAAAACCCGACAGGCATTGCGGATCGAGCGAGGAGCGGATTTCTTTGGCCCGTTCGCTGCCGTAGAAGGTGGCGATGGTGCGGTTGAGGTCGCGGTCGCGCACCAGCTTGACCAGCACGTTGGCGTCGTCGTTACTCGCAGCCATGGCGATGTCGATGTGCTGAACCTTTGCCGCGATGTCGGCCACGATCTTCGCCAATTGCGCCTTGCGGTCGGCGCGATTGCCGTCGGCGAATACCCGCACCGGCATGTCGTATTTGCGGATGCGGTCGACGCGGCCGGCGAGGTGGTATTCTGCGCCGAAGGCGGTCTTGAAAAAACCCTCGGTGATCTCGCTGTCGGTAAAGACCTTCTTCTCGTTGCGCTGGCGCTGCGCGATGGCGGGAATTTCAGCCGCGGCCGCCGGCGGTGCGCAGAATTCGCCAAGCGTAACGGCCACGAAAGCGGCTACGAGCATTCGCGGCAGGTAAGACCGGCTATTGGGGCTCATCGTGTTGACGCTGCCGCAATCTGCACGTGCACGCAAGGATTGATCGGACGCTTGCGCGCATGGCAGAGCTGAGTTCCCGTTTTCTGGTTTGGCAGGCTAGTTCTTCACGATCACCGTGGTGCCGACCGAGACCCGGCCGTAGAGATCGGTGACGTCGTCATTGGTCATGCGGAAGCATCCGGAGGAGACCGCCTGTCCGATCGTCTCGGGCTCGTTGGAGCCGTGGATGCGATACAGCGTCGAACCCAGATACATCGCCCGCGCGCCGAGCGGGTTGTCGATGCCGCCGTTCATGTGCCGCGGCAGGTCGGGCCGCCGCGCCAGCATCTGCGACGGCGGGGTCCAGCTCGGCCATTCCTTTTTCGCGGTGATGCGATGGGTTCCGCCCCAGCGGAAACCGTCGCGGCCGACGCCGATGCCGTAACGCAGCGCCTGGCCGTTGGCGAGCACCAGATAAAGCCGGCGCTCGGCGGTGTTCACGACGATGGTGCCCGGGGCGTATTCGCCGCCATAGCTCACGGTAGTGCGCGGGATCGGGCTCGATCCGCCGCCACCACGCTGGAAGAAATTGGGGCCGCCGCCCATGATGTCGCGCGTATCGGTTTCCTGGGCCTGCGCCTGGCCGGCAACCGCCAGAATCGTCACCGCCGCAAACAGCAAAGCCAGAACCCGGGTCATTTTCTTCCTCGCAAAATGATCAAATCGACAAGGTCAAGACAGGCCATAGTTGCCGCGATTTCGCAAGCAACGAGGCCGTGAGCGCGGCATTTTCGAACGCCCCGGTTAAAAAAGGCAACCGGCCGCAGGCGATGGCAGCCCTGTGCCGCTAAACCTTTGACGAAACGTACGAAGAATGGTTGATCTTCGCCAGCTTTGCAGAACAACGCGGATGGGAGCGAGACCATGAACGGTGCGGAAAGTCTGGTGCGGACATTGGTCGCAGGCGGCGTCGACGTCTGCTTCGCCAATCCAGGCACGTCGGAGATGCATTTCGTCGCCGCACTGGATCGGGTCGAGGGCATGCGCTGCGTGCTCGGCCTGTTCGAGGGCGTGGTGACGGGCGCTGCCGACGGCTACTACCGCATGAAGGGTTCGCCGGCCTCGACGCTGCTGCATCTCGGCCCCGGCCTCGCCAACGGCTTGGCCAACCTGCACAACGCCAAGAAAGCCAATTCCGGCATCGTCAACATCGTCGGCCAGCACGCGGTCTACCATATCGGCTACAACGCGCCGCTGACCTCCGA
>JBBRSX010000236.1:0-6485 GCA_038244925.1 Hyphomicrobiales bacterium | reverse complement strand
TCGACCGAGATCGGCGTGGGGGGCAGGTTGTTACCATAGATCACTCCGGGAACTCTCCCGGCGCGACGCTCTGCCCGGGCGGCCCCCTTGCCGATCTGCGGACGCGCGGTCGCCTTCAATTCCTTGACGGTCGCCATTGTCTTAAGTCCTTGTTTTCTAAAAAGTTAAAGTCCGCAACGCGGCCCATGCGCGTCCTACAGCAAGCCTCCAGGGTTGCGGGGGCTGCGGACGTGGCGGGCTTTTAGCCTCAAAGGGCCAAAATGACAAGGAAATGACGGGGTTTTTCTGCGTTTTTGGGGGCGGGAAAGGCCTCCGGGTCAGCCCGGGCATGACCGTGGCCGGACGAAGCCTTACCGGTCGTCCTCAAATGGCCGATCCCGTTGGCGTGCTCCCGAGTCTGGCTTCCAAAGCTTCGATACGGGTCTTCAGCGCCTCGTTTTCCTCGCGCGCCAGGCGGGCCATGTCCTTGACCGCGTCGAACTCCTCGCGCTTGACGAGGTCGAGGTCGCGCAGGATGCGTTCGGCCTGGTTGCGGACCACGGCATCGACCTCGCGCTTGACCCCCTGTGCGGCGCCGGCGGCGTCGTTCATCAAACGGCCGATCTCGTCGAAAAACCGATTGTTGGTCTGGGTCATCTGGAACGCTCCGGTCGCTGCAAGGTATCGCTGCGCAAGACTTTGTTGGTTAAGATAATGGCGATGGCGGGCGCGCGGTTCAAGGCCAATGTGATGGCCGATTGCCTTGTCATATCACGGTTTCCTTGCAATCGTATTCGCGCGCCCAATCAGAAACCAGAATCAAAACAGGCAAAGAAACGCCCATGATCGACCAGCAAATCGACATTGCGACCAAGGACGGCAAGACCACCACGTTCATCACCCACCCCGAACGCGGCGGGCCGTTTCCGGTCATCATTTTCTACATGGACGCGCCGGCGATCCGCGAGGAACTGCGCGACATGGCGCGGCGGCTCGGCACGGCGGGCTATTACGTGATGTTGCCGAACATGTATTACCGTGCCGGCGTCATGGAAATCGGGCCGATCAATCCCGATCCGAATTCGCCCGAACGCAAGCGGATGTTCGAACTGATGAACTCGATCAACATCCCGCTCGTTATGGAGGATACCAAGGCCCTGCTCGCCTATGCCGAAACCCAGAAGGCGGCGAACACCGGCATCGTCGGCACCGTCGGCTACTGCATGAGCGGGCGCTATGCGGTCAACGCGGCGACGCATTTCCCCGATCGCGTCAAGGCGGCGGCCTCGATCTACGGCACCCACCTCGCCACCGACCAGTCCGACAGCCCGCATCTGGCGGCATCGAAGACCAAGGCCGAGCTCTATTTCGGCTGCGCCGAAACCGACATCTACGCGCCGCAGGAGATCATCGAAAAGGTGCGCGAAGGCATGAAGGGCAGCAAGAACGAGGTCGAGATCTATCCCGGCACGCACCACGGCTTCGCCTTCCCGAAACGCCCGATCTACGACCGCGACGCCGCCGAACGGCAGTGGGAACGGCTGCTGGCGCTCTATCGCCGCAACCTGCACACGTAGAGCCATCGACACTTGATGCCGTTCCTCATCATCGCCTTTCCGGTGTTCAACCCGATCGCCCTCCAGATCGGGCCGATCGCGATCCGCTGGTATGCGCTGGCCTATATCTGCGGCATCGTGCTCGGCTGGCTCTACGCCCGCGCGCTGGTCAAGAAAGAGCGGCTGTGGGGCGGGCCGGCGCCGATCTCGCTGTTGCAGCTCGACGACTTCATTCTCTGGGTGACGATCGGCATCATCGTCGGCGGCCGCACCGGTTACGTGTTGTTTTACAACCCCGCCTTCTTCGCGCAGCACCCGTCCGAGATTTTCCAATTGTGGAACGGCGGCATGTCGTTTCACGGCGGCTTCCTCGGCTGCGTCGCCGCGGTGATGCTGTTCTGCCGCGCCAACGGCATCTCGATCCTGTCGCTCGGCGACATCACCACCGCGGTCGGCCCGATCGGGTTGGTCCTCGGGCGGCTCGCCAACTTCATCAACAGCGAGCTGTGGGGCCGGCCGGCGGATTCCAGCGTGCCGTGGGCAATGGTATTTCCCAATGGCGGACCGCTGCCGCGACATCCCAGCCAGCTCTATGAAGCGGGGCTCGAAGGCATCCTGCTGTTTGCGATTTTGGCCATCATGATCCGGATGGGCGCCCTGAAACGGCCGGGCCTGATCCTCGGCAGTTTCATTGCGATCTATGCTTTTGCGCGTATTGCGAGTGAATTCTTCAGAGAACCCGACGCCCAGCTCGGATTTTTGTGGGGCGGGCTGACAATGGGTATGCTGCTGTCGGTGCCGATGATTATTGTCGGCGTAATCCTTATAGTGAAGGCATGGCGCCGCGAGACGCCGAAGCATATGCAAAAGTCCATTTAAGGCAGGCCGTGACAGAATTTTCGCCACTGCAGTCGGAGATCAAGAAACTGATCAAATCGTCGGGACCGATGCCGGTCTGGCGATATATGGAATTGTGCCTGCTGCATCCGGAACACGGCTACTATGTATCGCGCGATCCGCTCGGCCGCGAGGGCGACTTCACCACGGCGCCCGAGGTGAGCCAGATGTTCGGCGAACTGCTCGGATTATGGGCGGCCTCGGTCTGGAAGGCGATCGGTTCGCCGCCGATGCTGCGGCTGATCGAACTCGGACCCGGCCGCGGCACCATGATGGCGGATGCGCTGCGCGCGCTTCGGGTGTTGCCGCCGCTGTACCAATCGCTCAGCATCCACCTCGTCGAGGTCAATCCGGTGCTCCGCGAGAAGCAGCGTGCAACGCTGTCAGGCGTGCGCAACGTTTCCTGGCATGACAGCATCGACGAGGTGCCCGAAGGGCCCTCGGTGATCTTCGCCAACGAATATTTCGACGTGCTGCCGATCCATCAGGCGGTCAAGCGCGAGACCGGCTGGCACGAACGCGTGGTCAACCTCGATGCCAACGACCGGCTCGTGTTCGCCGCCGCCGCCGAGCCGACGCCGCGCTTCGAGGTGTTGCTGCCGCCGCTGGTGCGCGCCGCCCCCGTCGGCGCCGTGTTCGAATGGCGGCCCGACTCAGAGATCATGAAAATCGCAACCCGCGTTCGCGACCAGGACGGCGCGGCGTTGATCATCGATTACGGCCATATGCGCAGCGATGCCGGCGACACGTTTCAGGCCATCGCCCGTCACAGTTTTGCCGATCCATTGAAGAATCCCGGACAGGCCGACGTCACCGCCCATGTCGATTTCCAGGCGCTGACGCGCGCGGCGCAGGATCTCGGCGCTCGCGTCCACGGCCCGGTAACGCAGGGCGATTTCCTCAAGCGGCTCGGCATCGAGACCCGCGCCGTCACCCTGATGGGCAAGACCACGGCGGAGGTGTCCGCCGATATTTCCGGTGCATTGAAAAGGCTGACCGACAGCGGCCGCGGCGGCATGGGCTCGATGTTCAAGGTACTGGCGGTCACCGAGCCGAACCTGACCTCGGTCGCAGGCCTCAGCGACGAACCGGCGCCACCGCAGGCCAGCACGCCATGACATTCGGATCGTCATTACTCTCGGCCGTTCCCGGCCTGCGCCATGCTTTCTTCAGTCGCGAGGGCGGTGTCTCCAGCGGGATCTACGAAGGCCTCAATGGCGGCATCGGCTCCAATGACGATCCCGCCAATGTCATCGAAAACCGCCGCCGGATGGCGGAACAGATGGGGGTCGCGCCGGAACATTTTCTCAGCGTGCACCAGATCCACTCGCCGGACGCGGTGGTCGCGACCGGACCGTGGCCGAGCGAAACGCGGCCGCGAGCCGACGCCATCGTCACCCGCACGGAAGGCGTCGCCATCGGCGTCACCACGGCCGATTGCGGGCCGATCTTATTCGCCGATCCGGCCGCGCGCGTGATCGGCGCCGCCCATGCCGGCTGGAAGGGCGCACTGACGGGCGTGCTGGAATCGACGATTGACGCGATGGAGAAACTCGGCGCTGATCGCGGCAGCATGGTGGTGGCGATCGGTCCGCTGATCCGCCAAAACTCCTACGAGGTCGGCGGCGAGTTCATCGAACGCTTCGTCGATTCCGACGCCGACAATGCTTCGTTCTTCATTCCTTCGGTTCGACCCGGCCATTCGATGTTCGATCTCGCCGGTTACATCCGGATGCGGCTGGAGCGCGCCGGTGTCTTGATGATCGACGACATCGGCGTCGACACCTATTCCGACGAGCGCTTCTACAGTTATCGCCGCTCGGTCCACCGCAAGGAAACCGACTACGGCCGCCACGTCCACGCGATTGCGCTGGAACCGTGACCGTCAATTTTTGTCGGCGCATAATCTTTTCTGAAAACCGCGTGCGGCTGACGGAAGTGCTTCAACCCTCACGAAAATTTCAAATCCGGACGCGTGCCCTGCGCGCGCCCGCCGCGGTGCCTTGGCTTCCCTGCCCTAGACCTTAATGTATTTTAACGATATCGCAGGGGACGATGAGGGACGTCATCAAAGCTTTATGCCCAAGAACGCCGCGCGCGATGATCGCCGCGGCGCTGCTGGTCGTGTCATGCGCGCTCGGCGGATGTGCCGGCGGCGGCGCGGCGAGCGGCTCGTTCGCGATGGCGCCCGGCACCGGCAACGGCGGTGCCACCGTGGCCTTTGAATCGATCGACGGTCCGCCGCCGCAGGTGTTCGACCGCATGGTGGGTGTGCTCGACAGTGAATCAAAGCTGCGCAACCTGTCGATCGTCTCGCGCGAGGGTGGCGCGTCCTATCGCGTGCGCAGCTATCTCTCGGCGCAGGTGGTGCGCGGCAAGACGGTGATTGCCTGGGTCTGGGACGTCTACGACAACAACCAGCAGCGCGCGTTGCGCCTCAGCGGCGAGGAGCCGGCCGGCAAGGCCGGGCGCGACGCCTGGGCTATGGCCGACGACCTGCTGTTGCGGAAGATCGCGCAAGCTGGCCTCAGCGGCCTCAGCAACATGATCAACGGCACGTCTGATGTGCCGGCCGGACCCGCTCCTGCCCCGGCTCGCCACGGCCCCGCGGTCGCGAGTGTGGAACAGGCCATACCCGCCGAGGGTGCATTCGGTGTCGCGGCGCTGGGCTATACCAGCCAGTAAGAATACCCTCCAAATAGTCTCGTAACGGCCTATTTTTGCCCGGGAAAACCGGGGCAATGGGTTGCCAGCCGCGCCACCGGCCTGATATCTCCTCGGCCATCGAAACGCGCCGGTTCCGAGGAATTCTCGATATGCTGAACGTCGTATCCAGCAAGGCGCGAGGAGAAGCGTCGATGTCGGCCAAGAACGGCTCGATCAAGCTGGTCGCCGGCAACTCCAATCCGGCACTGGCCCAGGCAATCGCCGACCGGCTGAACTTGCCGCTGGCCAAGGCCAGTGTCCGCCGGTTTGCCGACAACGAGATTTTCGTCGAAATCCTCGAGAATGTGCGCGGCTCGGACGCCTACATCATCCAGTCGACGTCGTATCCGGCCAACGACCATCTGATGGAATTGCTGATCATCACCGATGCGCTGCGCCGGTCGTCGGCCCGCCGCATCACCGCGGTGATCCCCTATTTCGGCTACGCCCGGCAGGACCGCAAGGTCGGCTCGCGCGCGCCGATTTCCGCCAAGCTGGTCGCCAATCTGATCACCCATGCCGGCGTCGACCGCGTCATGACGCTCGACCTACATGCCGGCCAGATCCAGGGCTTCTTCGACATCCCGACCGACAATCTCTACGCCTCGCCGGTCATGGTGCGCGACATCAAGGAACGCTTCGACCTCGCCAATGTCATGGTGGTGTCGCCCGACGTCGGCGGCGTGGTGCGCGCCCGCGGCCTCGCCAAGCGCATCAACACCCCGCTCGCCATCATCGACAAGCGCCGCGAACGCGCCGGCGAATCCGAGGTCATGAACGTGATCGGCGACTGCGCCGGCTACACCTGCATCCTGATCGACGACATCGTCGATTCCGGCGGCACCCTGGTGAATGCCGCGGATGCGCTGCTCGCCAACGGCGCCAAGGACGTCTACGCCTATATCAGCCATGGCGTGCTGTCCGGCGGGGCTGCGGCACGCATTGCCGGCTCCAAGCTGAAAGAACTCGTCATCACCGACTCGATCCTGCCGACCGAAGCGGTCACCAAGGCGCACAACATCCGCACGCTGTCGATCGCCGGCCTGATCGGCGAAGCCATCGGCCGCACCGCGTCGGAAGAGTCGGTGTCGAGCCTGTTCGACTGATTCAATCCTGGCCGTCGCACCCCGCGCATGTGGGGCATCCAGTATACTGCGGCCCATCGATTCCATCATTGGCTCCTCTGGAATACTGGATCGTCCGCCTTCGCGGACGATGACAACCGAGATTGATCTCGCGGCATCACCTGCCCGAGTTTTGAAAGAAAACCTCACCCTCTCAATCAAGAGGGCGCAGGGAAGACCGGGTGCGCGCCGCACCCGCGGTCCCGTGTGCAATAGATGCATC
>JBBRSX010000235.1:0-6488 GCA_038244925.1 Hyphomicrobiales bacterium | reverse complement strand
GCTCGGGCGGTGCAGGCGTCTCGCCAAAGACTGGGAGAATCTCAATCGAAAGGCGCTCGCATTTCTGCGCCTCGCTTCAATCAGACTCATGCTCAGAAAGCTATGTAATCCAGCATGATCTCTCCGGACAGACTCTTAGGACGCCAGAGATTCGCCCATACTGCATGCCGGTCCGAGTATTTGTAGATTAGGGAGTTAAGCCAAACTTCTTTGCGAGCTCTTCTAAGTGATAGCATCGGATATCGACATTGTAGTCACTGTCAGAAATAACGTCTTCAATTCGTTGTCGTTCGCGGTCCAGCTGAATGTTCGAGTCACCATAGACGACCGCAAAAATCATGCGCACGTTCTTCCACCCGCGGTTTCGAATCTTGGAAAACAATCTCGAAATCGTTTGATCGATGAATGGGCGAGCTAGTGGCCGATTTCCAGAGTATTTGATTTCGATAACGTGCAGTGTGCCATTCTTTGCGAACGCTCCATCGAATTCGAGGTTGCGGCCCAGCTGAATTTGCCTGCCAATTGTTATCTGGTATTCGGATTGAATTTCCCGAAGCGCGAGATCTTCAGCGCGTAAGTAGAGGGACCGAATGCTTTCCCCGACAGGCGGTACTTCAATTTCTCCAGGTCGTTCAGCTTCATTTGCCTTTGCTATTTGCGCGACCTCTTCATCGAGTTTTTTGGCCTGCTGTTCTGGATTGAGAGGCGTTACGAGGGCTGCCAACTCAACCGGGCCAACTCGCACGCCTCCGCCCGAATCAATGCGCGTTTTCAGAGAGCTAATGACAGCTTCAATCAAACGATGGTAGCGACAGAGGATTGCGCCAATCAAGCCCACCCAGAGGGCGGTCTGAATTAGTGGAACAAGTTCCTTCATCCTCTGTCCTCCCGGTTGGCGTTCACAACACCCGATTGCTCTCCTTCACCTTCTCCGCATCCAGATACACGCTGCTCCCCATCTCCTTGAACTTTGCGCTCATCGTCGCCATTCCGTCCTCGATCACGCCCGACACCGTCATGCCGACGCTACCGCCGGCCACCGCGCGCTTGTCCGGATCGTTCAAGGTCGCGGCGTAGTCGCGGACGTCCTGGGTGATCTTCATCGAGCAGAACTTTGGCCCGCACATCGAGCAGAAATGCGCGACCTTGTGGGCTTCCTTCGGCAGCGTCTCGTCGTGGTAGGCGCGCGCGGTTTCGGGGTCGAGGCCGAGGTTGAACTGGTCTTCCCAGCGGAAGTCGAAGCGGGCGCGGGACAATGCGTCGTCGCGCAGTTGCGCGGCGGGGTGGCCCTTGCCGAGATCGGAGGCGTGGGCCGCGATCTTGTAGGTGATGACGCCGACCTTGACGTCGTCGCGGTTCGGCAATCCCAGATGCTCCTTCGGCGTCACGTAGCAGAGCATGGCGCAGCCGAACCAGCCGATCATGGCGGCACCGATGCCCGAGGTGATGTGGTCGTAGCCCGGCGCAATGTCCGTCGTCAAAGGCCCAAGCGTGTAGAACGGCGCTTCGCCGCACTCCTTGAGCTGCTTGTCCATGTTGATCTTGATCTTGTGCAAGGGAACATGTCCGGGGCCTTCGATCATGACCTGGCAGCCTTTTTCCCACGCGATCTGCGTCAGTTCGCCGAGCGTCTCCAGTTCGGCGAATTGCGCGCGGTCGTTGGCATCCGCGATCGAACCGGGACGGAGGCCGTCGCCGAGCGAGAACGAAACGTCGTACTTGCGCATCAGGTCGCAGATTTCCTCGAAGTGGGTGTAGAGGAAACTTTCCTTGTGATGCGCCAGGCACCACTTTGCCATGATCGAGCCGCCGCGCGAGACGATGCCGGTGACGCGGTTGGCGGTGAGGTGGATGTAGGGCAGGCGCACGCCGGCGTGGATGGTGAAATAGTCGACGCCCTGTTCGCACTGCTCGATCAGCGTGTCCTTGTAGAGCTCCCAGGTCAGCTTGACCGGATCGCCTTCGCACTTTTCCAGCGCCTGATAGATCGGCACGGTGCCGATCGGGATCGGCGCGTTGCGCAGGATCCATTCGCGGGTGGTGTGGATGTTGCGGCCCGTGGACAGGTCCATCACGGTGTCGGCGCCCCAGCGGATCGCCCACACCATCTTGTCGACTTCCTCCTCGACCGACGAGGTCACGGCGGAGTTGCCGATATTGGCGTTGATCTTGGTCAGGAAGTTGCGACCGATGATCATCGGCTCCAGTTCGGCATGGTTGATGTTGCAGGGAATGATGGCGCGGCCGCGCGCGATTTCAGAGCGCACGAACTCCGGCGTGACGAAGGCGGGCACCGAGGCGCCAAAGCTTTCGCCGTCGGCGATGGCTGCTTCCGCGCGTTCGAGCTGCACCTTGCGGCCGAGGTTCTCGCGGGTCGCGACGTAGATCATCTCCTTGGTGATGATTCCGGCGCGGGCAAACTCAAGCTGGGTGATCATGTGATCGCCGGTGCCGCGCAGCGGCTTGTGATGCGCGGTGAACGCCTTGGCGGCATGGGAGGCGCCGACATTGCCGTTGTCTTCCGGCTTGATGTCGCGGCCTTCGTACTCCTCGACGCCGCCACGTTCCTTGACCCATTCGATGCGCGGGCGGGGCAGTCCGGCGTTGACGTCGATGGTGACATCAGGGTCGGTGTAGGGGCCGGAGGTGTCATAAACTGGAAGATTCGGCTCGCCGGCGCCTTCGCTGAGAATGATCTCGCGCAGGGGTACACGGACGTCGGCCGCTTCATCGGGGGTGACCCAGATTTTGCGGGATGACGGCAGCGGGCCGGTGGTGACAGCGGGCAGGGTGGTGTCGGGATTGGAGCGGATGTTCATGGCGTATCCTCCGTTGTGTTCTTGATCTCAAGCGGCTTCGGCGGAATCGCCGAGCCATTGTCTGACCCGCGCGTCCGGGTCGGAATGTTGGGTGACGTCGCTGACCACCGCGATCGAGTCGGCGCCGGCGGCGAAGATTTCGGCTGACTGTTCGAACTTGATGCCGCCGATCGCGACCAGCGGGATATCGCCGATGCGCTGCTTCCACTCCGATATCTTCGGGATGCCCTGCGGCGCGAAGCGCATCGATTTCAGCGTGGTCGGGAAGATCGGGCCGAGTGCGATGTAATCCGGCTCGGCGCGCAGCGCGGTCTCGAGTTCCGCGTCGTCATGGGTAGAAATGCCGAGCGTCAGTTTGGCGCTGCGGATTTCATTCAGGTCCGCATCGACGAGGTCTTCCTGGCCGAGATGCAGATGCGTGGCGCCCGCGACGATCGCCGCGCGCCAGTAGTCGTTGACGACGAGTTTGGCGGAGGTGCCTTTGATCGCCTCAAGCGCGTCGCTGACGATCTGCAGCGCCTGCGAGTCGTTGAGGTCTTTGGCGCGGAGCTGAATGGTGCCGACGCCGAGCTTCGCGAGCCGTGCGACCCACGCCACGCTGTCAACGACTGGATAGAACTTGTCAGGATACGGCATGCCAGAAAGGTGTTCCGATGACTGGGGTTGAAGGGGAGGCGAAGTCGCGGGCTTCCATCAGCCCGGCTTCAAATGCAGTCCGGCCGGACTCGACGGCGAGGCGAAACGCGTTCGCCATGGCGACGGGATCGGCGGCTTTTGCGATGGCGGTGTTGAGCAGCACCGCGTCGTAGCCGAGTTCGAGCGCATGCGCGGCGTGCGACGGCGCGCCGAGACAAGCATCGACCACCAGCGTGATGTCGGGCAGGCGGTCGCGCAGCAGTTTCAGGGCGTCACGGTTGACGATGCCTTTGGCACTTCCAATGGGGGCTGCCCACGGCATCACCACCTTGCAGCCGGCATCGACCAGCCTCATCGCGACGCCGAGGTCTTCGGTGCAGTACGGAAACACTTCAAAACCGTCCTTGATCAGGATGCCGGCGGCTTCGACCAGGCCGACGACGTCGGGCTGCAGCGTGTCGTTGTCGGCGATCACTTCGAGCTTGATCCAGGGCGTGCTGAACAATTCGCGCGCCAGCTTTGCGGTGGTGACGGCTTCGCGCACGCTGCGGCAGCCGGCGGTGTTCGGCAGCACCGTGACGTCGAGCTCGCGGATCAGCGACCAGAACGCATCGCCGGTCTTGCCGCCGGCGGATTCGCGCCGCAGCGACACCGTGACGATACCGGCGCCCGAGGCGCGGATCGCCGCCTGCATGATCGCCGGCGACGGATACAGCGCGCTGCCGATCAACAGGCGGGAGGCGAAGGTCTTGCCGTAGAAGTTGACCACTATGCTTCTCCGCGCGTTCGGATAGCTCCCTCGCCCCGCTTGCGGGGAGAGGGTTGGGGTGAGGGGGAGTCTCCGCAGGGACGGTGAGAGTTGGACTCGTGGAGATTCCCCCTCACCCGACCGCTTCGCGATCGACCTCTCCCCGCAAGCGGGGCGAGGTGAAGGAAGAGCGGCGCATCCTTCATCAGCATCCTCATCCTCCCTGTCGCGGCGTGATGATCTCGATCTCGTCGCCGGTCTTCAGCGGCGTCTCGGCCCATTTCGCGCGCGGTAGCACGTCGTAGTTCAGTGCGATGGCGAAATGGCTACCCTGGTACTCGAGCTCGCCGAGCAGCGCGTCGACGCGCTCCGACGAAATCTCCCGCGCCTCGCCGTTGACGGTCACGCGCATCGCATCACCTCGTTGTCGATCTGGCCGCGCTCGACATAGGCCAGCGTCAGTTCCGCCAGCGCCGGGGCGATCAGGAAACCGTGGCGATAGAGCCCGTTGACCGTGATGTGCTGCTTGTCGACCGCGATGCGCGGCAGATTGTCAGGGTACGCCGGCCGCAGGCCGGAGCCGAATTCGAGAATCCGCGCTTCGGCGAACGCCGGATGCACCGCATAGGCGGCGCCCAACAGCTCCAGCGCGGAGCGGACGCTGACGCCGGTGTCCTCGGCCTCGATCGAGGTCGCGCCCAGCATGAACAGGTTGTCCTCCCGCGGGATCACGTAGAGCGGCCAGCGCGGATGGATCAGCCGCACCGGGCGGGCGAGTTTTACTTCGTCGGTCTCGATCAGGATCAGCTCGCCCTTGACGCCGCGCAGCTCGGGCTGGGTGCCGCGCGCGGCGAGGCCGCGGCAGTCGATCACCAACCCGTCGAGTTCGGCGGGCGAGGGCTCGCTGTTGAAATGAATGGTGCCGCCGGCGGCGATGATCCGCGCATGCAGTTTCGGCAGCACGCGGCGCGGCTCGACGTGGCCCTCGTCGGCGAAGAACAGGGCGTCGCGGAAGCGGCCTTCGAGCGAAGGTTCGAGTTCGGCCAGCGCCTTGGCGTCGAGCCTGACATGGCCCGATGTGAGCCGGGCAAACCGCTCGAAATCGTTGCGGTCGCGGCTGTGCGCCACCACCAGCGAGCCGTTGAACGGGGTGTCCGGCAATTCCCGGCGCCACAAATCGAGCGCCCGCAGGCCGAGCCGGCTGATGATCGGTTCGGCGGACTCGCTTTCGCAATAGGGCGCCAGCATGCCGCCGGCCCAGTGGCTGGTGGAGAGCATCATCGCCTCGTCGCTGCGCTCGTGCAGCGTGACGGCGTGGCCGGCCTGCGCGAACAGCAGCGCCTGCCAGGCGCCGGCAATGCCTGCGCCGATGATGGAAACGTGCGACTCCCCTTTCGGGGCTCTTGAACTCTGGTACATCCCTGTCCCTTCGCCGGCATGACCCGGATCAGGTTCAAAGGGTCACCGCGGTCTCGGACCTCGAAACGGTCCTCGGCTTGCGGTATCTCAGCTCCTCGTCAGAGCTCCCCTCGGAACGGGGCTAATGTAGGCCGATGCGCAGGGGTGTCAACGGATCCCGCCGGGAACTGCACCGGATGCGCGGTCCCGACGCAGGGCAGCCGAAGCCTGCTGCGCGTGCGCGTCGGCGCGGTTCTTGCCGGCGTGTTTCGGCCGCGCGCCTGATAGCGCGGGGATCGGATTGCCCGAGCTTTCCATTCCGTCATAGGCGACGCGCTCGAGCCGCTGGCGTTTGGCCACGTCGTAGTAGCCGCTGGCATAGAGGCGGATGGCGCGGGTGTGGTCGCCATTGGCGGCGTGATAGGCGCCGGCGAGATATTTCACGCCATAGGTGAGATTGGTGTCGGGATCGCGCAGCCCTTCGGCGTCGCCGGTGTAGCCGAGGCCGCGCGCGGTCGCGAGCTTGATCTGCATCAGGCCGATGGTGCCGCCGCGGCCGACCAGTTTCGGCTGATAGCGGCTCTCCCGTACGATCACCCGGTGTACCAGCACTTCCGGCACCCCGTTGGCGCTGGCATGGGCCGCGACCAGCGCGGCGTAGTCGGCGCGCGCCTGGGCGGCTTGCGGGAAATGCAGCACAGCCATGGCCGCCAGACAGGCGAGGAATAACGGTCGCTGCATCGGATATGGCCTTCGAGGGTCGCCGGTTGGAACCGGCGGTTGAACGCTTCGGACCCCCGAATGTTGCATTCGCCGGGCAATGATATGGCCGAAATCCGGCTTTCCCGGGTTTTTGCCCCATTTGCGGGGATCGGCCCTCACGGAAG
>JBBRSX010000234.1:0-6552 GCA_038244925.1 Hyphomicrobiales bacterium | reverse complement strand
GTAACCCTCGAACGAGCCGGTCTTATCCGGCGTCAACCCGGCGTCGCCCGAAGCATCGAGCTCCTCGTTCCTCGAGAGGAAATCCCAATCCTCAAATGGCTCGAAATCAACCAGTCAAATCCTCTGTGACGAGGTACTAGACAGGCATCGCGGCTTCGGACCCGGATTCGACTTTCTCCGGATTTTCCTGGCGCTTGGAATTGTGGTCTGGCACGCCTTCGGTCTTGCCGAGGGCGGGTTCGATGTCGAGCACGCTCCGGTCGTGTGGTTCGCCGGCTACGGAATGCTCTACGTGTTTTTTGCGTTGAGTGGTTTTCTGATCGCAGGGAGCGCCCAGCGCCTTAGCCTCGGTAACTTTCTCATCAATCGCGGCCTGCGCATTTTTCCTGCCCTCGTTGTCGAAGTGCTGCTCTCGGCGTTCCTGTTGGGGGTGATGTTCACCGATCTTCCGGTCCGGGAATATCTTTCCAACCCCGGCACCTATCGATATCTGACCAACATCGTGGGGCTGATGAATTTCGAACTGCCCGGCGTATTCCGGGGCAATGGCGTCGCCGTCGTCAACTATTCGCTGTGGACGGTGCCGTACGAATTCTTCTGCTACTTCATCATGTCGGCGTTCATGGTGTTTGGCTTGCTTCGCAAGCCGGTGCTGGTCGTAGCCATCGCAGCCGTGTTCGCCGTCATCGGTCTTGCCCTGGCGCTGTTTGGGGCAGCGGCACAAGCATCCGACGGCGGGCTTATGAAGCTCGGCTATTCCGCCACCGAACGCGGATCCTGGCTGATCGTGGCATTCGTGCTTGGAATCGCAGCCTACCTGCTGCGATATCGTATCCCCTACAGCCATGCGGCGTTCGGCCTCTGCATACTGTTCCTGTCGGGACTGGCCGTGCTAGGACCGCTAAGCGTTGCCGTGCTCAACGTGCTGGCTTCGCTGCCGCTGGTCTATGTCATGGCCTATCTCGGGGCATCCAACGTACCGATGCCCCCGGTGTTTCACGAGCGTGACTACTCCTATGGAATCTATCTTTACGGGATGCCGATCCAGCAAATGATGATCAGCCTGTTTCCCGGCGTTAGCAGTCCGCTGGGCCAGCTCGCTCTGGCTGTTCCGGCCATCATCTGCTTTGCGGCGTTTTCCTGGCATCTGATCGAGCGGCCGATATTGCAGCAGAGGCGACGCTTTTCCTTTGTCGCCAAAGTTCGCGACGTCGGTGCGGGCGGCGCGCCAGCGCCGATGGTCCCGGCGGCAAAGGACGCCGGCTACTTCTCCACCAGATAGACCTCGCCGAGCAGCGACGAATTCGACCACGGCACCTGCTTCGACTTGGTCGCGGCGACGACTTCGGCGCGCACGCGGGTCAGCATCTGCTGCACCTCGATCCCCGGCGTGCCGATGTGGCGCGACAGCGCCGCCGAGAACGGGCTGTTGGCGCCTTCGCCGTCGAGCGCCACCTGTCCGGACGCGGTCGCAAACGCAATCAGCGTGCCTGCGCCTAGCGTCGAACCGGCGCCAAGCGAGATCGGCGCGGCGAGGCCGGAGCCGGCTTCGATGCCAGCCTCGATGCCGCGGCTGGCGCCGGCCGTAGAACCTTTGGTGCCATCGGATTGTTGCGGCAGGCGTCGAGGATCAGGATGTTGGTGCGAACCTGGTCGTCGAGACCGGCCATGATCGTGTCCATGTCCATCATCGCGTCGGTCATACGGCTGCCGGCCTGAAACTGGATGTCGACCGGCACAAGATAATTGCGGCCGTCGACCTGCACGCCGTGGCCGGCGTAGTAGACCACCGCAATCTGCGCCCGCGCCGCTTCGCGCAGGAATTCGCGGGTCATGCTCTGCGCCCGGTCGAGGTCGATGCCTTCGGTCACCGTAAATCCGATGTCTCGCAGGCTCCTGGCGATCGCGCGCGCGTCGTTGGAGGGATTGGGCAAGGCCTTGACGTGCGTATAGGTACCGTTGCCGATCACGAGCGCCACGCGGCGACTCGTTGCCACGCTCTGGACCGGCGCCGGGGACTCCGCCCGTTTCGGCGCGGCGCCAAACGGCGGGGGACCTGCGACCGCGTTCCGCGGCGGGGGCGCGGCCGGTGCGTCCGACAGCAGCGACAGCCGGACTTTTGCGGTCGCCTGGTTGGCCTTGCTGCCGGCATCCGAGGCGCGGCCTTCGAGCACCGCGGCATAATCCTTTTTTGCGTTGTCGAAATCGCCCTTGGCTTCATAAGCGAGCGCGCGCTGGCTGTAGGCCGAGATCAGCACGCTGCCGGGCGGGGTCATGATGTTGACGGGGGCCTTGGCCCTGGCGAGCCGGATCGCCTCGGTGCCGTCGGCGATGGCGCGATCGAGGTCGCCCTTGCCGCGATAGGCGTTGCTGCGGTTGTGGAAGATGGAGGCGTTCGGTGGACCGCTGTCGTTGAAGTCCGCAATCGCGATGTCGTACTCGCCCTTGTCGAAGTAGGCGGAGCCGCGCAGATTATACAGCGCCTGATCGGGCTTCAGCCGTAGCGCCTCGGTGGTGTCGGCGATCACCTGGGCGTAGTCGCCCTTCTTGTTCCAGCCGACCGCGCGCCAGAAATAGACGTTGGCGAGCTGATCGCCGGAAAAAACCTTCAGCGCGATGATCTTGTTGCAGGCGTCGATCTGCTGATCGGCCGGCGTGGTGTCGGTCGTGCACAGCGGCCCGAGCTGCGAGCGGGACTGGGCCAGGGTGGGCTGCGACCACAGCGCCGACAGGATCATGGGGAGGGCAAGAATCACACGGCGCATCAGGTGCTTCGCCTCGCTCGCGATGACGGAAGGATGTCCAGGTCTTTGTTGCAGTCGGTGGGCCGGCGGTTCAAGGCCGCATTTCCCCCGTTGGGCAGATGGTGGTAGGACACCCCGACGATCCACCGCTGCCCACCCGCACGTCCCAAGCCGGTTCTCGAATTCCCGCCTGATGAAGAACGACCAGATCCTCAGCCAGATTTCCGAATTCTGCCGCCAGGCCGATATGGCGGAGACGACGTTCGGCCGCCGCGCCGTCAACGACGGCAAGCTGGTGCACCGTCTGCGCGAGGGCAAGCGCATCACCATCGACACGCTCGACCGGATCCAGGCCTATATTGCCGCTTCCACCCCGGGCGGGCTGCCTCCGCCGCGCGGCCTGCAGGTGCCGCCAGAGAAGCGCGACCCCCGCGGCAATTTCCGTTTCTTCGAGAACCGCCAGAAATACTTGCTGTTCGTCCACACCTGCAGCGAGAAGCGGGTGATTGCCGAGCGGGTGGCGCTGGAATTGTCCAGCCTGCATCCACGCCCGCCGGCGCTCAGGGTATTCGACGCCGGCGTCGGCGACGGCACGGTGCTGGCGCGGGTGATGCGCTCGATGCACGGCCGTTTTCCCCATATGCCGTTCTACATCGCCGGCAAGGAGCTCAGCCTCGAGGATGTCCGGCTGACGCTCGACAAGGTCGCGGACCGGCTGTTCGAGCACCCGGCGACCGTGTTCGTGCTGACCAACATGTACTACGCCGAGGCGCCCTGGCTGACCCCGGCTTCGCCCGCGGCGGCGGCCGGCATGATCTGGCACGAGGTCGCGCTGCGGGGCGCCTCGTCGGGCGAATTCGAGGCCCAGATCGCCGAACTGGGGCCGTTTCTGGAGCAGAACTGGCGGGCCAATATCAGCCCCAGATCGGGCATGCCGATCTATGAACGCCCGGTGGCGCTGGTGCTTTACCGGGAGGACCACCGTTTTCTGCTTGATTCGATCATGCCGAGAGCCGGCCGGACCGAGGCCAATTTCGACCTTGTGATCGCTTCCCAACCCTATCGGGCGAAATCCTCTGTGAATTTCCGCGCCAAGCGGATTATCGCCCCCTTGGCCCGGGCGCTGCGGGCCGGCGGCCGTTTGATTGGAATTCACTCCCACGGGCAGGATCCGGGCCTCGAAATCATCCAATCGGTCTGGCCCGGAGAAAATCCTTTCGCTGTAAGCCGTCATGAGCTACTCCGCGCCGTGAAATACGAGCTGGGGTCGGCCGGGCGGGACCTTAACTTTAATGCCTATGCCGATAACCGTTCTATCTTCCGTTATGATATGGAAGCGCTGCCCAACGAGGTGACCGGCTCGATCGGAACCTCGACGGCTTTTGCGGCGTGGAATGCGGCGGTGTATGTCGCCCAGATCGAAGACGACCGGTTGACGGAAATGACTGAAAACAGCCGGACCCTCGATGCCACCAGAGAGGTTCTGCGCAGGCATAATGGGCTTTGGTTTTACGACGAATCCTACGTCATTTCGCGCCGTCGCGACTGACATTCCGGGATAGATCACACAGAGAGCCGCCGACATCAGGCGGCAACAAGGGGTTGGTTGATGCGCGCGTCCTATCTGTTTACCAGCGAGTCGGTTTCCGAGGGTCATCCGGACAAGGTTTCGGATCAAATCTCCGACGCGATCCTCGATGCCTTCCTCGAAAAGGACGTCAAGCTTGGCATCGCCGACGACAGCGCGATTAACACCCGCCTTGGCTGCGAGACGCTCTGCACCACCAACAAGATCGTCATTGCAGGCGAAGGCCGCGGTCAGCTCTTCCGCGACATTCACGGCAAGTCGGTGGTCGATCGCGAACTGATCACCCAGATCGCGCGCGATGTCGTCAAGGACATCGGCTACGACCAGAACGGCTTCTCCTATCACGGCGCCGATGTCGAAGTGCTGCTGCACGGTCAGTCGGCCGACATCGCGATGGGCGTGGACGCCAAGAAAAAGAAGAGCGGCGAAGAAGAGGGCGCCGGCGACCAGGGCATGATGTTCGGTTACGCCTGCACCGAGAGCGAAGTCTACGAAAAGGGCTCCTACATGCCGGCGCCGATTTTCTTCGCGCACCGGATCCTCAAGGTGCTGTCTGAGAAGCGCCGCAGCGGCCAGATGTTCGACCTGCAGCCCGACGCCAAGAGCCAGGTCACGGTCAGGTATGTCGACGGCAAGCCGGTCGGCTGCACCAAGGTCGTGGTCTCGACCCAGCACAACGAGAAGAGCCGCAACGGCAAGAAATACTCGCCGGGCCTGATCAAGGACATGATCGCCCATGAAGTCGAGTCGGCGCTGCCGAAGGGCTGGATGCCGCAGAAGTCGTCGGACTTCCTGGTCAACCCGACCGGCAACTTCGTGGTCGGCGGACCCGACGGCGATTGCGGTCTCACCGGCCGCAAGATCATCGTCGATACCTATGGCGGCTATGCGCCGCACGGCGGCGGCGCGTTCTCCGGCAAGGATCCGACCAAGGTCGACCGTTCGGCCGCCTATGCCGCGCGCTATCTCGCCAAGAACGTGGTCGCCGCCGGTCTCGCCGAGCGCTGCACCATCCAGGTGGCCTACGCGATCGGCGTCGCCGACCCGATGTCGCTGCTGGTGGACACCCACGGCACCGGCAACGTCGACGAGAAGAAGCTCGAGAAGGTGTTGCCGGAACTGTTCCGCCTGACGCCGACCAACATCCGCCGCACGCTGAAGCTCAACCGACCGATCTACCGCCGTACCGCGTCGTATGGTCATTTCGGCCGCGCCCCCGAAAAGGACGGCGGCTTCTCCTGGGAAAAAACCGATCTGGCCGCCGCACTGAAGAAGGCGGTCTGACTTTCTCCGTAATCGTCTTGCGTATTCCGGAAAGCATCGCTGCTTTTCGGAATATGCTTTTTTAAGGGATCAACCACATGACCGCCGCCGCCAAGAAGCCTGCTTTCACCGACTACATCGTCAAGGACATTTCGCTCGCCGAGTTCGGCCGCAAGGAACTCTCGCTCGCCGAGACCGAGATGCCGGGCCTGATGGCGACGCGCGAGGAATACGGCCCCAAACAGCCCTTGAAGGGCGCGCGTATCGCCGGCTCGCTGCACATGACCATCCAGACCGGCGTGCTGATCGAGACGCTGGCAGTCCTCGGCGCCGACATTCGCTGGGTCTCCTGCAACATCTATTCGACTCAGGACCATGCGGCGGCAGCAATCGCAGCCGCCGGCATTCCGGTGTTCGCCGTCAAGGGCGAGACGCTCGCCGAGTACTGGGATTACACCGCCAAGCTGTTCGACTGGCACGGCGGCGGTCACCCGAACATGATCCTCGACGACGGCGGCGACGCCACCATGTACGTCCATCTCGGTCTGCGCGCCGAGAACGGCGACACCAAGTTCCTGGACAAGCCGGGTTCGGAAGAAGAAGAAGTGTTCTTCGCGCTGCTCAAGAAGCAGCTCAAGGAAAAGCCGAAGGGCTACTTCGCCGAGATCGCCAAGAGCATCAAGGGCGTGTCCGAAGAGACCACGACGGGCGTGCACCGTCTCTATGACATGCAGAAGGCCGGCACGCTGCTGTGGCCGGCGATCAACGTCAACGACAGCGTCACCAAGTCGAAGTTCGACAACCTCTATGGCTGCCGTGAATCGCTGGTCGACGGTATCCGCCGCGGCACCGACGTGATGATGTCGGGCAAAGTAGCGATGGTCGCGGGCTTCGGCGACGTCGGCAAGGGTTCGGCGGCTTCGCTGCGCCAGGCCGGCTGCCGCGTCATGGTTTCCG
>JBBRSX010000233.1:0-6606 GCA_038244925.1 Hyphomicrobiales bacterium | reverse complement strand
TTCGACGACCGCGACCGCGCCGGAGTTACGCACCGCGAAGCGCTCGCCGGCGATGCCGCGGAAATAGCATTCGCCGTCGGTGGCGCCGTACATCACGGTGTTGCCGACGATGATGGATTCTTCCGGCACGATGCCGGAATTCCTCGGCGGCTTGACGATGATGCGGCCACCGGACAGGCCCTTGCCGACATAGTCGTTGCCTTCGCCTTCGAGCTCGAAGGTGACGCCGCGCGCCAGCCACGCCCCGAAGGCCTGGCCCGCGGTACCCTTCAGGCTGACCTGAATGGTGTCATGCGGCAGCCCGGCATTGCCGTAGATTTTGGCGATGGTTCCCGAGAGCATGGCGCCGGCGGACCGGTCGGTGTTGTTGATCTCTTCCTCGATCTTCACGGGCGCGCCGCGGTCGATCGCGGCCCGTGCCTTGTCGATCAGCCGGCGGTCGAGCACGGCTTCCAGATGATGGTTCTGGTTCTCGGAATGATAGATCTTCTGGCCGGGCAGTTCCTTCTGCCGCACGAACAGCTTCGAGAAATCCAGCCCCTTGGCCTTCCAGTGCGCTACCAAAGTGGACTGGTCGAGCATCTGGGTCTGGCCGACCATCTCGTTGAAGGTGCGGTAGCCCAGCGAGGCCATGATCTCGCGCACTTCCTCGGCGACGAAGAAGAAGTAGTTGATGACGTGTTCGGGCTGGCCGGTGAAGCGCTTGCGCAATACCGGGTCCTGGGTCGCGACGCCGACCGGGCAGGTGTTGAGATGGCACTTGCGCATCATGATGCAGCCGGCCGCGATCAGGGGCGCGGTGGCGAAGCCGAACTCGTCGGCACCCAGGAGCGCGCCGATCACGACGTCGCGTCCGGTGCGGAAGCCGCCGTCGACCTGGACCACGATGCGGCTGCGCAGCCGTTCGCGCACCAGCGTCTGGTGGGTTTCGGCGAGGCCGATTTCCCACGGCGAACCGGCATGCTTGATCGAGGTGAGCGGGGAGGCGCCGGTGCCGCCCTCGAAGCCCGCGATGGTGACGTGGTCGGCGCGCGCTTTCGCAACGCCCGCAGCCACGGTGCCAACGCCGATTTCGGAGACCAGCTTGACCGAGACCTGACCGTCCGGGTTGACGTTCTTGAGGTCGTAGATCAGCTGCGCCAGATCTTCGATCGAATAGATGTCGTGATGCGGCGGCGGCGAGATCAGGCCGACGCCCGGCGTCGAATGCCGGACGCGGGCGATCACCGCGTCGACCTTGTGGCCGGGCAACTGTCCGCCTTCGCCGGGCTTGGCGCCCTGCGCCATCTTGATCTGCATCATGTCGGAGTTGACGAGATATTCCGTCGTCACGCCGAAGCGGCCCGAGGCGACCTGCTTGATCGCCGAACGCATGCTGTCGCCGTTCGGCAGCGGCTTGAAGCGATCGGCCTCTTCGCCGCCTTCGCCGGTGTTGGACTTGCCGCCGATCCGGTTCATCGCGATCGCGAGCGTGGTGTGCGCCTCGCGCGAGATCGAGCCGAAACTCATGGCGCCGGTGGCGAAACGCTTGACGATGTCCTTGGCCGGCTCGACCTGGTCGAGCTTGATCGGCTTGCGCTTCTCGTCGTCGGCGGTCTTGATCCGGAACAGGCCGCGCAGCGTCAACAGCCGCTCGGACTGCTCGTTCAGGACTTTTGCGAACGCCTGGTAGCGCTCCAGCGAGTTGCCGCGTGCGGCATGCTGCAACATGCCGACGGTCTCGGCGGTCCAGGCGTGATCCTCGCCACGGGTGCGGTAGGCATATTCGCCGCCGACGTCGAGCGCGGTCTTGTAGACCTGCGCGTCGCCGAACGCGTCGCCATGGCGGCGCACGGTTTCCTCGGCGATCTCAGGCAGGCCGACGCCTTCGATGCGGGTATGGGTGCCGGCGAAATATTTTGCGACGAAATCGGCCTTGAGGCCGACGGCATCGAAAATCTGCGCGCCGCAATAGGACTGATAGGTCGAGATGCCCATCTTGGACATGACCTTGAGCAGGCCCTTGCCGATCGACTTGATGTAGCGCTTGACGATTTCATAGTCGTCGAGCGCGCCGGGCAGGCGGTCCTTCATCGCGATGATGGTTTCGAACGCGAGATAAGGATTGATCGCCTCGGCGCCGTAACCCGCGAGGCAGGCAAAGTGATGCACTTCGCGCGGTTCGCCGGTTTCCATCACCAAGCCCACTGAAGTGCGCAAGCCCGTGCGGATCAGATGATGATGCACAGCGGCGCAGGCCAGCAGCGAGGGAATCGGAATCCGGTCGGAGCCGGCCATGCGGTCGGACAGGATGATGATGTTGACGCCTTCGCGCACCGCGCCTTCGGCGCGCGCGCACAGTTCGTCGAGCACCTGCTCCAGGCCCGCCGCGCCGAAACCGGCATGGAAGGTGGTGTCGAGCGTGCGCGACTTGAAATGGCTGTCGGCGACATCGGTGATCGAGCGGATCTTTTCCAGATCGGCGTCGGTCAGGATCGGCTGGCGTACCTCGAGCCGCTTGGTCGAGGCCAGACCCTGCAGATCGAACAGGTTCGGCCGCGGTCCGATGATCGAGACCAGGCTCATGACCAGTTCTTCACGGATCGGATCGATCGGCGGGTTGGTGACCTGCGCAAAGTTCTGCTTGAAGTAGGTGAACAGCGGCTTCGGCCGGTCCGACAGTGCCGAGATCGGCGTGTCGTTGCCCATCGAGCCCGCGGCTTCCTCGCCGGTCGAGGCCATCGGCGTCATCAGGATGGTGATGTCTTCCTGGCTGTAGCCAAACGCCTGCTGGCGATCGAGCAGCGGCAGGTTGGAGCGCAT
Source organism: Hyphomicrobiales bacterium (assembly GCA_038244925.1). GTDB lineage: Bacteria > Pseudomonadota > Alphaproteobacteria > Rhizobiales > Xanthobacteraceae > Bradyrhizobium. The sequence continues at coordinate 3,804 of JBBRSX010000233.1, read as the reverse complement.
GCCCTTGGTGGAAGCGTCCGGCAATTCCTCGAGCTGGATCTGGGTGCGATGCAGCCAGTCGGCATAGGGATGGCTCTTGGCCAGCTGCGCCTTGATCTCGTCATCGGGAATCAGGCGTCCCTGTTCGAGGTCGACCAGCAGCATCTTGCCGGGCTGCAGCCGCCACTTGGTGATGATCTGGTCCTCGGGGATCTTCAGCACGCCCATTTCGGACGCCATGATGATGCGGTCGTCCCTGGTGACGAGATAGCGCGCCGGCCGCAGGCCGTTGCGGTCGAGCGTGGCGCCGATCTGGCGGCCGTCGGTGAACGCGATCGCGGCGGGGCCGTCCCACGGTTCCATCAGCGCGGCGTGATATTCGTAGAAGGCGCGGCGCTGCTCATCCATCAGGGGATTGCCGGCCCAGGCTTCCGGAATCATCATCATCACGGCGTGCGGCAGCGAGTAGCCGCCCTGCACCAGGAATTCGAGGCCGTTGTCGAAACAAGCCGTGTCGCTCTGGCCTTCGTAGGAGATCGGCCACAGCCGGCTGATGTCCTTGCCGTAGAGTTCGGAATGCACGGAAGCCTGCCGCGCCGCCATCCAGTTGACGTTGCCGCGCAGCGTGTTGATTTCGCCGTTATGCGCCACCATCCGGTACGGATGCGCCAGCGACCAGGCCGGGAAGGTGTTGGTCGAGAAGCGCTGATGCACCAGCGCCAGCGCGCTCTCGAAATCCGCCTCGTGCAGGTCGGGATAATACTTGCCGAGCTGGTCGGCGAGGAACATGCCCTTGTAGATCACGGTGCGGCAGGACATCGAGGCCGGGTAATAGCCGGCGAGGCCGCGCTCACGGCGCTGATAGATCGCCTGCGAGATCGACTTGCGCAGGATGTAGAGCCGGCGTTCGAACTCGTCCTCGGTCTTCACGGCGCCGTTGCGGCCGATGAACACCTGCATGTGGTAGGGCTCGGTCGGCTTGACGGTCTCGCCGAGTGAGGAGTTGTCGGACGGCACGTCGCGCCAGCCGAGCAGCATGAGGCCTTCGGCCTTGATCTGTTCGGCGACGATGCTCTGGATGACTTTGCGCCACGCGGTTTCCTTCGGCAGGAACAGCGCGCCGATGGCGTATTCGCCGGGCTCGGGCAGCTGGAAGCCGATCTCGGCGGCCTTGCGCTTGAAGAAGGCGTGCGGGATCTGCACCAGAATGCCGGCGCCGTCGCCGGCGCGCGGGTCGGCGCCGACGGCGCCGCGATGTTCGAGGTTGCACAGGATGTTGATCGCGTCGGCGACGATCTGATGCGACTTCTGGCCCTTGATGTTGGCGATGAAGCCGACGCCGCAGGAATCCTTTTCCAGGCTCGGGTCGTACATGCCCTCGGCCGGCGGACGCCAGCTATGTTCGCGCGGCGAATCCACGGTGTCGTCCGGTTTCGATGCGGCGGTCGCCGACAGAGCTGCTGTCCCGATGTTTTCGCGCTCGAATTCCGACCCGCTCATCTTGATCCTCTCAAACAGGCTAAGGGCCACCGTTTCGTCGGCGCACCTTGGACGTTTGCGGAACCCACCGGGCCACCGCTCGTCCTCCGCGAGCCGCAATTTCCTAAATTCAGGCCTGGGCGTTCAACGTCCCTGAGGAACGGCCTTGCCTGCACTTCCCTGGGGCTCGAAGCACCCAGTTTTCATTGCAATCCCTGTGCCGGGAAAGCTCGTAATTGAGACAGTGATGCTGTCCTAACTACGACCATGCCAAATTTTTGTCTATCACACAAGCACGTGAGAGTCCTTGCCCGCATGGCTGATCCGTGCCCGCAGCGGGCCGAACCGTCGCCGCCGATTTGAAGCAAACACGCCGCGATCCCGCCCAAGGACCGCCGGATTCTACAACGAAATTTGCCCGTCGGGGACGGCTGAAATTCGCCCCCGGACAAGAAACATGCGCGCAACAAACTTGAACGCAAGAGACTTTGGGCGACAGGCAAGAAAGCGAACGCTTCGGCCTGGAGACGGCGGGGCTTACAGGAGCATTCGACGATGAAGTTATTTACGGGATGTTTGGCGGTGGGCCTTTTGGTCGGTGCTGCCGGCGCGCAAGCGCAGATGCTTGCGCCCAACGAGGTCGGGCGCTCGCCCTATACGCCGGTCTCCGATGTCGGCGGCCCCTATGCGGCGGCGCGGCCGGAAACCCCCGGGCCGAGTTACGGCCCCGGACCGCATTACGGCTCTGGCCCGCGGCTGCTGCCGCCGGTGGAAGTTTACACGGTGCTGCGCGAGAACGGGTTTTCGCCGCTCGGCATCCCGCGGCAGCGCGGTTTCGTCTACGCCATCGCCGTGATCGATCGCAGCGGTGAAAGCGGCCGGCTGATCATCGATGCGCGTGACGGGCGGATCGTCCGCTTCAGGCCGGGCTACCGGATCGAGAACAACTTCAACGAGGATATTACCGGCAGCAACGTACCGCAGGAGGCCCTGCCGCCGCCGACCCATGTCAGGGGTGAGCCGCGGCCGCCAAGGTCGATCCCGCATGTGGCCAGCCGCACCGTGCCGGTGCCGAAGGCGAGCCCGCTGGCCGCCAAACCCGAACCACAACAGCAATCGGCGGTCGCGCAGACGAAGCCGGCGGAGGCACCAGCGGCCCCGCCGGCCGTCACGACCGGCTCGGCCCCCGCCAAGCCCGTGGCGCAGATCGCCCCGACCCAGGATCTGCCGAAGGTGCAGGGGCTGGACTGAGAGGACCACGGGGCGGCGACGGAAGCTCCGGGCCCCCGTTGCGGAGCTTTTTCGCTAGCTCGTTCCAACCGGGCTCTCGCCCGGGATGGTTCGCCTGGCCACGATGCCAAGCGTGGATCCCTGCACGATGATGCTGAAAAGCACGACCGCGTAGGTTGCCGCAAGAATGGCGGGCTTCGCGGCGCTGTCCGGCACGGATAATGCCAGCGCTACGGAAATACCGCCCCGCACGCCGGCCCAGGTCAGGAAGGGAACGTTGCCGACCGACATCAGTCTGCTCCAGGCAAACAGGATCGGCGGCAGCGCCACAGCGAACAGTCTGGCCGCCAGCACCAGTGGTATCGCAACGCCGGCGGCGAAAATCGTCCATGGTTCGGATCGAAGGACCAGAACTTCAAGGCCGATCAAAAGGAACAGCACCGAATTGAGAATTTCGTCGATCAAGGTCCACAGTGCGAACACATAGGTTTGCGTTCGCTCGCTCATGGCGTAGCGGGGACCGCGATCGCCGATCAGGAGGCCCGCGGCGACCACCGAGAGCGGCCCGCTGACATGCAGCCTTTGAGCCAGGGCATAGGTACCGGTCACCAGCGCCAACGTGATGAGCACCTCGACCGTGTAATCGTCGATCAGGCGCATTCCCTGATAGGCGATGTAACCGGTCACCAGCCCGAGCAGTACGCCGCCGCCGGCCTCCAGCAGCAATAGTTCGGAAATCGCCGCAGGACCGGTGTCTCCGCTTCCGGTCGCAAAGCGCAACAGTATCGCGAACAGCACGATGCCGACGCCGTCGTTGAACAGGGATTCGCCCTGCATTTCGATTTCGAGATCGGGCGGCACCTTGACGGTTTTCAGGGTGCTGAGCACGGCGACGGGGTCGGTTGGGCTGATCAATGCGCCGAACACCAGCGCCCAGGACAGCGTCATGGGATGACCGACCAGCCTTGCGATCCAGTAGAATCCGACGCCAACGATTGCCGTCGAGATCAAGGTGCCGAAGAACGCCAGGATCGCCACCGGGATCGCGCGGCTGCGCAACTTGCCGAGGTCGACGTGGAGCGCGCCGGCGAACAGCAGGAATCCCAGCATGCCGTT
>JBBRSX010000232.1:0-6630 GCA_038244925.1 Hyphomicrobiales bacterium | reverse complement strand
GTCCGCCGCACGCTGCTCACCATCCGCGCCTTCAACGAGGCTGCGCGCGCCATGGTGATCTGGACCGCGCTGAAGAGCGACGTCGCCCATCGCTCCACCGATCCGAAGGATCGCCAGGAGGCCGACGACCACATGGGCCTGATGACCCCGGTCATGAAAGGCGTGATGACCGACCTCGGCTTCTCCAACGCGGTGCTGGCGCAGCAGATGTATGGCGGCCACGGCTACATCGCCGAGCACGGCATGGAGCAGTTCGTGCGCGATGCCCGCATTGCCATGATCTACGAGGGCGCCAATGGCATTCAGGCGCTCGACCTCGTCGGCCGCAAGCTGCCGCGCGACGGCGGCCGCGCCGTGATGGCGTTCTTCGGCGAAGTCGCCGCCTTCGCCAAGGAAAATGGCGCCGACGAAGCCATGAAGCCCTACGTGACGCCGCTCTCGACCGCGCTTGGCCATCTGCAGCAGGCCACCGGCTGGCTGATGCAGAATGCGCTGGCCAAGCCCGACAATGCGGGAGCCGCCGCCACCGACTACATGCAATTGTTCGGACTCGTCACCTTCGGCTACATGTGGGCGAAGATGGCGAAGGTGGCGCAGGACAAGATTGCGGCGTCAGGGGCCTCGCCCTATCTGACCACCAAGCTGGTGACCGGCCGCTTCTTCATGGAGCGGATGTTGCCGGAAACCACGGTCCATCTCGCGCGCATCCAGACCGGCGCTGCGACCACCATGGAACTGGCGGCGGAAGCGTTCTGAGATTCTTCGCCGCGGAGCAGACGCCGCGCCGACTTCAGCACTATATTACGATCCTCATATCTGGGAGGGCGACATGCCCGAAGCCTATATCTACGATCACGTTCGCACCCCGCGCGGCCGCGGCAAGGCCGACGGCTCGCTCCATGAAGTCACCGCGCTGGCGCTGGCGACGGTGCCGCTGCAGGCGCTGAAAGAACGCAACAACCTGCCCGAAGACGTCGTCGACGACGTCATCCTCGGCGTGGTCGATCCGGTCGGCGAGGCCGGCTCCGATATCGCGCGCTTTGCGGCGATGAAGGCCGGCCTCGGCGAGGCCGTCCCCGGCGTGCAGATCAGCCGCTTCTGCGCTTCCGGCCTCGATGCCGTGAATTTCGCCGCCGCCCAGATCATGAGCGGCCAGCACGACCTCGTGATCGGCGGCGGTGCCGAATCGATGAGCCGCATCGGCATCGGCGCCTCCGGTGGCGCCTGGCCGATGGACCCGTCGATGGCGGTGCCGTCCTATTTCATGCCGCAGGGCGTCTCGGCCGATTTGATCGCGACCAAATACGGTTTTTCGCGCGACGACGTCGATGCCTATGCGGTGCAGAGCCAGCAGCGCGCGGCAAAAGCCTGGGACGAGGGCCGCTTCAAGAAATCCGTGGTGCCGGTCAAGGACATCAACGGCCTGACGATATTGGCCAAGGACGAGCACATGCGGCCGACCACGACGATGCAGTCGCTCGGCCAGTTGCAGCCGGCTTTCGTCGCGATGGGCCAGATGGGCGGTTTTGATGCGGTCGCGATCCAGTCGCATCCCGAGGTCGAGCGCATCAACTACGTGCATCATGCCGGCAACTCCTCCGGCATCGTCGACGGCGCCGGTGCGGTGCTGCTCGGCAGCAAGGAAGCGGGTGCGAAATACGGAATGAAAGCGCGCGCCAAAATTCGCGCGTTCGCCAATATCGGCTCCGAGCCCGCGATGATGCTGACCGGCCCGGTCGACGTCACCGAAAAACTGTTCGAACGATCAGGCATGAAGACGTCGGACATCGACCTGTTCGAACTCAACGAGGCCTTTGCCTCGGTGGTGCTGCGCTACATGCAGGCGTTCCAGATCGATGCTTCCAAGATCAACGTCAATGGCGGCGCCATCGCGCTCGGCCATCCGCTCGGCGCCACCGGCGCCATGATCCTCGGCACCGTGCTCGACGAACTCGAGCGCACCAACAAATCGACCGCGCTGGTGACGCTGTGTATCGGCGGCGGCATGGGGACGGCGACGATCATCGAGCGGGTTTAAGCGAAGGCAGCGTCATCCCCAGCGTGCGAGGGCGTCAGCCCGAGCCTCGAAGGATGGATCATTCACACAGTCATCCTTCGAGGGCCTCGCAAGCGCGAGGCCACCTCGGGATGACGGAGAGACCGGGAGCAACACATGGCCTTCAAGAATTTCAAGACCGAAACCGACGCCGACGGCATCGTCCTGGTGACCTGGGACACCCCCGGCCGTTCCATGAACGTGCTGGACGAAACTTCCGTTACCGAACTCGAGGCGATCATCAAGCAGACCTCGGAAGATGCCGCCGTGAAAGGCGTCGTCATCACCTCGGGCAAGGAAGCGCTGTGCGCCGGTGCTGACCTGTCGATGCTCGAGGGCATGGCCAACACCTATGCCGGTATGCTCAAGGACAAGGGCGAAGTCGCCGCCAACCAGATGCTGTTCGACCAGAGCCGCCGCTTCTCGCAGGTGTTTCGGTCGATCGAGACTTCAGGCAAGCCGTGGGTCGCCGCCATCAACGGCCTCGCTCTCGGGGGCGGCTTTGAACTGACGCTGGCCTGCCACTACCGCGTCGCCGCCGACAATCCCAAGACCCGTCTCGGTTTGCCCGAAGTGAAGGTCGGTCTTTTCCCCGGTGCCGGCGGCACCCAGCGCGTGCCGCGCATCGTCTCGCCGCAGGATGCGATGCAGTTGCTGTTGAAGGGCGAGGCGATCAACCTCGCCAAGGCCAAGGCGCTGAATTTGATTCACGCCATCGTTCCCCCCGCCGAGATGATCAAGGCTGCCAAGGACTGGATCAAGGGCGGCGGCAAGGCGGTAGCACCTTGGGACGAGAAGGGCTTCAAGCTGCCGGGCGGTCCGGTTTTCTCCAAGGCCGGCATGATGATGTTCCCGGCCGGCAACGCGATCTACCGCCGCGAGACCTACGACAACTATCCGGCGGCGCGCGCCATCATGAGCTGCGTCTACGAAGGCCTGCAGTTGCCGATCGACGCGGCGCTGCGCGTCGAGTCGCGTTACTTCACGCAGGTGCTGCGCTCCAACGAAGCCGCGGCGATGATCCGCAGCCTGTTCCTGTCGATGCAGGAACTGAACAAGGGCGCGCGGCGTCCGGCCAATGTGCCGCCGACGAAAGTAAAGAAGCTCGCCGTGATCGGCGCCGGCTTCATGGGCGCCAGCGTCGGCTACGTCTCGGCACGCGCCGGCATCGACGTGGTGCTGATCGACCGCGATCAGGAAAGCGCCGACAAGGGCAAGGGCCACGCCCAGTCCGTGATCGACGATTTGATCAAGAAGGGCCGCGCCAAGGAAAGCGACCGCGACGCGATCATGGGCCGGATCTCGGCGACCGCCGATTACAACGTGCTGAAAGACTGCGACCTCGTGATCGAGGCCGTGTTCGAGGACCGCAAGGTCAAGGCGGAAACCTATGCCAAGGCGCAGCCGCTGCTGAAGGACGGTGCGATCATCGCCTCCAACACCTCGACCTTGCCGATCAACTCGCTGGCCGAGGAATTCAAGGACCAGGGCAAGTTCATCGGCATCCACTTCTTCTCGCCGGTCGAGAAGATGATGCTGGTGGAAGTCATCGTCGGCAAGAACACCGGCGATCTCGCGCTGGCGACCGCTTTGGATTACGTGCGCGTGATCGGCAAGACGCCGATCGTCGTCAATGACTCCCGCGGCTTCTTCGCCAACCGCTGCGTAATGCGCTACATCGCCGAGGGCACCGAGATGTTCCTCGAAGGCGTGCCGCCGGCCATGATCGAGAACGTCGCCAGGATGGCCGGCATGCCGGTCGGGCCGCTGTCGCTGTCGGACGAAGTGGCGCTCGACCTCGGGCTCAAGATCATGAAGGCGACCGAAGCCGATCTCGGTCCCAACGCGATCAACCAGGACCAGAAGAAACTGATGGTCGAACTGGTCGAAAAACAAGGCCGCTTCGGCCGCAAGAACGCCAAGGGCTATTACGACTATCCCGAAAAGGGCAAGGGCCAGAAGAGCCTTTGGCCGGGCCTCGGCGCGTTGCAGCCGAAACACCTCGATCCCGATACGCTCGAGATCGAGGAACTGAAGCAGCGTTTTCTGGTGACGCAGGCGGTGGAAGCTGCACGCACCGTGGAAGATCACGTCATCACCGACGTGCGCGAGGCCGATGTCGGTTCGATCCTCGGCTTCGGCTTCGCGCCGTTCACCGGCGGCACGCTGTCCTATATCGACTTCATGGGCACCAAAAAGTTCGTCGCGCTCTGCCACAAGCTCGAGGCCAAATATGGCTCGCGCTTCACGCCGCCGAAACTGCTGGTCGAAATGGCCGCCAAGGGCGAGACGTTCTACGGCCGCTTCCCGCCGAAGAAGCAGGCGGCGGCGTAAGCTGCCTTTCATCCGTCATTGCGAGGAGCAAAGCGACGAAGCAATCCATTCTTCTGCCTTACCGCGGTGAGATGGATTGCTTCGCTTCGCTCGCAATGACGACGAAATAAAAAAGGGCCGGATCATCGATCTGGCCCTTTCGCATTCCGATCACAAAACCTTACGCCGCCTTCATCAGGCCTTCCTTGGTCAGGGCTTCCAGCACCTTCGGCCGGGCGCCGACGCGGGCCTTGTAGGCCATCAGGTTGGACATGCCGGAGAGATCCCACTTCATCCGCTCGGCCCATGACAGCATCGTGAACATGTAGCCATCGGCCACGGTGAACTGCTTGCCCATCAGATAGTCTTTCCCGGCCAGTTCGCCGTCGACATACTTGAACTTGCCCATCACCCGGTCCTTGAAGAAGGCCTTGGCGTCGTCGGCGAGCACGGGGCTGAACTGCGGGCCGATGTTCTTGTGCAATTCGCTGTTGATATAGGTGAGCCAGGCCTGCAGCTTGTAACGCTCGTCGCTGTCGCGGGCGGGCGCCAGGCCCCTGCCGGCCTTGTCGGCGATCATCTGGACGATGACCGGGCCTTCGGTGACGAGTTCGCCGGAGTCCAGCGCCAGCGCCGGCACCTGGCCCTTCGGGTTGATCTTGAGATAGTCGTCGCCGTTTTCCAGCTTCTTGGCGCGCAGATCGACCTTTACCAGGTCATAGGGCAGGCCGGCCTCCAGCAGCGCGATATGGGGGGAGAGCGAGCATGCGCCGGGCGAATAATACAATTTCATCGGGATTTCCCTTCCTGCGATTGATTGGTTTTTGGCAGCCGGGCCTGGACGGGCTCGAAATCGCTCATTTGACACGTTTTCTTCATGCGAAGCGGGCGATCACCTCACTTGAAAAAGCCACGAAATGACTAAATGCATCTGCATGGAATAGTCAAGATTGATGCAGCTGCATTTAGTGCGGTACAGTGGCGTGCGACAGATATGGACTGAACGATGAAACGCAAACCTTCGACCGAGGCGACCGCCGCCTGGATCCGCCTGATGCGGGTCCAGAGCCGGGTGCTCGATGCCGTCGAGCAGGATTTGAAGAAAGCCGGCTTTCCGCCGCTGGCCTGGTACGACGCGCTGCTGGAGTTGTCGCGCGCGCCGACCGGCGAGATGCGTCCGGTCGAGCTGGAAAAGCAGATGCTGATCCCGCAATACTCGACCTCGCGGCTGATCGACCGTCTGGTCGACGAGGGACTGGCGGCGCGTCGCGAGTGCAAGATCGACAAGCGCGGCCAGTTCGTCGAGATCACCGAGACCGGGCGCGAGTTGCAGAAGAAAATGTGGAACGCCTATTCGGCGGCGATCGAAAAGTACGTCGGCTCCAAACTGTCGGACGCCGATGCCATCAAGCTCTGCGGTCTGCTCGACCGGCTGGGCTGCTCCTGCGGGGACATCAAGGCGGCCGCCGTCCGAGACGGCGTGCCCGCGCGATGATCGCCCCGACACCTTTCGTTGTTGCGGACAATGCCGTCCGCATTTCCTCCCTGCACACGGCGCGTTCGGTCGAATCGCCAAGGATCCGGATTTTTTATGGCGCGTGACCAGATCGATATGACGCCGCTGCAATCGCGCGACGAACTCGTGGCGTGGATCGAGGACGGCGTGAAGCCGCCGAGTGAATTTCGCATAGGCACCGAGCACGAAAAAACCCCGTTCACGCTCGAGGGCCATCAGCCGGTGCCGTATGAAGGCGGCAAGGGCATCGGTGCGCTGCTCGAAGGCATGCAGCTTCTGCTCGGCTGGGAGCCGATCATGGAGCGCGGCAACATCATCGGGCTGTACGACGTCACCGGCGGCGGCGCGATTTCGCTGGAGCCCGGCGGGCAATTCGAACTGTCCGGCGCTCCGGTCGAAACCGTGCACCAGACCCAGTCGGAGCTGATGGCGCATCTGGCGCAGGTTCGCGAGATCGCGACGCCCTTGGGCATCGGCTTTCTCGGGCTCGGCATGACGCCGTCGTGGTCGCGAAAGCAGATCCCCGTGATGCCGAAGGGCCGCTACAAGATCATGACCAACTACATGCCGAAGGTCGGCCAATACGGCCTCGACATGATGTACCGGACCTGCACCGTGCAGACCAATCTCGACTTCTCCTCCGAAGCCGAAATGGTCAAGAAGCTCCGCGTCTCGGTGGCGTTGCAGCCGATCGCGACCGCTCTGTTCGCCAATTCGCCGTTCACCGAAGGCAAGGCCAACGGCT